>NZ_JBSWYJ010000003.1:0-324725 GCF_056161045.1 Flammeovirga sp. AWQ4_249
ATAAATCAGTTGATAATACTGTACCTTCTACTACATGGTCTAATAAAATTGCTGATACTTCTTCTGCTGATAAAGCATCTAAATCAACACCTTCGAAAGCTGAATTAACTGGTGCAAATACTGTATACTCTCCTCCTGATAATGTCTCTACCAAGCCAGCTTTTACTACTGCTGAGACTAATGTTGATAGGTCATCTGTTGCTTGAGCTAACTCTACGATTGTAGGTAACTCTTCTTCTACCATTAAAACTTCATCAATGATATGTACTACACCATTAGAAGCTTCTACATCTGCTCCAACAACAGTTGCATCTCCAATCATAACTGTTGATCCTTGGATACTTACTGTAAATGTTGCTTGTCCAAGTGTTTGTATTTCTTGGCCATCCTCTAAATCACCTGAAAGCACTGAACCTTCTACAACATGATTTAATAAGATTGCAGCTAGATCTTCTACAGGAACATCATCTATAGAACTTCCATCTAAAAGTGCAGCAAAAGCAGCATTGTTAGGTGCAAATACTGTAAGATTTGCTTCGGGATTGTCTAACGTTCCATCAAGTCCAGCTGCTGTAATTGCAGCGTTTAATGCCGTTAAATTTGTATTGCTTGCAGCCAATCCAGCAATGGTCTGCTCTTGGTTAAGGTCGTTTTCGTTATCTTCTTCACATGATGTAAATGTGAACAACATAGAAAACACAAAAATTAGTTTAAGTAAATCTAAAGTTTTCATCTTGTTTAAAGATTTATGGTTTTGAAATTCGACTTACTTAATTTTGTGTAACGTTTATTTGTTTAAACAATAAGCAGCAAAATTAAACAAAAAATATTTACATCTTAAAATAATACAATAAATTATCACTTAAAATGAAATAAAATCAAGGTTTTAATTAAATATAGTTCAACAAAAAAAAAGTTCATTTTTTTTTTGAAAGAAATTTCGAAAAATGCCAACGTTAAACAAAACGCAAAAAATTAGGCTTAAAATGAAAAAAGCTACCTTCTTTCGAAAGTAGCTTTTTCATATTATTCATAATCTATAGAATAATGAAGTCCTATATTTTCATGTCGACCTTTTGCTCCTGTTATAATTAGATAAGTTATCGTAATCATATTCCTTAATTCACATAAAGGTTGGCTTATTACTGTCTTCTTATATAGTGTTTCTGTTTCATCATATATCAGTCCCGTACGCTTAAAAGCTCTTTTTAAACGTTCGTCTGACCTTACAATACCAACATAGTTGGACATTACTCTTTGTAAATCACTTCTTGATTGAGAAATCAATACCATTTCTTCAGGAACAGTTGTCCCATCTTTATTCCATTCTGGTATTCCTTCTTTCCATGAAGTTTTATCAATCAACTTTAATGCGGTAACATAGGCTTCATGAGCATAAACAGCAGCTTCTAATAATGAATTGGAAGCCAATCTATTTGCTCCATGCAATCCTGTACAAGTACACTCTCCACAAGCAAGAAGATTTCGAATACTTGTCTCTGACTTTGTATTTACTACTATACCTCCACATAAATAATGAGAAGCTGGAGCGACAGGAATTAAATCTTTAGTGATATCAATGCCTGATTCTAGACACTTTTGAAAAATGGAAGGGAAATGATCTTTTAGTTCTGCTTTATCAATCACTGTTGCATCAAGCCAAACATGGTCTTTACCTTCTTTTTTCATTTCAGAATCAATAGCCCTTGCGACAATGTCCCTTGGTGCTAAAGATCCTCTTTTGTCATATCTTTTAACAAAGTCCTCTCCTTTACTATTGCGAAGAATAGCCCCTGCTCCACGCATTGCTTCAGTAATTAAGAAAGCATTTCCTTCATTACCTCTTTGGTATAAAGCTGTTGGATGAAATTGCACAAACTCCATGTGATTTACCAAGCCTTTTGCTCTATAGGTCATCGCTATACCATCGCCCGTTGCAACACTTGGATTGGTTGTCGTATTGTACACTTGACCAATTCCTCCAGTAGCTAATAGAGTAACTTTCGATAATATTGTTTCTACTTCTCCTGATGTTTTATTTAATGCATAAACACCAAAACACTGCGTGTCTTCACGGTATTTGGTCACTACTTCACCCAAATGATGTTGTGTAATCAAGTCGACCGCATAATAATCAGAAAGAATCTCTACATTATCATAGCTTTTTACAGCATTCAATAAAGCTCTTTGAATTTCCTGACCCGTTACATCCTTAAAATGTAAGATTCTATGATCAGAGTGACCTCCTTCTTTGGCTAATTTATAGTCACCATCTTCAGATTTATCAAACTGAGTTCCCCATTCGATTAACTCTCGAATACGGTCAGGTCCATTTTCAACCACTAGTTTAACTACCTCTTCATTATTAATATGAGAGCCAGCATCTAAGGTATCTTTAATATGTTTTTCGTAGGAATCATCGGCATCAATTACAGCTGCGATTCCTCCTTGTGCATATCTAGTATTACTTTCAAACGGATCATCTTTCGTAATAAGACAAATTCTAGGGTGATGATTTTTATCTTGAAAGTGTTCGCATAATTTTAATGCGTAACTTAATCCTGCAATACCAGAACCCACGATTAGAAAATCAACTTTCATCATGGTTAAGTGTAAAAAAATAAAGCTGTTTATATCTTAAATACAAACAGCTTTAATCTATAATTAAGATAGTTCAAACATTTTTTCGATTGAACCGATTGCTTTTAATCGAATATCTTCTGGAACATCTACTTCTGGATATTCATACTGTAAACAGTTATAAACTTTTTCCAATGTATTCATCTTCATAAAATGACACTCAGAACATGCACAAGTGTTATCTTCTTTTGAAGGTGCTGGAATAAGGTTTTTATGAGGAACAGCTTCTCTCATTTTGTGAAGAATACCTGCTTCTGTTGCTACAATATATGCATCCGAATCATCTTCTTGTACATACTTTAATAAAGCTGCCGTTGAACCAACAAATGAAGCTACCTTTAATAAAGGCATTTCAGATTCTGGATGAGCAATGATTTTTGCATGAGGGTATTCTTTGTGTAAATCCAAGATCTTTTCTAATGCAAAAGCTTCATGAACTACACATGCTCCATCCCATAGTAACATATCACGACCTGTTTCCTTCATGATATATTTACCTAAATTTCTATCAGGAGCAAATATAATTTTCTCGTCTTCAGGAAGACTATTAATAATCTTAAGTGCGTTGGTAGATGTTACAGTAATATCAGTATATGCCTTTACTTCGGCAGATGAATTGATATAAGTAACTACGGTATGATCAGGGTGTGCTTTTACGAAATCTCCAAACTCCTTTGCTGGAGCGGCTTCCGCTAATGAACAACCTGCTTTAAAGTCTGGAAGAATTACCTTTTTGTTAGGATTGATAATCTTTGCAGTTTCTGCCATAAAATGAACTCCTGCAAATAAAATTATATCAGCTTCTGTTTCTGCCGCTTTTTGTGCTAGTGCTAAACTGTCTCCAACAAAATCTGCTAAGTCTTGAATCTCAGCATCTTGGTAATAATGGGCTAAAAATACAGCGTTTTTTTCTTCTTTTAAACGTGTAATTTCAGCTTTAAGATCGATTGGGTTGTTTTCCATTACATCGATATAACCCAACTGATCTGCTCTATCTTTAAGCTCTTGTGTAAGCATTTTCATTAATTCTACGAAATTCTATTTAGCGCAAAGTTAATGAAACTTTGGGAATTGAAAGTCCTATAAAAGGTAAAAATAGATTGAACTATTAAATTTTAGGACATTTCTTACAATGCTTCCCTTTTTTCTTATACTTTTTACAACAGTCTTTTTTCTTACAAGTCACATCAGCTCCCATTTCCTCATTTCCTAAAGAAAGCATATCAAGTAAATCTCTACTTGTAGTGGATAAAAATATAGGATCTTGTTGTCTCATGTTTGATCTATTTTATTTAGACTAATTCTACTTAACACTGCAATATATGTCATTAATTAGATTAAATCTAAATAAAGACTCCCTTTTTTTTCACATAAACACTTTTTAAACCATAATCACATTTATTAAAGGGCGTATTCTCAATACTATACACATCAATAGATTGATTTATTTTTCAACAAAATCAATTTCGAAGACATAAATTGAAACATATTTGAGCATTTGATATAATCACATCTATAACAAACTGTATTCAATACAATAAATGTTGTTTTTTTACACATTTCATGAAAATACGTGTAGAAATGTCACCTTTATTAATTTTTCATTTGCATGCTGTCTACATTTCTATATTTTTGTGATAATCGCAATTTTTTTGACGGCATTTATTTTTAGAAAAGGAACGTGGAAAACGAGCATTCAACAAATAATTCAGACCATAATAACGGAGATAAAATTGTTCACATCGATGGTATGTACCAAAACTGGTTCTTAGATTATGCATCTTATGTAATCTTAGAAAGAGCGGTACCAAGCATTTATGATGGACTAAAACCTGTACAACGTAGAATTCTTCATGCTATGAAGGAATTAGACGATGGTAGATTTAATAAAGTAGCCAACATCATCGGTTCAACTATGCAGTATCACCCTCACGGTGATGCATCAATTGGTGACGCAATTGTTCATTTAGGGCAAAAAGAGTTACTGATTGAAACACAAGGTAACTGGGGTGACATCCGTACAGGAGATAGTGCTGCAGCTCCGAGATATATTGAAGCAAGACTTTCTAAGTTTGCTTTAGAAGTAGTTTTCAATCCTAAAGTAACAGATTGGCAACTATCTTATGATGGGCGTAAAAAAGAGCCTATCAACTTACCTGTTAAGTTTCCATTATTATTAGCACAAGGTGTAGAAGGTATCGCCGTTGGTTTAGCGACGAAGATTATGCCTCACAATGTCAAAGAACTAATTAAAGGTTCTATTGATTTATTGAAAGGTAAAAAAGTACATCTTGTTCCTGACTTCCCAACGGGCGGTTTAGCAGATTGTTCTAATTATAATAATGGCTTAAAAGGTGGTAAAGTACGCTTAAGAGCAAGATTAGAATCTCCAGATAGTAAAACTTTATTGATCAAAGAGATTCCATTTACGTGTACTACTTCTAGTTTGATTGACTCTATCATTAAAGCCAATGATCAAGGGAAAATCAAAATCAAGAAGGTAATTGATAATACTGCAAAGGATGTCGAAATTGAAATTCAATTAGCGAATGGTCAATCTCCTGACGTTACTATTGCTGCATTATATGCTTTTACTGATTGTGAAGTTTCTATTTCTCCAAACTCATGTGTGATTGTAGACGAAAAGCCAGTTTTCATGGGTGTAGAAGAAATTCTTAAAAACGATACAGATCATACGGTAAATCTTCTTGAGGCTGAACTAAAAATTAAAGAAGGTGAGTTACAAGAAAAAATCTTATTTAGCTCACTAGAAAAAATATTTATCGAAAACAGAATCTATAGAGACATTGAAGAATGTGAAACATGGGAATCTGTTTTAGAAACAATTGATAGTGGTTTAACTCCATATAAACCAAGCTTCTATCGAGAAATTACTGAGGATGATATCATTCGTTTGACTGAAATCAAAATCAAGAGAATTTCTAAGTTCGATTCATTCAAAGCGGATGAATTATTAAAGAACTTATTAGAAGAGTTGAAAGAAGTTCAATACAACTTAGAGCACCTCATCGACTTTGCAATTGCTTATTTCAATAACTTATTGAAGAAGTATGGTAAAGATTATGAACGTTGTACTGAATTAACAACTTTCGATACAATCCAAGCCTCTAAAGTTGCTGCGAATAATGCCAAGCTTTATGTCAATAAAAAAGAAGGTTTTATTGGTTACAACTTAAAACGTCAGGATGGTGTAGAAGAAGTAATGGATTGTTCGGATATCGATGATATTATTGTCTTTAGAAATACGGGTGAGTATGTAATCACGAAGATCGGAGAAAAGAAATTCGTTGGAAAAGGCATACTACACGCTGAAGTATATATTAAAGGAGACGAAAGAAAAGTCTACAATGCTATTTATTTAGATGGCGCTACAGGTATTACTAGAGTGAAGAGATTCCAAGTGCCTAGTTTCACTCGTGATAAAGAATACAATGTCACGAAAGGATCTCCTAAATCTAAAGTTACGTACTTCTCTTCTAATCCAAATGGTGAAGCTGAGATCGTAGGTGTATCACTTTCTCCTAATTGCTCTGCAAAAGTAAAATCGTTTGAATATGATTTTGCAGATCTTGAGATCAAAGGAAGAAGTTCACAAGGTAATATTCTTACTAAATACCCTGTTCGTAGAGTGACTTTAAAACGTGAAGGTGTTTCTACATTACCAGCAATTGATCTTTGGTATGACGATGCTGTTGGCATTTTAAATAAAGATGAAAACGGTAAGTACTTAGGTAAGTTTAAAGATGAAGACCGCATTATCGTTTTCTATGAAGATGGTGAATATGAATTAACTAACTTTGAAGTAACGAATCGTTATGATGCAAAGAAAGTGGTATTAATTGAGAAATTCTTACCTTATAAAGCAATTTCTGCTGTTCATTATGATACTAATAATAGACAGTATTACATCAAACGTTTCCATATCGAAACGTCAACGATGAACAAACGCTTTAAATTCATCAATGAAGCCAATGCTTCTCGTCTACTTCTTGTCACTACACAACTTTCTCCTGATGCTGAATTAACGTATACGAATGGAAGAAAACGTGAAAAGACAAAAGTGAACTTGAAAGAATTTGTTGAAGTGAAAGGTTGGAAAGCTTTAGGTAATAAGTTGCCTTACGACAAAGTCACTGACGCAAAACTTTTAAGCAAAGATGATCCAGTTGATGAGATTGAACAAACAGAGAAAAATGATTCATCGTCCGACCAGAATAATAAAGAAGATGATGGAAAAGATACATTAAAGTTATTCTAATATAACAATAGGAAAGAGGAGTTTAGGCTCCTCTTTTTTTTAATCAATAAATATCTTTTGCTGAGAAAATGTTCTATTATTTTGGACTAACATATAATACAGTCCTGATTTTACTTTTTCATAAAAAGTTATTTTTACATCAAAATTTTCAGAAGTGGCTTGAACTGTTTTGGTAAAACAACTTTGTCCTAAATTATTAAATACTAATATTTTCACATCGCTGTTTAAAGTTGCATTTTCAATCACAACTGTTATCTCCTCCCCTATATTTATAATATTGGGAGTCAATCTAACATTAAATTTTGATGTATTTTGTTTCATAAAATAAATAGGATCATAGTACACACTTGAACCATCGAGATCAACTTGATGAAGCCGGTAATATGCAAGATCCAAGGGTGATTGATCTATAAAACTATATTCTATAAGTGTATTACTATTTCCAGCCGCTTTTGTTTTATGAATAACTTTCCACTCTTTAAGATTTGATGATCTTTCTAAAGTAAAATAGTCACTATTCTGTTCTGATAAAGTAGACCATTTCAACTTAACTCTATTGGATTTCTCTTGGACAAAAAAGTATTTGAGATTTACTGGCAGGTCTGCATTTTCATTAATTTGAATATCTGAATAAGCACTAGGTGAAATTTGACCTTTATTAAAACCTCCACTTAAATTCAGTATATCATTTGTTCCAAAAGCCCAAAATACAGAAGATGCACCAGCTGATGCATCATAATTCCCATCAAAATTATTGGGCATTTTTGCTATTGATAAATCACCATCTATATTAATCGTTCCATCTAAAAAAAGCATACTAAAACGATCACTTATATATACATCTCCATTAATGTTGAGCACTCCAGCTACAGATAATAATACATGTGATAAATAAACAATTCCAGATGTAGTAATTGTTACTGTATCACCATATTCAACGGTTAAACTCCTTGCAGTGGTTCCTTCATCATCACTTACAAAAGCTATATTATTAGCTGTATTTATCAGTGTACCATCTGCTAAAGTATAATCTTGACTTAATCCTTCTACTTCTGACCCTATATTTAGACCACCCAAAAGTTCTGCTGTTGTAAACTCTATATCCACGGAAGCTGGATCTAAGTTAGGATCACCTCCACCTCCATATATGTGATTAGAATGGGTAATAAATAAAAGTAAAATGAATAAACGAATCATGGTAGGTTGGTTTATTTGAAAAAACACACTTGATTCTTTTTAAGTTCAAACCATTTTGTACAAAAAAAGAGGATTACTCCTCTTTTCATTATTCTTCGATTTCTAAGTGCTGTTTTTCTTCAAATTCATCAGGCAACAACTTTTTAGGATTTAAATTTCCTTTCTTTTTCATCTCATTTACAAGTGAAATAAAATTCCCTTTTCCTTCTGAAAGTTGCCCCATGGCTTTGTCAACATCTTTTTTAGAATCACCAATTCTTTTTTGGAGAAGAACCATTGTTTCTACAAAACCTCTAGCCTTATCATAGATTTTAGTGGCCTGCTTAATGATATCCTCAATGTTTTTTTGCTGATGTTCATTTCTCCACAACTCTTCAATCACTTTCAAAGTAGCCATCAAAGTAGTTGGACCAACAATTACTACTTTCTTTTGATAAGCATATTCCCAAAGTGAATCATCTTCTTGCAATGCCACTAAAAATGCAGGTTCAATCGGAACAAACATCATCACATAATCTAACGTTTTAATTTTATCTAACTGCTGATAATTACGTCTAGAAAGTTCATCAATATGCGATTGTAATGCTCGAATATGTAAGTGTAATTCATGTTGTTGTTCTGCTCTCTCCTCCGCATTGATATACCTTTCATAGGCATTTAGTGAAACCTTTGAGTCGATAATAATTTGCTTTCCCTCAGGATAATTTACAATCACATCGGGCTTTTGTAAATCACCATCTTCTGTTCTATATGTAGGTTGAACTAAGTATTCGTGACCTTCTCTTAATCCTGATTTTCTTAAGACAGAATCTAGAATCATTTCTCCCCAATCTCCCTGGGTTTTTGTATCTCCTTTCAGCGCTTTTGTTAAATTTTGAGCATCTTGAGAAATTTGATGATTCATTTTTCTCAACATTTCTAATTCTGTTCTTAAAGAGGTTCTTTCATTGGATTCTTTTCCATAATTGTCCTCTATTTTCTTTCTAAAGCTTTCGATTTGATCTTTAAAAGGATTTAAAACAGAATCGAGATTATTTCTATTTTGAGAGGTAAATTTCTGTGAGTTTTCTTCAAGAATTTTTTGTGCTAAATTTTCAAATTCAGTTTTGAATCGTTTGTTTAATCCCTCGATTTCTGAGGTCTGCCCCTCTAATTTCTCTTCAAAAAAAGATAATTTTTCTTTTAAGGCTACAATTTCCTCTTTTTGCTGAATCCCTTCCTCTTGGAGGTTTAGATTAAGGTTTTCAAGTTCACCTTTCGCTTTTTGAACTTCTAATAAAACTCCTCTATTATTTGAATTCTCACGTGAGACTATTTCATAACTGTTTTTCAAATCTGTAAATGAAGTACTTAAATCATTTATCTTTAGATTCTTCTCTTCAATCCTAACATTAGCAGTTTGAATATTAATTTTTAAATGCTGATTTTCCTCTTTTAGACTTTGTACAGCCTTTTCATTTAATTCATTTTTTTGATTCAGTTTTAATCTTTCTTTTACTTCTAATTTAAATCGAGCTTCTTCGGAGGCATATTTTTGCTTGTAAAAAAAATAGAGAACACATGCACCTATTAGTAATCCAATAGTGAAACATATAAAAAGTAAAATAATAATGCTGCTTTCCAATTGCATGTTTGTTGACAGTAAAATGATTTAATGTTTGAAGGGTATATTTCGAATAAAGTTACTTTTTTATTAGGTAAATAACACATTACAAACTCAAATTAATTAATACTTTATTGCTTTTCAGTGTATAAGATTTAAGACAATTGTATTAATGTTAAAGTGATACATAAAATAATAAATATTGTTAGACGTCAAATCATAAAGAGTCGTCCTAAATCCACTTAATAGTATATTTTCAACCATTTTATTTTCAACACATTGAATAATACAAATGAATAATAAATTAATGAAACACGATAGCTATATTCTATTATTTCATCTCTTAAATATTCTTTTTATAGATTATTGTTCCTAAATTCTAGTAGTAACTTAGCACTGTTTTTTAACAAAAGGCCAAAAACTATATAATTTTATAACTCAAAAAAGAAAATGAAACAACTAATACTACTATTTTTATGTCTATTCCCATTGTATTCCTTTGCTCAAACCGATTCACTCCTGATGGTCAATGGTGATGTTATAGTTGGTGAAGTAAAAAAAATGGACAAAGGTGTTGTAGAAATAGAAACTGATTATTCTGATTCAAATTTTAAAATAGAATGGAGTGGGATTAAGGAGTTGACTTGTCACACTTATTTTTTAGTGACATTATCGAATGGAACAAGGTTAAATGGTAGAATAACATCTACCAATCCTAAGCTATACCATGTAATCACCGATGATCAAGGAACAGTTGACGTCAAGCCTGAAGAAATAGTTTACCTTAAGTCGGTTGAAAAATCATTCATGAGTAAAATGTCAGCAAATTTTGACTTAGGATATAGTTTTGCGAAAGCTAATAATCTATCACAATTAAATGCCTCTGGTGTCATTGGTTATTTAGCCAATCGTTGGTCTCTAAATTTATCATTGAATAGCTTAAGATCTACACAAGATGATGTTGATGCAATAGAAAGGAATGATGGTACTTTGACTGGTAATTATTTTTTACCACATGATTTTTATGCTACAGCAGCATTTAGTTATTTATCCAATACAGAACAATCTATTAATCTTCGTACAACTACTTCATTAGGTATTGGTTGGTATATTATTCATACAAATGCCGCCTACCTTGGTATATCAACAGGTGCATCATTCTTATCTGAATCCTTTGATGAGACTTTAGATGAAAATGATCAACCTTATATTAAACCATCAAATACTGACGCTGAATGGTATTTACAACTTGATGTGAATTTATTTGACACTGGAGATCTTTCATTTAATTCCAACATAAAAGGATATAGAACAATAGGCGTTGATCGTTGGAGAACCGATTTAACTGCAAATATAAAATACGATTTACCTTATGATTTCTACATTAAAGCAGGAACTGTATTGAACTATGATAGTCAACCTGCAGAGCCAGGGAAAGAAGTCGATTACCAATATACACTAGGTTTTGGTTGGGAATTATAGATTTTTATAAAAAGTTGTCATCATTCTTTATTAAAAAATAACTTTCATGTATTATTTTGGAGTTTGATAATACTGTTACGAGATGACTGATAAGATTTTTTTTAATAAAGTTGGCAAACGAAGAAAGATATTAATCGGTTTAGTGATTACTCTTCTATCATTAAACCTATTACAATTATACTTAAGATCAGATAATACAACTCACCTTCAAGATAGAGTTCAAAGTAAAAATGTCGAATTAGTTTTAACCTATGCTAAATTAGACTCGATTTCTACTGAATTGAACAAACAAATTCAGATATTAGAGATCATGAATGAAGATATTGATTCTCTTACACATCTTAAAAAATCACTAGAACAAGAAAAAAGAGAATTAAGATCTAAACAATTATTAGAGGAAAATAGGTACAATCAAATAAAAAATAAAGTGGTTGTTTATGAGGATATTTTAAAAAGAAGGGATCTTCAAATTACTTCTTTAAAAAACATGAATGATTCCTTAATTACTGAAAATAATTATCTTAAAGAAGAAAAATCATCCCTTACTACAACTATAAATTCTTTGAAGAATGAACAAGGGAAACTTGAGAAAATTATCGATGAGGCGAAGCAATTAAAAGCTTACAATATTTCGATTTGGGGAGGAGATGAAGTCTCTAAACTAAAAGAAGGCAATCATTTTAAGCGAAAAAACACTTCTAAAGTCTCCATACAATTCAATATTACACCTAATAAGTTATTAGAAGGCGATCAGAAAGATATCTTTTTATGCCTAGTTGATGAAGAAGGTGCAACGATTTATAATCCTGATAGTAATATTAAATTTTTTAGATTAAAAGGCTCTAAAGAGAACATGTTTTATACTTCTAAAAAAACATTCTCCTATTCTAAAGATATTGATAAAATGGAGCTTTTATATCAATCAGAAAATTTACTCAATAAAGGTTCCTATAGTGTCAACCTATATTGTGACGGGATGTTATTGGGACAATCCTCATTTTCGATTAACTGATTTTTTCAGATATTATCCTTAATATTTGCCTAATCATCATTTTTTGACATATTTTTTTCTATTTTTCCTATATTATGTATCTTATTCAGATAGTTTTTTTGCAAATTTGAATATTAAGATACTCTGTACATTTTTTATTTTTAGATGAGAGCAAATACTTACAAGGAAATTCCCGAACAAAAACCCGAGCATGCTCCTAAATCCTCTACCTCAATTTGGAGAGAAAGATTGTCTAAACTCAAATTAATTTCTAATGATGAGGGAGATGACAATAGTGGATATATACAAAAAATTATTTTTGTAACTTTTTTAGGTATTCTCTATATCGCAAATGGATTTCAAGCGGAAAAATCACATCTAAGAATCAATAAACTTGAAAAGTCAGTTGAAAAGTTACGTGTTGAATACAGTACCTTAAAATATGACTTTATCAATGAGAGTAAACGATCGCAAATCGAAGAAAGAGTTGCTCCACTTGGATTAGTTCCTTTGGAAAGTGCTCCTATCGTTATCTCAGTTTCCAATTTAGAAGACAATTAATTAATAAATAAATGGGAATTAGAAATTCCATATTACTAAGAGTACGCTTTGCTTTTTTACTCATCGTATTTATTGCTGCAGCAATTATAGTACGTATCTCAGACTTACAATTTTTTGAAAGAGATAAATGGGAAAAAGCAGGAAAAGCAAATAGAGTAAAAGTTAGAAGAGTCGATGCAACAAGAGGTAATATTCTTGCTGATGATGGCAGTCTTATGGCTACTTCTATTCCTTTTTACAAATTAGCTTTTGATCCATGTGTTTCTAACGACAGTATTTTTAACAGTGGCATTGATTCATTGAGTATTTTACTTTCAAAATACTTTAAAGAAAAAAGTGCAGGAGATTATGATAGTCTTTTAAGAAATGCTCGTAAAAAGAAGCGTCGTTATCTGATCTTAAGTCATAAACTTGTCAAACATCAAGATAAAAAACATATTGACAACTGGCCTATCTTTAGAGAAGGACGTCATGCTGGTGGTTTAATATTCTCAAAATACGAGAAGCGATTTAAACCTTTTGATGAGCTGAGTAGAAGAACAATTGGTTTTATCAGTAAAGATGAAAAAGCACAATATACTGGTCGTGGCTTAGAATACAGTTTTAATAAAGACTTAGCCGGTACTGATGGAGAGGCTTTGTTCCAAAGAGTTTCTGGAAATCAATGGAAACCATTGGATGAAGGTGCACAAGTGAGAGCTGAAAATGGTTTGGATATACAAACGACCATCAATATGGATATTGAAGAACATGCACATAATGTTCTTGAAAAAGCACTTATCGATCATGACGCTAACTTTGGTACTGTATTATTAATGGAGGTTAAGACTGGTGAAATCAAAGCAATCGTCAACCTTGGGAAAAATTCAAAAGGAGAATATGTAGAAGATTTTAATTATGCTATTCAAGGTGTAATGGAGCCAGGATCTACATTTAAAAGTGCATCCATGTTAGCTCTTCTTGAAGAATATGATATTGATCTTGATGAACCTGTAAATACTGGGGATGGTAAATATATGTTCTATGATGAATGTATAATGACAGATGCTCACTTTAATGGATTCGGTATGTTAACTGCTGAAGAAGTTATTGAAAAATCATCAAATATTGGTATCTCAAAATTAGTCTTTAAATATTTCAGAGAAGATCCAGAGCGTTTTATGCATTATTTGGATCGTTTCAATTTGACTTCCACAATTGGTTTTCAAATGGAAGGAGAAGGAAAACCTTATATCAACCGCCCAGGAGACCCTAGTTGGTCTGGCTGTTCATTACCTTGGATTTCAATTGGTTACGAAGTAGAGACTTCTCCTTTACAAATGCTTACTTTCTATAATGCAATTGCCAATAATGGTAAAATGGTTGAACCAAGAATTGTCAAGAAAGTATTGAGAGGAAATGAAGTTGTTGCTGAATATGGTGTAAAGACTATTCACAATAGCATCGGTTCAGAAAGATCTTTAAAAGCATTGCAAGGGATGTTGAAAAAGGTGGTGGAAAGTGGAACTGCAAAAAAAATCAATATTACTGAGTTCCCTATTGCAGGTAAAACGGGTACAACGCAAAAAGTAAAAGAAGGAGTTTATACAAAAAACTACTTTACTTCATTTGTTGGTTATTTCCCTGCCGATGCTCCAAGATATTCTATGATTGTCGCAATTGATGAACCTAAAGGTGACAAAAGATATGGTGGTGATGTATGTGCTCCTGTATTCTTAGATATTGCAGAAGTAGTTTATGCAAGAACAACCGAAAGAGATATACATTTTGTAGACAACGAAAACGAAAAAGCTTTTCCTTATATAAAAGCAGGAAATTATAACGATTTATTATTACTATCAGACGCTTTTGATATTCAACAGATATCAGAAAATACCTCTCAGTGGGTTAAAACAAAAGTGAAAGGAGATACGATTGCATGGGTCAATGCCAAAGTACAAAAAGGTAGAATGCCTGATGTTAGAGGTATGACCTTAAGAGATGCAATGTATTTAATTGAAACGGAAGGTGCTTCTGTACATACAACAGGTACAGGTCGTGTTGTTTCACAATCAATCACTCCAGGAGGTCGCGTTAATAGTAAAACAAACGTCTATCTCAAACTACAATAATTGAAGAAACGTGGAGAGAATAAAGAAAATATCAGAAATACTAAAAGGGATAGAATACGACTTGATCCAAGGCGACCTTTCGAATGAGGTGACAGGGATTGAGCTGGACTCGAGAAAATTAACAGACGGCAATCTTTTTATAGCAATAAAAGGAACGGTGATGGACGCTCATCAATTTATCCCCAAAGCGATTGAGTTAGGTGCAACAACAATTTTATTAGAAGATGAACCTGATACACTTCATACAGGAGTAAATTATATTAAGGTTAATAGTACTTCACAAACAGTCGGTTTGGTAGCTGCGAATTTTTATGATAATCCATCTGAAAAGATTAAAGTGGTTGCCATTACAGGTACAAATGGAAAAACAACTGTAGTAACACTACTCCAGAATTTATTCATGAAATTAGGATATAATACTGGAGCATTAACTACTATTGAAAATAAGATCAATGATGAGGTAATTCCAACCAAATTGACAACACCTGATCCTGTTACTTTGCAATACTTATTACATGAAATGGTAAAGAAAAACTGTTCTTTCTGTTTTATGGAAGCTAGTTCACACGCAATTGTTCAAGGACGTTTAAATGGTATCCAATTAACGGGAGCTATTTTCAGTAATATTAGCCATGATCATTTAGATTATCATGGCACAATGAAAGAATATATTAACGCCAAAAAAAGACTCTTCGACACTTTACCAAAAAGTGCATTTGCTTTAGTTAATATTGATGATAAAAGAGGTAATGTAATGTTGCAAAACTGTAAAGGTAAACATTATACTTATGCTCTTCAGACTATGGCAAACTTTAAAGGTAAATTGATTGACAATACTTTTGAAGGTATTCAAATGGACATCAACGGGCATGAAGCCTGGTTCCAATTGATTGGTTCTTTTAATGCCTATAATGTTCTTTCAGCATTTGCTACAGCCTCTTGTTTGGAAGAAGACGAATTGACAACACTTCAAGCATTATCAGAATTACGTCCTGCTAGAGGTCGTTTTGAACAAATTGTTTCCAAAAACAATATTAGAGGCATTATAGATTATGCTCATACTCCAGATGCATTAGAAAATGTATTGGAAACTATTAGAGATATTCGAGAAGAAGGCGAAAGAATCATTACAGTTGTTGGATGTGGAGGAGATAGAGATGCTGCAAAACGTCCCGTAATGGCAAAAACGGCCGCTATGCTGAGTGAAGTTGTTTTTCTAACTTCTGACAATCCAAGAACAGAATCACCAGAAGATATTCTTGAAGAAATGGAAGAAGGGATCTCTCCTACTCAAGCAAAAAGAACAACGGTAATCGTTGACCGAAGAGAAGCAATTCAGAAAGCAGTAGAAATGGCTGAGCCAAGAGATATTATACTTGTCGCTGGTAAAGGACATGAAACTTACCAAGAAATAGAAGGAGTTCGCCATCATTTTGATGATAAAGAGGAACTTTTCAAAGCTTTTAATAATTAATTAGTGCGATCTTAAGAAATTAGAAATATGTTATATCATTTATTTGAATACTTACACGACAAATACGACATAATGGGAGCCGGTCTCTTCCGATACATTACTTTTAGGGCTATGATGGCTACCATTTTTTCTATTTTACATATAGGATTTTTTGGTAAACCAATCATTCAAAAACTTCAAAAGTTACAAATGGGCGAGATCATCAGAAACCTCGGCCTTGCTGGACAAATGGAAAAACAAGGCACTCCTACTATGGGTGGTATCATCATCATTGGAGCCGTTGTATTTCCCGTTTTATTATTTGCTGATTTGAGCAATGTCTATATTCAACTTCTATTGATTACAATTCTTTGGACAGGAACTATTGGTTTCTTGGATGATTATTTAAAAAGGGTAAAAAAGAATAAAGACGGATTAAGTGGACGCTTTAAAATTGTTGGTCAAGTAGGATTAGGACTGATTGTCGGAATAACTTTAGTTTCTAATGAAGATGTAAAAGTTCGTCAATTCTCTGAAAACCTAGACCGTTCGAAACAAGTCTACGAATATGTTGAAGGTGTAGATTATGAAGATCTAAGGACATTAGAAACGACAGTTCCTTTCTTAAAGAACAATGAATTTAACTATGAGACAATCTTCAACAATACGACGGTTTCTCACATTCTATATGTAATACTTGTAATTTTCATCATTACAGCGGTGTCAAATGGTGCCAATATTACAGATGGACTTGATGGATTAGCAGCAGGAACATCAGCAATTATCGCTACAGTTCTAGCCATTTTTGCCTATCTATCTGGTAACATCATTTTCTCAGAGTATTTAAATATCATGTATATTCCTAACTCTGGAGAGATCTCAATTTTCGCAACTGCTCTAGTGGGTGCTTGTATTGGTTTCTTATGGTACAATGCCTTCCCTGCCCAAGTATTTATGGGAGATACAGGTAGTTTAGCTTTAGGTGGTGTTATCGCTTCATTGGCCATCGTTCTTAGAAAGGAATTAATGATACCTCTTCTTTGTGGTGTCTTTTTAATAGAAAACTTATCGGTGATCATTCAAGTATTTTATTTCAAATACACAAAGAAAAAATACGGTGAAGGTAGACGTATCTTTTTGATGGCACCATTACACCATCATTATCAGAAAAAAGATATCCCTGAACCAAAGATTGTAACCCGTTTCTGGATCATCAGTATCTTATTGGCTATCACGACAATTCTAACACTTAAAATCAGATAATAATGGATGAATTATTAATCTTAGGTGCTGGAGAAAGTGGTGTTGGTGCTGCCTTACTAGGAAAAGCAAAAGGTTATAAGGTGTTTGTTTCTGACTTTGGTAAAATCAATGAAGAACAAAAAAAGACGCTGACGGGAAATGAAATTGCTTTTGAAGAAGGTAGTCATGATTTAGCTCCAAAAACACCAAAAGTTGTTGTAAAATCTCCTGGTATTCCTGATACTGTTCCAATTATTCAGTTATTAAAAAAGAATGGTTGTGAAATTATCTCTGAGATAGAATTTGCATCTAGATTTACAGAGGCAAAATTGATTGCGATTACGGGTACAAATGGGAAGACAACAACTACAAAATTAATCCATCATTTACTCACAAAAGCTGGAATTAATGCAGGTTTAGCAGGTAATATTGGAATTAGCTTTGCAAAACAAGTATTAGAAAATAATTTTGATTGGTATGTGTTAGAAATCAGTAGTTTTCAGTTGGATGATATTATTGATTTCCATCCTCATATATCATTACTTTTAAATATCACTCCTGATCATTTGGATCGATATGATTATGATATTCAAAAGTATGCTGATTCTAAATTCAGAATTATAGAAAACAGTACTAAAAATGACTTTTTCATCTATGGTGCTGATGATAAAATTACAAATGAGGAGGTTCAAAAAAGAACAGTTTCACCTCAATTAGTTCCTTTTTCTAATTCATTTCTTGAAGAAGATACATTAAAAATTCCTTTCCAAGGAGATATATTGTCTTTTAACGATTTACCTCTAAAAGGTCCTCATAATGCTTGGAATATGAGTGCTGCTATATTAACAGCATTATACGCAGGTATTTCTCAAGATAAAATTCAAAAAGCGTTACCTTCCTTTGTAGGTGAAAAACACCGTTTACAAAAAGTGGATACTATTGATCGTATTACCTATATCAATGATTCAAAAGCAACAAACGTTGAAGCCGCTTTATTTGCACTTCAGAGTTTTGAAGACCCTATCGTTTGGATTGCCGGTGGTACAGATAAAGGAAATGACTACACTCCATTATTAGATATCGTAAAAAACAATGTAAAAGCATTGATTTGCTTAGGAGTTGACAATAGCAAATTAATAGCTTCTTTCTCTTCTATTATACCAACAGAAGAAACTCAGGACATGAAAGAAGCTATTCAACTTGCGAAAAAATATACAGACACAAACGAAGTAATTCTACTGTCACCTGCTTGTGCAAGTTTTGATTTATTCAAAAACTACATGGCAAGAGGAGATGAATTTATTAAAGCTGTAGAAGAGATAAAGTAAGATACTATGGATAAAATCTTAAAAAAACTAGAAGGAGATAAAGTAATATGGGGTGTGATGATTACACTCTCAATGTTTTCTGTACTTGTGGTTTATAGTGCGACAGGATCATTGGCCTATATGCAAGCTGGAGGAGATAATGAACATTATTTATTACGTCACTCTACTTTAGTTTTTATTGGTTTAATCGGTGCTTTTGTTTGTCATAGAATTGATTATGTCTACTACTCAAGATTGTCAAGGTATGCACTACTTCTATCTATTCCATTATTGATTTTTACCTGGTTATTCGGGTCTGAAATCAACAGTGCATCTCGATGGATTAACATCCCTATAATCAATTTTACTTTTCAACCTTCTGATTTAGCTCGTTTAGCGTTAATTACGAACATGGCTTCAATGCTTTGGAAAAGGCAACGTGATATTGGTGAATTTAATAAAGCAATTGTTCCCCTATTAATTTGGACAGGTATTATCTGTGGATTGATTGGTGTATCTGATATTTCAACTGCTTCTTTGTTATTCTTAACGATAATGCTTCAGTTATTTATAGGTCGTGTACCTGTCAAATACCTTTTCATGTTAGTTGTAATTGGAGCGTTAGCAGGACTCTTTGTTTATCAATTCGGACAACGTGGAGGTACTGCAGTCAGTCGTATTTCTTCGTTTATGAGTGAAACGGATGTACCTTACCAAGCTGAACAATCTTATATTGCAATTTCTACTGGAGGTCTTTGGGGTAAAGGAGTTGGAGATAGTACACAAAGAAACTTCCTACCACACTCCTATTCCGATTTTGTGTTTGCCATTATTGTCGAAGAATATGGTTTAATTGGAGCAATTCTTATCATTGGACTTTATCTCACACTGCTTTATCGGGGTATGACTATTGTGGCCAATTCCCAGAAAGCCTTTGGAGGGCTTTTAGCAGCAGGGTTGACCTTTAGTTTAATCTTACAAGCCTTTGTACATATGGGAGTTGTAGTTGGTTTATTACCTTTGACAGGTCTACCATTACCATTGATCAGTATGGGTGGTACATCTTTACTCTTTACAGGGATGACTGTTGGAATTATCCTAAGTGTAAGTAAATCAACACAAGAAGATTCTGAAGAAGTAAGATTAAAAAGAGCAGAAAGAGCCAAAGAAAGAAAAGGGCAAGAAGGAACAAATCGTCCAAGAAATGTTCGATTAAAACCTTAAGAAAATATTGAAATAATTATCCTTATTAAGGTCTTTAGTATATAAAAAATATGCTGAAGACCTTTTTTTCATATTGTAACAAACACAATTATTACAGATGTAAGGTTTCATTCTTTTTATAAGAAAAACATCAATTAATATCAAAAAAAGCTCAATTTAGACATTATAAGTTTAATAATAAAAGTGATTTAGGAACACTAATTCATATTTTTATAACTAAACTTTCCCATTAATACCTAAAACTATTACATAAGATCCTTTAGCAAAAAGGATTAAAATCAACTCAAATATTCTTTTTTATGTTTAGACAGTATCAACCAAATCTTGTGAATTACTGTGCATACTCCATTAAACAATCATATTCAAAATTTAGTAACCTCAATTGAGAACCATCTCATTATTAATGAAATGGGGTTAATTGAAATATTGCAAAAAAGCCTAGATAAGATTGTTTCTTTCTCGCAGTGTAAATATGGTTTTATTGGAATTGTTGATCAACAAGATGGAGTTCTGAACTATAAGTACTTAGTGGAGAAAAAACCTTCAAATGGTTTTAATCCTTTTGATAAGGCATTATTAAAAAATCCTTTAGAAGTCAATGTTTCAAAAGCATATCAATACCTTAAAGACATTCCCTATATCAAAAAACCAATTTTTTCTTTTGATAAAGATAGAGCTGAAAAAAATCTCCCATGGTATTCCAATATATTAATCCCAATTCACAAAGATGATCATCTTATTGCTGTTTTAGGATTGAATGATCGTAAAAAAGGATTCGGTCAACAATTTTCCCTTAGAATGAAACCTGTGGTAGATACTTTTGGGAAAGTAATTAGAAAATTATCGAAAAATACAGATATAAATAATATACAAAACAATTCTATTTTTGAGACTCCTGTGAATAAGCATATGTATGATATGTTGATTACAATTGACCATCTGTGGAATATCAAAAAGAGAAATTACATTTGGGATAGTAAAATTGGTGTTTCGAAAGAACATATTATGGATTATGTCTTCGATCAAGATTACAATGTATTAGAAGATCTACTTATACTTTCTCAGAAAACAAAAACGTCTCAAAAAGGAAGTATTCGTATCAAAAAGAAAAAGAAAGTCATGATTTTAGCAATCAAAGTGCATTATAATTCCTCTACGAATACCTATGATGTTTTTGCAAAAGATATTACAGTTTCTTCGAACCAAAACATTCAAGATAAAAAGAACATAGACCGCAAGAAAATATTAGATTTCTGCTTTAAAAATCCTGTAATCAACAGTTTCTTTTAAAAAAGGAAAGAGCCATTGAAATAAATTCAGTAGCTCTTTATCATTACAACTTTTCTTCAATTTTAGCTAGCAAATGATGGCCATATAATTTTGGAAGGGAATGATCTTGAGGATTTCGAATACCTAATAATTTTTCAGCTTGTAGCATTGTCAGGTTTCTATACTTTACTTCTAATGAGTTAGTTGCAAAACGATTTTTTAATACATCGTAGCATTCTTCTAATGATAATTCAAAAGGAGATTTTGTAAGCATTTTTATAATGTTTTAAGTACTGAACATTATAAACATCAAAATTTTGGAAGGGGATTCTATTTTTTTGTCATGAATCAGACCACATCTATTGTACCACCGTGGCTTTACTGCTCGGTTGGTATCTATCATAAGATAGCTTTCTTGATGTTTAAATTAACTACTGCAAGTCTACTAGAACATTAAAATAAAATCAAGATTTTTTTTATTTATTAACATGAAATGAATTTGTTGTGGTATATTGAAATATCACAATTTAGTTGTAAATTAATGTCAAACCTAGATGACATGCAATCAAAATATATCTACTTTTTTTCTATACTCTCAATTTTGTTCGGAAGTTGTTGTGAAGAAAACCAACCGATACAGAATTCACCTTATAATCTAGAAATTCCAGAACACTTTGGGAAGCAATTTGTATTACCTGATGACAATCCTTTGACTGAAAAAGGAGTTGAATTGGGGCGTATGCTATTTTATGACAAACAACTTTCTAGAGATTTTTCAACCTCATGTGGATCATGTCATCAGCAAAAATTAGCTTTTACTGACGGGAAAGCTAAAGCGGAAGGTATTCATGGAAGAGTGGGTGAATTTAGTAGTATGTCAACTGTTAATCTCATGTGGACAGGAAAATTCTTTTGGGATGGTAGAGCAGCAAGCTTAGAAAGTCAAGCATTAGACCCTATTCAAAATGTATTGGAAATGGACATGACTCTTGAAGAGGTAGCAGAAAGACTAAGTAATGATCCTAAATATCCTGCTTTATTTGAACTCGCATTTGGAACACCTGAAATAACTCCAGAAAATATAAGTAAGGCCATCGCCCAGTTTGAAAGAACATTAATCTCCGCTAATTCTAAATATGATCGATTAATTTTAGGTACCTATACTCCTACAGAAGAAGAAAAATTGGGAATGGATTTATTCTTAACCCATCCTATTGCTGGTGAAATCAGAGGTGGAAATTGTGGTGATTGTCATTTAGGTGTGCTAACCTCTGGTGATCCTATAGCTTTTAGAGGATTTCATAATAATGGACTAGATACAGATGCTAATCTAAAAGAAGGTATCAAAGGAGTTACTCAAAATGAATTTGACAAAGGCAAATTTAAAGCTCCAACACTTAGAAATATCGCTCTTACCGCTCCATATATGCATGATGGCAGGTTTAATACGCTAGAAGAAGTTTTGGAACATTATGACGAACATATTCAAGAAAGTCGAACATTAGATCCTTTGATTACGGAAGCTAGTAATGAACCTATTTTCCCTGGTGATCCAGTAAAATTACATTTAACTCAAAAAGAAAAAAATGCTATTCTTGCCTTTCTTCATATGCTAACCGATGAGGAATTTGTGAACAATCCAGTACACTCAGACCCTTTTGAAGAGTTGGGAGATCAATAAATAATACTTTAATTTAGGACTCTAAGCTCCAACAAATTAATAATGAGTCAAAACAATAAAGCCTTAACAGGAAATATCTTTTCAATATTTTTTTCATTTTCAATACCTACTGTACTTGGCATGTTAGCAATAACATCTGCGGGTATAATTGATGGAATGTTTGTTGGTAAATTTGTTGGAACTGATGCTTTGGCAGCTGTATCGTTATGTGCTCCTATTTATTCTTTATTATTTGGTGTTCCTATCTTATTTTCTACAGGAGGGGAAGTTTTTTGTGGAAAGTTTATTGGTGAAGGAAATATAAAAAAAGCCAGAGCAACTTTTACTTCCATTTTATTAATCATAGGTATTTTTAGTCTCGTTATTACAATTTTCGGACTATTATTCACAGAAAAAATTGCTTTAATATTAGGAGCTGATGAAAAAATAAAAGCAATAGTAATTGATTATTTGACTGTAATTATTGCACTTACACCGGTGATGTCATGTTATGCCCTTACTTATTTTATTCGAGTTGACGGGAGGCCAAATTTAAGTTTCACATCACTTCTTTTAGTTGCGATTGCTAATATCATATTGGATTATATCTTCATTGTACATTTTCAACTTGGTGTGCAAGGTGCAGCATTAGGCACTTCTATTTCTTATTTTATTTTACCATTGTTACTACTTCCTCATTTTTTCTCCAAAAAAGGAAATCTTTCTTTTTATTTTAATAAAATTGATTGGAACATTATCAAAGGAATTACCTATAATGGTTCTTCAGAATTTCTAAGTGAATTATCAGGAGGTATATTATTTTTTGTGATCAATATTCAAATGATTAAATATTATGGTACTGATGGAGTTGCTGCTTTCGCCATAGTTGGATACTTAATTTATCTGATGATTATGTTTACCTATGGCATGTCTGATGCTTTAAAGTCTATTGTAAGTTTGAATTACGGTGCTAAATTGATGCATCGAGTGATACAGTTCTTTAAGTTATCATTGAAAAGTTCATTTGTTATTGGAGGGATTACAGCATTAATCACCTATTTGTTTATTGATGGTTTTTCTAATCTATTTTTAGATGTTGAAAGTTTACAAGCAAAAGAATTAACAGTTTCATTTACGATTCAAATCTTGCCCGTTCTATTCATTCTAGGCCTCAATATTCTATCTTCTTCTTTTTTCACCGCATTACATCATCCCAAGCCTTCATTAATTATATCTTTATTAAGAACTTTATTTTTACCTGTTGGTTTAATATTTATACTCACGTATTTCTACCAAGGCCATGGTATTATTCCATCAATTGTAGCAGCAGAAAGCATCACATTAATCGTTGTTATTGGTCTTTACTTACACTACTACAAAAGTAAAGAGTGGATAGATGAAGGAAAGAAAGCTTTTGAATAAGCTGAATGGAGAAATATTTTAGGACATTCCATTAATATTCCATTATGTATTATCAATTACTTTAAATTTTCATCAAATTTGGAATAATCAGAAAAACAGATCATTCTAAATATGAGTTTACTAAAAGACCTTCAAAAAAGAAGTAACAATACTTGTGAGCTTTGCGGAGCTCAAGAAAATTTATCCCCATTCTTAGTCGAACCAAAATCCTCTGAAGATGCCAATGACCACGCCTATTTATGTGGTAGCTGTCAAGAACAAATTCAGGATAAAGAAAAGATGGATGCAAACCACTGGAGATGTCTAAATGATAGTATGTGGAATGAAAATCCTGCAATTCAGGTGCTAGCCTGGCGAATGCTAACTCGTCTTAGAAGTGAAGGATGGCCTCAAGATCTATTAGACATGTTATATTTGGATGAAGATACTTTACAATGGGCTGAAGCTACAGGAGAAGGTATCAGCGACGAAGATAAAGTCATCCATAAAGACAGTAATGGTGCAATTCTAGAAAATGGTGATAGTGTTGTTTTAGTAAAAGACTTAAATGTAAAAGGTGCAAACTTCACAGCCAAAAGAGGAACAGCAGTCCGAAATATCTCATTAGTACATGATAATCCTGAACATATTGAAGGAAAAGTAAACGGTCAACAGATTGTTATTCTCACTAAATATGTCAAAAAATAAATAATAAAAGGAGTGCCATTCAAGTACTCCTTTTTTTATATCCTATCAAGATTAATATTCTTTATTATTATAATAAAAACATCAATTATTCGTAAAACAGACACTTTATTTTACATTATTATATAATCTGCATTCGTATTAAAAACCCTTCACTAAAAGTATGTTATTGAGTCATTAACCTTATTGTTTCACATCCTTTTACTTCCTTAATTTGAAATAATCAGAAACATCTATCACGCAATATTACTGTATTTTTAATAAAATGACTTATACAAATAACCAAATAGAAGGATTACAAAATGTACTTTCTAAAGAGTACGATAAAAAGTTATTTCTATCATTTAATGATATCATTTCATATTATTCAAAAGGTTTTAGTTCACAATCCAAAAAAGAAATCGCTCAAAGTATATTATTAATTTATAATATTGATTATAGAGAACATTCTTTATTTATCGAAAACCTATCTTTCTATAAAAAAAAGACGATTATACAACTTCTTCAAGATTTTAATATCATAGATGATACAATTGAAAATCGATGGAAAGAATTTTTGGAAGTTGTTGAAATGGAAACATTAATCTATAGATCTAACATAAAAAATTAGTCTAGCGTAACCTTTTCTTCTTTTTTACTGTCATTCATTTCATTAATATCTCTGTATTGTTGAAATGGAATTTTTAGAAGGTTAACTATCTGACTATTTTCTTCAGATTCCATATGTGTATCAATTCCATAAACTAAAGTACTATTATCTACCTCTTGATAAGTACCAAAAACATGATCCCAAATAGAAAAAATATTCCCATAATTTGTATCAGTTAGGGGCTGTTGATAATGATGATGAACATGATGCATGTTTGGTGTTACAATAACCCAACTTAAAATCTTATCTAATCTCTTCGGTAAAACGATGTTTGCGTGATTAAACTGAGATAAGATTACCGATAGAGATTGATATAAGAAAATCATCCAAATTGGTACACCCACTAAAAACACCCCTAATGTCGTTGCTGTTAGACGTAAAAAACTTTCGCCAGGATGATGTCTATTTGCTGTCGTAGTATCCACATGTGTATCCGTATGATGGATCAAATGAAAAAGCCAGAACCATTTTACTTTGTGATTGAAATAATGGATACTATAAGCACCTACTAAATCTAATAAAGCTAACCCTGTAAAAAGTACTATTGGTAATGGATAACTTTTCATCCACTGCATATACCCAAAATCATTAGCGACAACCCATTCTGATGTTTTTACCATTACAAATGCAAGTGACAAATTAACAACAGCTGTAGTTATCGTAAAAAAGATATTCGTCAAAGCATGTTTCCAACGATTATGTTTTTCAAAACGAAATAAAGGTTGAAATCCTTCAATGATTAGAAAAAACATAATACCTCCTACAAGAAGTAACGTTCGATGGAGAGAAGGCATGGTAGAAAAGTAATCTATTATATTTTGCATTGAATTGGATTTAATCAAAAAGTTTATGTTAAAAAATGAACGGAAATTTGAGCTGTATTTTTAAATCATAGTTTTCAATTTTCTATTTTCATTTCAGTTTCTTTAAAAATAACAATAGATTATTTGAATTTTACAAAACAACTGATAAGTACCATAATATTCTTGGAATAGTACAACGATTTGTGATGGATTTGAAGAGAGAATGACTAGGTTTTAGCCAAAATGTGAACTACTTCATGTATTATTAAAACTTATTCACAACCTTTTTTGAATGTTGCCGTTCATTAAACCACATCACAACAACGATTAACAGATATTAGAAACCACTAATCTAATTAACAATTTGTTGTAAAATACCCCCATTATTTTCAGGTCTTTAAAAATATTTATGTCGTTTTCGACATCAATGGTGACTCATTTCTATGCCCAATTTTTTACTATTACTTTATTGCACTAACACTTTACTGCAAAGGCAATGAACGAGGTTTAAAATCCTTTTTCATTGCCACATTCGCCCACTAAAACCCAAAAGATATTCGAAATACATAATAATATACTCTATTTTATACTACTTGATAATACTTTAATTGTTGATTTAGATACTTATTAGATTGAATTGGATAAGTATTTAGGGGATGCCCCCACAAAGAAAACACAGTATAATTTTAAAGCTCGCCATTATATGGTGGGCTTTATTTATTTTAGAAGTCTCTCTTGTTCAAGTGTTAGTAACCTTTTTATAAAGAAAGGTTGTGACTTCCAATAACCATCTGTAATTGGTGTAATGGCTACACCTGTACTTGTACCACAATGAATCATTTTCACTTCTTTACCTTCAATTTTATACACCATTCCAATATGGAAAATTGATTTATAATCATCAGCATTATCTGTTCCGAAACAAACAACATCACCTTCTTGTACTTCATAAAGATCCACTGTTTTCCCTAGCATTGCTATTCTCTTTGTATTGTGAGGAAATTCAACACCAAATTGCTGATATACATAAAGTACATAACCAGAACAATCAAAGCCTTGATAAGGGTTAATAGCTGAAAATTTGTAAGGAACGCCTATATAATCATCTGCTTTCTTAGCAATTAAATAAGGTGGAATATTAATATTTTCTGCCTTAAAATAAGTTTCATAATTCCCTTCTTGAAATGAAAATGCAAAAGGCGAAAAGGAATTAATTTCTTCTTTCTCATTGACGGTTTCAGCTATTTCAGAATCGATTGTAAAACCCAGTTGTGCTATAGCTCGCAATTCATCATTAAATGTATTATCTGACAAATTATAAGTTGTTTTTGCTAATTGATTTAGATATAAAGTCAATTTATCATGTAAAATTTCTAATGGTTGTTCCCCTGTGGAAACTAAGGCTTCATGTCTTTTATACAATTCCGCACTTCGTTGAATGTACTTCCATTGTGTTTTTGAGAATTTTGGTAAGCTTTGGGCTTTAAACCAACAGGCCCAACTCATATATTTGAATGGATAAGCCGATTTTGTTTCATTTTGATGGGCTTTCATACCCAATTTCATTACTTTATCATATTTCCCTTTATTTAATAATTTCTGAAGTTTTTTTTCATTTTGAGCAATAGTAGAATTGATTAAGCCAATTAAAAAAAATGCGAGTAATAAAAATTTCATATTGTACAGAGGATTAAACTTTATCGATTTATTACCGATTCAAATCAAAGTTGATTAAATTGAATAAAAATAGAGGTTATTTAATTTAGTACTATTAATGTAATCAAAATATCATAAGAAATAAACCATTGAAACTTTTTTCAATGTTCTTAAATTATTTATTTCTTTAGGATAAATTATTCTAACTTTTCTATCAATAGTCATTTTCCCTTAGCATCAATACTAAAGATTTCTGTATGAAATACAATATTCAAGCTGGAGATACTCTATATAGTATTTCTAAAAAGTTTAATACAACAACAGCTGAATTATTATCATTAAATGGTTGGACTAGTCCTCCTCCATTACAAATCGGACAAGAAATAACGGTTAAAAACAATGCTGAAAAACCACAGGTTACAAATTCTGATACGTACACAGTTGTCCAAGGAGATTCATTATATGCTATAGGTCGTCAATTTAATATTAGCCCATCAGCAATACTTTCCTTTAATAATTTAGACCAAAATGCAGGTTTATTTATAGGACAGATTTTAAAAATACCTTCTGCAGAAAAAGCTAATACTCAAAAAGAAAAAAGCCCTACTAATACATCAAAACATATCGTTTCACAAGGTGAATCACTTTATGCTATTAGCAAAAAATACAAGACGACACCACAAGAATTGTTATCCTACAATCAATTAGATAATATTTCTCCACTTTACATTGGACAAGAGCTAAAGATACCTTCTCCGACCGTAAAGGAAACAACGACAACAATTTCTCCATCGCCTTCTATACAACAAAAAAGAATCTACACTGTGATTCAAGGTGACACACTTTATCAAATTTCTAGAAAAGTTGGATTAAGCCCTCAACAGATATTAGAATTAAACGGTTTAGATGGTTCTACTCCTATCTTTATTGGGCAAGAATTAAAAGTGCAAAAGAATCAAGATTCAATTACTCCAACAGTCCATAAACCTACAACAAAACCAATCGTCAAAACTTCTCAAAGGACACATACAGTACAGAGAGGAGAATCGCTATATGCTATAAGTAAAAAATACAAATGTACTCCTGCAGGTATTTTAGCAGTGAACGGAATGGCTCTAGATGCAACAATTTATATAGGACAATCATTAAAAATTCCTACTGAAAACAAGCAAAAAGACCTTTCTTCAAGTACTCCTCAAAATACTTCGGGTACTTCAATAAAAAGAAATATTTACACTGTAAAATCTGGAGATTATATTTCTAAGATTGCAAAACAATTTAATATCACACCACAAGCACTTGTTGCACACAATCATTTACCGCAAGGAAGAATATATGTTGGGCAAGAACTAAAAATACCAACTAACTTATCATCTTCAGAGTCAAACTCTTCTTTACAAGGAAGTCGAGGCATCTATCAATTATCCAAAGTTGATGGGAAACAGAAGATTAATATAAAATTACAAAGTACTATTTCACCTAATAGTAGGATTTCTCAAAATGATCTTCAAGGTATTCAAGCAAGATTAGTAGAACTTGGTGTTTTATCCTCTTTACATTCAGAAAATGCTCAACATCTTAGTAGAAGTAATGGAGGTCAGATTCCAGGTTCAAAGATTCCCAAAACACTTTCTGCAATTAAAAGTCTGCAGAATAAATACCGTTTAAATTGGTGGGTAGAATCCCCTAAAAGAACAGAAATGTTAGGGACAAATAGTTTCACGTATGGTGAAATTCACACCAATGATATTACACACAAATTCCTTAGAGAATTCACAAATTATACACTTACATTTCCACATCCACTTACTGGGCAAAGCGAAACAGCCGAATTTAAAAACTTTGTTAGAAGTGGATATAATCAATATTATGATGGTGTTGGTTATGTTGGGAAATCACTCCCTTCTAGTATTCCATTACATGTATATACTGAAGTTGGGTTGTCTAAAACACTTGCACAAGCAATGCAGGTAGTTTCAAGTCATGAAGGTAATTTTGATGCAATCAACAGTTATGACAAAGCCTTCTTTTCTTATGGATTTATTCAATTTGCAGGAGGTGGAAGAGGTCTAGCTCCTGTGATTGCTAGAATGAAAGTGAGTCAACCAAATCTATTCAAAAAAATCTTTCAATCTGCTGGTATTGATGTCACTTATACCACAAGAAATAATGATATACATCAAGGAGAATTAATTATTAATTTCCCTGGCAAAGGAACACTTAAAGGTGAAGCAGCGGAAAAAGAATTAAGAGGAAACCATCAAATGTATGGGCCTTTTATACGTGCAGCATTCCATCCTGACTTAATCAAAGCTCAAATCGAACAAGCTGTTAAAGCGTATGCTAAACCTGCTTTGGGTATTAAATTAAATATTCAGACAAATGGTTTCAGTTCAAGTAATGTTCCTCTAACTGATTTTATTAATTCAGCGATGGGATTAGGATTCGCTATAGATATGACGGTTAATAAATGGATAGTAAAAACAGGTCAAATGTTTTCAGATGCAATTAACACAATAGCACGGAAAAGGGGATTGATTTCTTTTGAACAATTAGCTTTAATTGATGAAAAAGAAGTCATTCAAGAAATCGTAAATAAGGAAGGCCCTGCCGATAAAAGAGTGGCAGATAGAGGAAATAGTATGATGCATTCAGGATTAAGCTTTGCCAAAAACCCATCCAAGGGTGCAGGTTTAATTGCTTAAAAAAAGGGAAGACACTTCATAAAGTATCTTCCCTTTTTGTTGGATTACAAAAGATTTATCCTTCTAATTGATTCACTAATGTAATATATTTCGATTCTGCATCTGAAGCAGCAGTTCCTTCAATTTTCTTCCATGCATCCCATTTTGCATTTCCTTTAAAATCAAAACCACCAGGTCTATCCGTATTGACATCCCCTACCGTAGCTTGTTTAAAGAGAGCATAAAGTTTTAATAAATCATCATTTGATGGTCTTTCTGAAAGTTGATTTACTCTTACTTGAGCGTCGTTAAAAGCATCTGAAGCCATAATAGTAATAATTGCGTTGTTTATATTTAAAAATTAATCATTAACTCTAGTCCATAATTCTGTTCTTCCAAAGAGTTTGATACCAACGTACCCTCTCATTTTTAAAACATTTGGGCCAGAACTTTGAATACTTCCACTATACGTTTTTCCGGAATCAGGATCATAGACTTCTCCTTTTTCCCATTCACCATTACCTTTATATTCAAAGTCAGTAAGAATAAACATATCTTCCAGTAACCTATCTCTCAAAGAAGCATCAGGATTTAATTTATCAATTCTTGGACCTCCATCTTCTTCTTGATCTCGTTCCATCCAAACAATTCTACCTTGTGCTTTACCTTGATCATCGACTTCAATAGATACATGAGCATCTTTTAAACCCGTCAACCATACTCCTTCAATGAAATTTAATTGAGTATCGCTCATAATGCTTGTTTATTTTAGTGTATTCAAAGAATGTTTATTCACTTAAAAGTAATAAAAAATATGAATCTCTACCAAATAACGGTTAATTTCCGTTGATAAAAATTCATATTTCTTAAAAATTGAATGCTAAATAATTGAATTATTATCTTTTGATAAAGATAAAATCACCTCCCTCATCCCCCGTTTGATTGATAACACCAAACTGAGGGACATTCTCACTATTATTCATTACAGCCACTCTAAAACTATCAAAAAGTCCACGAGCACTAATATATTGTTCTTTATTACTGACTAGTCGTTTCTGTAAATATTTTACAAAGACACTCTCATCAGGTACTTCTTTTAAGGTTCCAGAAGTCATTGCCTTTCTTGACGGCAATTCTTCTAAAGATTTGATTGCTTTGTCCACATTATCAAAAGCTGCTCTAGTCTTAAATATAGAGCCTGAAAAACATGCATCTGAAATCAATAAAACATGTTTTGCACGAAAAGAGGCTACATATTCCTTAATCGTTGAATTCCTCACCCAATTAGCAGTACTTTTTGCTTTTGCGTCAGAAGGTAACCAATAGCCCGCATTGCGTTTTGGATCCCAATGTCCATGCCCTGCATAAAAAATCAATATATGATCATTGTCTGCAGAAGATTCCATCACATTATCAAATTCTTCAATAAGTTGTTCTCTTGTTGGGCTTAATAACAAATGAATATCTTCTTTTTCAAAAGAATAATACGTTGTCAATATTTCTGATAATGCACTTGCATCTTTTTCGGGGTTATCAAGACTAGCAATTTTCCCATCGTTATAGGAATTAATTCCAATTATGATTGCCTTATACTTCGGTTTTGGAACAAAATCCTTGATATCAAAACCTAAGTCAGAAAATGAATTCTTTTCTGGTTTGACCTCTTCTGTATCTTCTTTTTCCTCTTTATCATCAGATTGCGTAGAATTTCTACTTAGTGCCTCCTCTGTCTCTTCTATTTCATTTGGTTTTAATACCTTATTTAAAGCAATCTCATATAATTTCCCATTATTAGAATAATATGCCTTTTGAGTTGAACCATCTATACAAGGTGCATGATTCATTTTACTCTGATTAATAGAAAGAATAGGTTCAGGATCTGACCATGTAGTAGCACTTGTCTTCACTGTCATCATTACATCATAATCAAAATTATCCTCACCTAATCTTGATGTAAATAGCAATGTTTTTCCATCCGGCATTATTCGTGGTTCTTTCTCACTGTATAAATTAACACCTTCTGGTAATCGAGTAGCCTCAGACCATTTATCGCTTTCTTCTAAGGTCGAATAATATATAGCATATTTTAAATCAGTTGGGTCAGAAGCATCTTCTAGTCTACAAAAGTAAAGTCCTTTTCCATCTTTCGTTAATGATGGATACAATTCATATCCTTTTGTGTTCACCCCCCCTTCTAATTTTTGTGGTTTTCCAAGCCTTCTCCCCCACCTTTTCATTCTGTAGATATCACTTCCTGATTTTTTTCCTTTTGCTGAAAAATATATCCAACGGCCATCGTAGCTGATCATAGGGCCTGTTGGGTAAGGAAGATCATCTGGAAGTACCAAAGTAGTAGGAGGCATAAACTTACCATCCACTTTATTTGAAAGTAAAAAGGTGAAACTTTCCTTATTTTCTCTGGCAAATAACAATGTTTTACCATTTGAAGTCACACTTGGGAAACGTTCGTCACCCTCTAAATCAAATTCAACTGGAAAAAGTGATTGCCCATAACAAGTATAAACACCAGATAATAAGAAGAAAAAAAATAAAATTTGACGTCTATTCACAATGCGTATTTTCTATGGATTTAATAATCTGTATCTTTATGCGATTTTATATTAAAAAAAGAAGTTACAAACTTCATACCTCAAAAGATGCAAAAACAAATTGTCAACAACCAAAAGAAGAAGGAATCACCAATCGTAAGTATTTTGGTGAACATTGTCATCCCTTCTTTAATCATGTCTAAACTAAGTGACCCTGAGTATTTAGGTGACACTAATTCTGTTATCATTGCCATTGCATTTCCAATTGTATATGGTCTTTATGACTTTGTTGTTAGAAAAGATGTAAGTATCATTGCCATCCTAGGTTTAGTCAATGTTGGTCTTACTGGAGGTATTAAACTTTTACAACTTCCTTCTGATTACATCGCAATTAAAGAAGCATTAATTCCAGGCTTGATCGGTGTGATTGTATTCATCTCTAATTTCACAAAATACCCATTAGTAGAGAAGCTATTATACAACGAGAATTTTCTTGATGTTAAAAAAATAGAAACTCAACTAAAATTTAGAAATACGAAAGCACAATTCGATAAAAGATTAAAAAATACCTCTTTTATGCTTGCCGGATCTTTCTTCTTATCTTCAGCATTGAACTATATTTTAGCAAAAGTGATTATTAAAAGTGACTCTAGCACAATTGAGTTTACAAAAGAGTTAGCTCAAATGACCGCTTGGAGTTGGGTAGTTATTGCTATTCCATCTACAATTGTAATGATGGGTGCATTAATGTATCTTATTAAAGGAGTCAAAATGTACACTGGCTTTGAGATGCAAGAAGTAATCATTGGAATGGAAGAACCAAAACAGGAGAAATAATGGCAATCATAGGGACATCTATTGAAGAAGCAAAAAAGACATTAGAAAAAGGTCAACTGATTGGCTTGCCTACTGAAACAGTGTATGGTTTAGCGGGAAACGCTTTGAACCAAGAAGCTGCTGCTTTAATTTTTGAAACCAAAGAAAGACCAAGTTTTGATCCATTAATCGTTCATAGTAATTCTTTGGAACGCCTAAAACCTTATATTTCTGAACTTCCAGAAAAGGCAGAACAATTAGCAAAAGCTTTTTGGCCTGGTTCTTTAACGATGGTGCTGCCAAAATCTGAACAAATACATGATCTCATTACTAGTGGATTAGATACTGTTGCGGTTCGTGTACCAAATCATACTTTAACGTTAGAGTTACTTGCTTCATTGGATTTTCCAGTTGCTGCTCCAAGTGCGAACAAGTTTGGTTATATTAGCCCTACCACCGCACAACATGTTGAGGATGGTTTAGGTAAACAAATACCCTATATTCTTGACGGAGGAAGTTGTAATGTGGGTGTAGAATCAACTATTGTAGGCTTTCCAAAAGGTGTACCTACGATTTATAGAAAAGGAGGAATACCTGTAGAAGAAATAGAAAAAGTCATTGGTCCTGTAAAGGTAAATGCCCAATCATCTTCTCAGCCGAAAGCACCAGGAATGTTACATAGGCATTATGCTCCTAATTCTACTTTGCTTTTAGGGTATATCCCTGAATTGATTGAAGAACATAAAAATAAAGATATTGTTACCTTATCATTTAAAGATACATTTGATACTCTTCCAAATGATAAACAGTTTATTCTCTCTCCCACTGGGGATTTAAAAGAAGCTGCACAAAACCTTTTTAAAACTTTACGCTATATCGACAAGCTAAATCCTGATTTTATTTTGGGCGAATGGATGCCGGAAGAAAGTCTTGGAAGAGCTATTAATGATAGAATTAAAAGAGCAGCATCCTTAGGATAGCTGCTCTTCTTTTATTGTTTGAAATTCTTCTGTACTTTGGATTGTAGTCTTAAAAATGAGAGTACATCTTGTTCCAATTCCTTCTTGAGAATCAATAGACAGTTCTCCTTTATTTCTCCTTACAAAATCCTGAACTAAGATCATTCCTAATCCTACTCCTTTTTCTCTAGCGGTACCTTTTTTAGAAAACTGAACTAATGGATCTCTTAAATTCTTTAAATCCAATTCAGTCATACCTACTCCATTATCAGTAATTGTTATTTCCACCTGAGTGTCTCTTTTATACGCTTCTACAGTGATAACACCATTACCATTAGAGGAAGTAAACTTCAGTGCATTCGAAAGGATATTTCTAATTACACAATCTACACTATGTTTATCAATTTTGAGGATAATATTCTCTTCAAAATCTGACATAATTTTAATCTTTTTATCTTGTGCATTGGGCGATAATAATTTTATATTTCGATCTATAATATCTGAAATATTGTTTTCTTTTATATCAAATTTCAATGCATTTGACGCTGATCTAGACCATGAAAGTAAGTTTTCCATTAAACCCATCATATTTTTCATAGAGTTCAACATATCTTTTGAAAGGTGTTGAATCTCATCAGAACTAAAAGCGTTAGATCTTTCCATTAATAATTTCAAGAAACCAATCTGAGTATTTATTGGCCCTTTTAAATCATGAGAAATAATTGAGAAAAATTGATCTTTAACTCGATTACTTTCCATCAATTTCTTTTTAGATGTTTTTAATTTTCTATTTCCTTGTTCTAATTCTGCAAATTGATTTTGTATCATCTCATACATCTCCTGAAAAGAATCCGCCAAAGCTGCTACTTCTTTAGTAGGCTTCTTTAATTCTGAAAAATCGACGTCATTTCCTTTTGCTACATATCCATTTTCAATGACTCTTCTTGTTTTATCTTGAAGAACTGTTATAGGAGATGAAACTCTAGATGCAGTATAATAACCAACGATTACTGTAAACAATACCGCTACTAAAGAGATTAATAAATAAGATAATTTTACTTTCCACATCAAAGAAACGAACCTCCTAGAAACTTCTGTACTTAATGAATCGAATTCAGATTCTATATAAGAGGCTGTACTATTGAGTTTACCTTTTAATCCTTCTGAATTGTTTTTACCCAATTTGTAATAAATTAAGACAATTTCATTATATGCTGATAAAAAGTTACCTGCAGCTTTAATAAACTTTGCATTATTAACAGGATTCTTTTCTAGCTCTTGTTGAAGTTGTCCTGTAGATCTATTGATAGCTAATACATGAGAAGTTTTGGGATCTAACAAGTATTTCATACCATTCAATTGCATTTTATCATACAACTGAACATGTTTTAAATCTTTTAAAGAACTTAAAATTTCAGCATTCTTATACATTTTACCATATAATCCTGTTGAATCTGAACCAAGATCTTTTTTTGCTTGAATTAAATGATATACCTGATCATTGTATCTATCAATAAGGCTATCAATAAAAAGTAAATTGGGTTCTAGTTCCCATTCCTTTATTTGTTCATGATGTAATAAATTATCAATACTGACAGAGACTAGATGTACTCTATTACTTCTTTGCTTCAAGAATTCAGATAATGATTCTTCATTATAATAATTAGAGGAAAGGTCATTTGTAATATCAGTAGCATCCCTTTTGATAAGGTCGAGAACACTTACTTCAAGATTCATTAGCCAAGCTTTCACTTGATCTAATTCTTCACTTCTATGGATGTATTTATACGTTATAAATGATATACAGCTAAATAAGATAGAAAAAGAGATAAAGACCGTTAGTATTCGGCTTCTTAAACTTCCATTGTTCATAATTCAATCGCAAGTTAGTTTATTACATCAAGATAAATAATAATATTAGTATTCACAATAACGCCTCATTTATGTTGAGTAAAAGTTGTAGAAAGTAAGCAAGAGTAAGGTAGTTTGGAAAGAAATTAAATAAGTTTAATTCCTAAAATTGATGCATCATCTGTTTGAATATTATCACTTTTCCATTCTATATATGTTTTCTCAATATATTCTTTTTGAGCTGTGAGTTCTTCTACATGAAGATCAATCAATAATTCTTTTAATCTTTCATTGGTAAAAGGTTGCCCTTCTTTGTTTTCTTGCAAAATAAGCCCATCTGTAAATAGATAAAGTTGAAGGTTTTTGACTCTATTCAAAGGAATATACTGCGTATTAGCAATATACTGTGATGGATCTTCATTTTGCCCTAGTGCAACATCATCACCTGATAATTCCTCAAAACTTTCATCTCTCAAAACAAATACGGACTGCCCAGCTCCTGCGAACTCCAGCATTTGCTTTTGCCTATCCCATACACAGACTGATAATTTTAAGCCTACATCAAAAATAAATTCATCTTTCTTTTTTAAGTCAGTAAATGATTTATTAATGGCTTCAAGAATTCTACTTGATGTCGCTAATCTTTTTACATTGACAACTTCATTAATAATTGAAGTGATTACCATTCTAGCCAAAGCAGCTTTCAAATCATTTTTTCCAGTGTCTCCAAGAAAAAAGAATACTCGACTATCTCTTTCATAAGTACAAATAAAATCACCCGAAATCTCACCTTTTGTACTATGCATATGGAAGAAATTTTCTAAAGAAAGTTGATATAAACTACTGTTATACATCTGTAGTTTGAGTACCCTTTTCACAGATTTCAAATGTTCATGTATTGTTTTATCAGCTGACAATAAAGCATTTTCCAATTGTGATCTTTCAGTGTTTACTTCCTTAGAAACAGCAATAGAATTTTCTAATTCGACGTCTACTTCCGTCAATTTACCTTTTACTTCTTGGAGGTCAATATCAACGGCTCTTTTATCTTCATGAAGTTTCTTTATTTCTCTACTGATAACATCCATTTTTTGAAGCATATCAGTAGAAATTCCCATTTCTTCGTACTTTTTAAGATCAAAAGTCAAAGGAGAATCAACTAAATCATCTAAGGAAGTTTTTAAAGCATATACAGGTCTTGCCAATTTTCTTCCACCATATACTACACCCATCAAGAAAAATACACCGATTATAAACAAAAGAGCATTAAGATAAAATCTTACTTTATACCATTCAGCAAAAGCTTCTTCTTTTCCCCATTCTATAACTAAATACCAATTTAGTCCACCTGTTCTTACCCAATGTGTCATGAAAAGTGCATTAATCCCATTTACAGAAACATCTTCTGTCATGACTAATACGTTCTTTTTACTATTTTCAACAACAGCAGGAGCTACTTTTAATAAACCAATAATCGATTTATCTTTCTTTGCTTGTGCTAACTCTTTTTCAGAAACTCCTTGTTGTGATAACATCAATAATACAGCACTTGGATTATCTCTAAACTGTCTAGTATTAGACCTTAGTTTTCCATCTTTTCCAATCAAATAGATATCAGCAGTCTCCGCATCGTCAACATTGGCAAAATTTCTATTCATTTGCCATTTGTTAGGATTGTAGACATATAATAAATAAACTTTTCGATTACGAATATGAGGTACTTTTACAAGTAAAAAAACGCGTTTTTGATCTCCTTCATAATAATATGGAGTTAAATCCATCCACGAAAAAAGATCATCTTCAACCTTTTCCATTTTATCCTTTAATTGAAGAGATTGAAAAAATTTACCGTCGATAGATGCTCCAATAAGTTTTTCAGAATTCGCAGAAGCCAGTACTTTTTGATCATCAATTAATAGCACATCTTCAACATTGGTGATTTTTTGAAACTGTGTTAATTGACGTTGAATCTTTAGAAAATCTTCTTTTTTCTTTTTGGCTACTTCAGGTATACTATTATTTATGATGTAATGAACGGTATCTGCTTCAAGAGCTACTCTTCCAGAATGTTGGTTTATTTTTTTAAGATTTGACGTCAAAAAGTCAGCATATAATTGCTCAACATTCTCAATGTTTTCACTAACTAATGTCTTTGCTAATAAAGCAGTAGTTTTTTCTTCACTTTCAATAGTCTTTTTTAAGTAATCTGAAATTGCAAGTGTTACATCTTCCAACCTTTCTTCTACCGCTTTCGTTTCAAACCGAGTTAAAACAGAGTTAACGACAACTACAAGGACGAATAAGGCGAGTATTACTATTGTAAAAAAATAAGAAAATATACTTGATTGTATCTTTCTAAACATATAAATATTACTATTAAATCGTTGTTCTTAAGTCAAAATAAGGGATTAGCCTCATTATTATATTAATATAATACCAAAATCAATCCACAGAAACTTTATTTCAATATTTATGTATAATTCGATTCTTTTTTTAATAAAAAAAGAAGCAACCTTATCATTAAGATTACTTCTTCTTTGTATGTTAAGAAAATAACAAGATCTATTTTTTCTCGATCTCTATCATTTTCACTTTAATTACTTTATTCTCTTCAGAGAGTTCATCATCAGAATTTCTTTCAATAACCTGTTTGACTTGTTTTCCATTTTCTAATATAACATCAGCCTCGATCACTGTAATTCCATTTTCAATTGAAACATTCATTGTATTGATCGATTTTACTTTTTCTTGATGTTCTAAGAAAACCGCATTTTCTATTTCTTCAACAAAAAGTTGGTCTTTATCTTCAACTGATCCAGATTGCCCAGTCTTTTTAATTTTTACAATTTTCTTTCTTGATGAATCACTTTCAAAAACATCTATGTCAATATCTAAATTATCATCTGTAGTCCAATTGAGATCCACATTTGTACCGTTAGAAACTTTCTTAACAATACCTTCTAATTCTTCATTAGAAATTAATACTGTTCTTTCCTCCTTTTTACCATTTTCAAGTGATACTTCAGCCATTAATGTAATTCCTTCGTCATTACTATTAATTTTAATATCATTTACTCCTGATACATCTTTACCAAATCGTTCTTTTACATTAGGAAAAAATGAAAGTTCAGAATGTTCAATTGCAGTAGATAGATCTTCCTCTATATTAATTTTCACGGAACTTTCTCCGCAACTAAAAAGGAATAACGAGCTACATAAAGTAATTATTTTTACAAAAGGTTTATACATGAATATAGAGATTTAAACTGAACTGTTAGTAAATATTCACTAAGTAAATGATTATTTAATGAAACACCAACAAAAGCTTAAACAAGAGGCATAGACTTAATCTTTTTTGACAAAATTTCAGAACTAGAAACCTCTAACCAATTATCTAAGAGGTCAGCATAGATACTTCTAAAATCCACACTGTAGATTAAATCTCCTCTATTTAAAGTAGATAAATCAGGTGATTCATTGACAAATCCAGGGTTTCTTAAATTTTTACCAATCAAAAATACATTATTGGCAGCTCCATGATCAGTACCTTGAGAAGCATTTTGAGCAACTCTTCGTCCAAACTCAGAGAATGTCAAAATGATAGTATCATCAAATGTATTTTCCTTTTCTAATTCAGAAACAAAAGCTTCCATACTGTTCGAATAATCTTTTAACAAACGGCTTTGTGTTCCTTTTTGATTAACATGCGTGTCAAAACCACCGAGGTTTGCATAAAACACCTTCGTATGAATTCCTGAATTTATAAGTTCTGAAATATTCTTAAGACTCTTACCTAATTGTGTATTAGGAAATTCCTTTTTACTCTTATAAATTTTACTTTTATCGTAGATATATTCAGCAGATTGATTTGCTTCAGCAAGTGTTTTATAAAGATAGCCTTGATTATCTTCATCTAAATCTTCTTGTTGTGCTTTCTTAGCTAATTGATCAAATTGATCCACCTTCAAACTTCCATAGAATAAACGAGGATCTTCCACAGCAATACCTTTTTTCTCTTCACCCTTCATTGCTAAAGAAAGTGTATTATCAAATTCAATCGCTTCATCAGCACCTTGACAGAAAGAATCCAAATATCTTCCAATCCAACCTGATTGTAAGTACTGATCACTGTCTGATGCAGTATGCCATATATCCATACTTCTAAAGTGTGATCGATTTGGGTTTGGATAACCTACATTATTGATCACTGATAAATATCCTTTATTATAAAGATTAGCGATACCTTTCATTTCACCATTAATACCTAATTCATTACCAAGTTTAATGATATCTTTCTCCTTCAAACTTAAAGTTGGTCTCGCTTTATGGTATAAATCATCCAAATAAGGTACTACCATATTCAAACCATCATTTCCACCTGAAAATTGAACAACAACAATTCTTTTCCCTTTAAAAGCTTCAATATTCTCGCCTAATGATTGCTGTAAGAACATTGGCGTAAACAATGTTCCTGCTGTAAGTAAGGATGCGTTTTTTAAAAAAGATCTTCTTTTCATAGTCACAAAAAATTAACAAAGTTGGTATTCAGGTAATGATAAAATTTGGATTAAATTCTCTTTAAAATCATCTATCTTATTAGAGGCTAAATAATTTTTAGCGTCATCTGACAAATCTCCTCTAATTAAGAGATCGCTTAGAGAACATTTCTTGTCTGATTGATGTGATTCCTCAATTTGGCTCCAATTGATTTCACAATAGAATCTTTTATACTTTTTAGCGTTTCTACGGTCCTCCATAGGATCGCTATCATAATCTTCTTTATAAGCTATAGGAACAGTTCCATTATTCAATAAAATCGATGGTAAGCGTAATCGTTGTGCTAAACGTGAAGCATCGATCCAATTTTTATCACCAGGCCAACCTGCTACATTAGGCGGATTTAGTAATAACTGATCCAAGTTTCTTTGGATTAGAATCCATGTATTTCCTTTTTTAGGATTTAAATCAAATTGCTTTTTCAGCGTAACAATTAATTCGATTGGAGACTTAATTTTAACACCTATATTTTCATCAGCATAAAACCATTTAGATGAAAAAATAAAAGCCATCGTCTCTGCTATATTATAATTACTATCGTATAATTTATTTGCTATTTTTTGGATATGATCATTATTAGGTACTGGATTTACAAAGTATTTATAGATCTTCAATGAGATGAATTGAGCACATTCTTTTTTGGCTAGAATCATATCAAAAACATCATTTCCATCAAAATCCCCTGTTTGTCCAAATATTGTTTTTTCACCGTAATCATGAATCCTTTTTCTGAAGACAAATTCAAAGTTTTTATTGGTACCCCATCCCGTAAAAGCTCTTGCTATTTCTTTTACATCCTTTTCAGTATAACCAATATCTCTTCCTAGGGTAAATAATTCACAAAGTTCTCTAGCGAAATCTTCATTAGGTTTCTTCTTTTTATTTTGTTTTAAGTGAAGATAATTCACCATCGCACTAGATTCTGAGACTGCTTTTAATAAAGTTTTAAAATCTCCTAAGCCGTTTTTCCTTAAAATGTTAATATAATCAATAGAAATATATGGATTAGTGATTCTACAAGCAAAGTGACCATGCCAGAAAAGAGCCATTTTTTCAGCTAAATCATCTTTTCCATAAGACATTTGATCAATCCATCCAATTACAACCTTTCGGTTATACTCATTTTGAAGCTTCTTTCTTTCCCTTCTTTTTTCATCAGTTTGCATCGAATTCATACTGTAATCCAACCTCATTTCTTCTAATGAAGGAATTTCAATAGAAAACATTTCAACCTCAGTAGTTGGTAATAGTGGTGTAATTATATCTTTTGATTTCAAAAGATTATCTGCTTGTTTTCTATTTAAACCAAAGCCTGCTCTAGAGTATAAGTGTAAGAGTTTTTTATACGATTTATTCATATGTTAGTAAAATAAGTAGTTTATAGATCTATATCATTCATTTTAAGAAGGATAGATATAATTCATTTCAAAAATATTATTCTCTAAGCTAATAAATATTTGTAACAAAATCTTTTTTTTAGAAAATTTAAACAAGTCCTTTCTCTTTATACTGTATATTTGAAGAGTAAAAATAATTTGAAATTATTTATCAATAATTATATCCTACAATGAGAAGAAATTTTACTGCTTTAGGAGTCGATTTACCCTCCTTAATTAAAGATTTAGAAAGACAGTGTTTACACGCTAAAAAACATATTTCTTCTCAAAGTCTTGAAGTAGCGATTTTATCCCCAACAGGTAAAAATGAACTTCAACTCATGGAATCTACAAAGTTAATGGAAGTACTTGCTCAACATTTCGAAGAATCTGAAATGGATTTTGAGTTTGGTACTTGTCAAGGTAATGATTATTGTGTTGAAGTAAACTGGTAAATCGTCTATTTATAAAATTATCAACAAACTAGCATGGCTAAAAAAATTCTAATCATAGATGACGAACAAAGTATTCGTTACACACTAAGAGAAATCTTAGAGTTTGAAAACTATGAAATTGATGAAGCAAAAGATGGCGAGGAAGCTTTAGAAAAATTAGTTGTCAATAACTATGACGTTGCTCTATGTGATGTAAAGATGCCAAAGAAAGATGGTATTGAAGTACTAACAAAAGCAATGGAAATGGGAAAAGCCCCCCAATTTATTATGATATCGGCACATGCCAATATTGATATTGCAGTAGATGCAACTAAAAAGGGTGCCTTTGACTTCATTTCAAAACCGCCAGACTTAAATAGATTACTCTTAGCAATTCGTAACGCTTTAGACAAATCATCTTTAGTACAAGAAACGAAAGTTTTAAAGAAACAAGTTGCTAAAAAATACGACATCATCGGAGAAACAGAACCTGTGAAACTGATGAAAGACACCATAGAAAAGGTGGCTCCAACAGAAGCTAGAGTTCTAGTTACTGGACCAAATGGTGCTGGTAAAGAATTAGTTGCTAGATGGATTCATGGCAAAAGTCCAAGATCTAAGCAGCAATTAGTAGAAGTAAACTGTGCTGCAATTCCTTCTGAATTAATAGAAAGTGAATTATTTGGACATGAAAAAGGATCTTTTACTTCGGCACATAAACAACGTATCGGTAAATTCGAGCAAGCCAACGAAGGAACATTATTCCTTGATGAAATTGGTGATATGAGTTTGTCTGCACAAGCGAAAGTACTTCGAGCATTACAAGAAAATAGAATCACAAGAGTTGGTGGAGATAAAGAGATCAAAGTAAATGTCCGAGTTGTAGCTGCAACAAATAAGGACTTAAAAGCTATGATCAAAAATGGTGAATTCAGAGAAGATTTATACCACCGTTTAAGTGTAATTGTCATCAAAGTTCCTTCTCTTGCTGAAAGAAAAGAAGATATTCCATTACTTGTAAAAAAATTCTTAAAAGATATTGCTGGAGAATATGGAAAATCGGAAACTAAGATTACCGATGAAGCACTTGAGAAAATGAAAGAACCTGAGTGGACAGGTAATATCAGAGAACTTCGTAATGTTGTTGAAAGATTGACCATTATGAGTCCAAATGAAATAACAAAAGATGACGTAGAACGATACGCTTTCTTATAAGAAAAAACCTTATCTATTTTTTATGTAGATAAGGTTTTTTTTATGGATGTGAAAATACCCAATGGGAACCATCTTCGAAATACTCTCTCTTCCATATCGGAACAGTTTCTTTTAATGTATTTATAGCGTACTCACAAGCTTCAAAACTTGCTTTTCGATGTGGAGTAGAAACAGCAATTACTACGGCAATCTCTCCAACTATACAATCTCCTACAGCATGGACAATACTTACTTTATCAGCATTGAACTTTTCTTTTACAGATTCAGCTATTTTTTTTAATTCTGAAATTGCCATTGTATCATAAGCTTCAAAAAATAATTTAGTAACCTTTTTTCCTTCTAAATTATCCCTTACTGTGCCTATAAAAACATCAATCGCTCCACAATATTCTGATTTAACACTATCAATTATTTCTGAAGTATCAATCTCTTTCGTTTGTTGTAATAGTATCATAAAGAACTTTTAAAATCATCCACCACTCATAGGAGGTATTAATGCTATCTCATCATTTTGATGAATAATTTCATCTCCTTGAGCATGTTCACCGTTTACTGCCAATGCTATTGATCTTAGTTTTTTTAATTCCACATATTCTTCTTTAAGCTGTTCTAATAATTCAGCTGAAGTCATTGTATCAACCTTCAAAGAATAATCTAATGTATTACTTCCTATTATATCTTTAGTAATACCGAATAATAGTATTTTCATATCTCGAAAGTGCAAAGATTTGTCTATAAATCAAAATAGGATAATTATTAAAAAAATAAAAAAAGGCATACTCCGAAGAATATGCCTTTAGTAAGATCTTATCTCTAAATTATAGAGAAATACCCATGAATGACATGAATGCCAAGCCCATCAAACCTGTGATGATGAAAGTGATACCTAAACCTTTTAAAGGAGCAGGAACATTTGAATATTTCATTTTCTCACGGATAGCTGCTAATGCGATAATCGCAATTAACCAACCTAAACCTGATGAGAAACCATAAACACCTGCTTCAACGATATTATAATCTCTTGGCACCATAAAGAATGCTGCACCTAAGATCGAACAGTTTACTGCGATCAAAGGAAGGAAAATACCTAATGAACCATAAAGCGATGGTGAGAATTTCTCAATAACCATTTCCACTAACTGTACTGTAGAAGCTACAACAGCAATGAAAAGAATATATGTTAAGAAGTCTAAGCTTACGCCCGCATATTGCTCACCTAACCAAGTAAGTGCTCCTTCTTTTAAAATATAGTTATAAACTAACCAGTTTAGTGGTACAGTAATCGTTAATACGAATGTTACCGCAGCACCAAGACCTAATGCTGTGTCCACTTTCTTAGATACGGCCAAATAAGAACACATTCCTAAGAAATAGGCGAACACCATGTTGTCGATAAAGATCGACTTAATTGCAAGATTTAATAAATCCATTTTGTGATCGTTTGTTTTAAGATGAATGTTCTAAGCCTCTTCTACGTAACCATTTCTCCAACGTTGTACCCAAATGATCATACCGATGATAATGAAAGCACCTACTGGAGATGTCATTAAACCGTTATTTACATATGCTTCAGGTAAAACACGAATATCGAATAAAGTACCTGATCCTAATAACTCTCTGAAGAAAGCTACAACCAAGATTACCCATGCATATCCAAATGAAGAACCTAGACCGTCAAGAATTGAATCATATGGCTTGTTAGCCATTGCAAACGCTTCGAGACGTCCCATTACAATACAGTTTGTAATAATTAGACCTACGTATACACCTACCACTTTAGAAACATCGTATAGATAAGCTTTTAATACTTGGTCTACAATAATTACTAATGATGCTACAATACCCAACTGAACGATGATACGGATACGTTGAGGAATTGCATTACGTAAAAGCGATACGATTAAGTTAGAAAAGATAACTACAAATGTTACGGCGATTGACATAACTAGTGTAGGTTCTAACTTTGAAGTTACCGCTAATGCTGAACAGATACCCAATACCTGAACTGTTACTGGGTTATCGTCATCCAAAGGATCAGTTACAATAGCTTTTCTCCTTTTAGAGAATAATGCTTCTGATTTTTTTGCTGCTACAGTTTCTGTGCTCATTTCTTTCGTTTTTTGCTGTAATTAAAATTAACAAATTTCGATCTACTGGGCCATTGAAACCGCAGAAGCACCTTTTTCTAAGAATGGTTTATACTCTTCTAAGTACATTTTAACCATATCATTAAGACCATTTGCAGTAAGTGTTGCACCTGACATACCGTCTACTTCAGAATCAGTAATATTAGTATTACCTTCTCCTTTCAACATAACGATTGGTGTTAACTTACCTCCATTAAAGATCTTCTTACCGATATAACGATCTTGAACAGCTTTATCACTAATTCTAGCACCTAAACCTGGAGTTTCACCTTTATGAGAGAAAACCACACCTTTCACAGTCTCTAAATCAGACTGTAATGCGAAGTATCCCCAGATGTCATTCCAAAGTCCATAACCGTACATTGGCAAAATATAACTATCTACTTTACTACCATCTTCACTCATGAATTTATAAACTGGTAGAATTGCAGATTCTCCTTTCTTTAATTTTTTCCACTCTTTTGAAATATTTAATTTCTGAAGAGCAGCTGCGTCAATTGCTTTACCATCAATACCAACTACTTTAATTCGTTGATCATAAACTTTTGCAATTTCTTTCTTTGGAGAATCGCTCATTTCTGGTAACACTGAAAGCATAATTTGCTTTTTAGTATCTAAAGCGATCTCTTCTTTTTGCTTCTCACTAAGAGAAACTGCAGTAAAAGACAAGATACCACCAAGGATAATTGTCATTGCTACCGCAAAACCGATGACATAACCGTTAGACTGTTGCACGTTTTAATCTTCGTTTTTTGTTTGCATTAACTACATAATGGTCGATCAATGGAGCTAAAACATTCATAAGAAGAATAGCTAACATGATACCTTCAGGATACGCAGGGTTTAATACACGGATAATTACCGTCATTATACCAATTAACGCACCGTAAATCCACTTACCTGTATTTGTTTGAGATGCTGACACTGGGTCAGTAGCCATAAATACGATACCGAAAGCGAAACCACCAATAATTAAGTGGTACCAAGCTGGCATAGCTAGATAAGTAGCACCCTCAGGAGCAAGAACATTTAATAATAATCCCATTGCTAAAGCACCAACGATTCCAGAAATAATGATTCTGAAATCAGCAACTTTCGTCCAGATTAAAATTAAAGCACCAATCAAACACATTAAAGCAGATGTTTCACCAATTGAACCTGGGATTAAACCAATGAAAGATGTCATTGCTAAATCAGCAGGAGATGTAACCCAATGTGCATGCTCTGCAACATATTTTGCAACTTCAGCTCCTTGGTTTTGAGCTTCAACAGCCATACCTAAGAAAGTTGCACCAGTATAACCATCAACTGTTTGTAATCCTTCACCTAATTCAATCCAAACTTTATCACCTGAAATGGCCGCTGGATAAGCAAAGTATAAGAATGCACGAGCAGTTAAAGCTACGTTCAAGATGTTCATACCAACACCACCAAATACTTCCTTAGCAACTAAAACAGCAAAAGCTGATGCTAAACCAATTTGCCATAAAGGTAAAGAGGCTGGAACTACTAGTGGAATTAAAATACCCGTAACAAGGAAACCCTCAGTAAGTGGGTGATTTCTAAATACTGCAAAAGCGGCCTCAACTGTACCACCTGCTGCATAAGAAACAATAATTAATGGTAAAGCTAACTTTAAACCAAAGATAAATTGAGCAACAAAAGATGCTGTCTCAGGGTCATTAGTAGCTAAAGAGTGTTGGTAACCAACATTCCAAATACCAAAAATAATTGCAGGTAACAAAGCGATAACTACTGTAAACATAACACGCTTTAAGTCTACAGCGTCACGAACTTGTACCCCTTTAGATTTTGTCACATCCGGAGGAGTGAACATAAACGTTTCACCTGCTTCGAAAACATAGTAAAGCTTTTCTAGCTTACCACCTTTTTCGAACATAGGCTTTTGTTTTTCTATTAGATCGTGAATGAATTTCATTTCTATAAGATATTATACTTATTTAATTAAGACACCAATTAGTCCAAACGCATTGTATCTAAACCTTGACGAACAATTTTTTGAATATCATGTTTAGAAACATCAATGAATTCACAAAGAGCAAAATCCTCTTCCGCGATTTCATAAATTCCTAAAGCTTCCATATTCTCATAATCGTAAGCTAAGATTGCTTTCAACAAATACATTGGATAAATATCCATAGGTACTACTTTTTCAAAGCTACCTGTTACTGCGAATGGTCTATCTTGACCGTTCATATTAGTATCAAGAGCATAAGTTTTTGAAGCACTACCGAATAAACCGAATGCGTTATGGAAACTCAAACGATTAGTAATTGGTGCTAACCACCCATCTGATAAGAAGAAACGAGCCTTGTTACCTTCTTCAAGGGCAGTAACCATGTTAGAATAATAACCTAGAAAACCGTCTTTTGTTACAGAATATCCTGTTAAAACGTTTCCTGAAACTACACGAACATTATCACCTTTGATTTTTGCAGCTACAATTGTATCCAAACAAGCACCAGCATATGTTTCAACATACTCAGGCGAATCTACTTTTGGACCAGCAACAGCAATAATTCTTTTTGCATCATACTTTCCTTCTTTGAAAAGCTTACCAATCTGAGCTAATCCTTCAGGAGTAATAGTCCAAACTACATCATTAGCGCTTGTGATTGGTGCAGTATGATGAATCTGAACACCAACGTTACCCGCTGGGTGAGGACCTGAGAATTTATTTTTCTCAACGCCTGCAAGACCATCAAATAATGCTGAAGATTTTGAACCATCTAAACCAAGGTACACCTTTGGAGCAAACTTTTTCAATACGTCAATACCAGCTTGGATGAAGCTTTCCTGACCTTTCAAAGTAAACTCATAGTTTGGTGCCAATGGATGGCTATCAAATGTAGATACAAATATTGCTCTCGGTGTATCTGTAGGGTTAGCTACGATAGCATAAGGACGACGTACTAGCTGTGGCCAAACACCACTTTCTAATAAAGTTGCCTGTGCTTCCTCTTTGCTAACCTGATCGATAGGTTTAACCGGGAATTCTTTGTACTCAACTTGCGCGTCAGCTTTCACTACAACGGCAAGTAATTTACGGCGTTCTCCACGTAGAACTTCAACGATTTCGCCGCTTACAGGTGATGTATATTTTACTTCTTCTAATTTCCCATCAATTAAGATTGGGTCACCTGCCTTTACTTTCTCGCCTACTTTAACCACAGCCTTAGGACGAATCATCCCAGGGAAGTCCTCTGGTTTAATGGCAAATGTTGTGGGAGTATCAATGTTCTTAGCAATGCTTTCAACAGCATTACCTACTAGTTTGATATCAAACCCTTTTTTTAATTTCACGTTATTAGACATCGGATATTATCGAGTGACAGAGTAAACGCTCCTATATTTTTATCTGCAAACTTAATAAATTCATATTTGCTTTGAAACTTAATTCACAAGTGATTTTCATTACTTTTTCAAAAAATACTGAATAACAATGAATATCTTTTTGTGCATTAACAAATTATTTAGAATAACAGTTATATCATAAATTGTATATTGCAACGTTATAAAATAAAAACAAAGTAAGAATAACAATTTTTTAAAGCCGTGAATAATACTGAAATATCTGCTATTTGGGAACAAATAAACCATAGAAAAGACGTTGTTAAAGTACACAATTTGCACTTTATCAAGGTAATAGATCAATCTTTAGAGAATCCACATCTTATTGCTTGGGACTTTTATAATAAAGAGGTTACTATCTCTGAAGTACCTTATATCAACACTGTTGATGACCAACCAATCAACCTTAAAGACTATAAATATCTATGGGTTATGGATGATGACCCTAAAGAGCAAGCCTTATTTAGAATCTTACTAAATAACGAAGAAAGAACATTAAATCTTAAAACTTTGTTCCATCCTGCACATAAAAGTTGCAATCTCAAGGTAAAATATTTAGGCATGACTCCTGAAGAAGTAATTGCTGAATAAAAAAAGAACTATCTGTATTTTTGATTAAAAATTTAGACAAACAAACAAAATGTTTAATCTCAATCTTTTAATCAGTTCATACAGATAGTTCTATATACTTCGTATTATGAACAAAAATTTATCTTTCGAAGATAACTTCTTTGTTGGCTACTCTTGTTCTTTTGTTATAGATACCTCCTTCTCCAGCAGGTCCACAACCAATGATCATACTGATCTCAGCATCTTGAGGTAGATCTAATAATTTTTTGATTCTTTTACTGTCAAAACCTTCCATTGGACAAGTATCATATCCTTCAGCTTTCATACTATACATAAAAGTCATCGCCGCAAGTGACACACTCTTATGTAAAGTAATTCTCACATCTGTTTTTGTTACTTGACGAACCATTGGTCTTTTAGTACCTAGATACCATGCATAAGCTTTTTTGAAAACACTTTTTACACTTCCAAGGTGATCGTTGTTATACAGCATTGGAATAAGCTTCTCATAGTAACTTAAGGCCTTTTTCCTATCCTTTGGATCCATATCTTCTTTTAAAGAAGACTTCATTTCATCAAGGTTAAAAGACGCTCTTTCTTTCCATAACTTTGGACGTACAACAAACAACACTAGTTCTCTTGCGGTAGTAGCCGCCTTTTGTCTCATACAATTTTCAGCAACTTCTTTTTTAAGTTCTTCAGAAGTGATTCTGTAGAATTCCCACATTTGCATGTTAGAACTATTAGGAGACAAGGTTGCTCTTTCTAAGCTTCTTTGTACTGCATTATGATCAAAATCTACATCTTGGTCATATATACGTACTGATCTTCTTGATTGAACGATCTCGTCAAAATATTTGGCGTTGTCAGTCATTTTTTTGTCTGATTTGATACTTTAATTGTCAGTGTAATGAACGATTACTATTTTTACAACTACTTTAAATCTAAAATAATTCATCTTTTTAAGTAGCATTTACAAGTAATCATCTAATAATTGCAAATTTAAAAAATTACTATAATTCATTATGTTAAAATTTATTTCTAAACTCTTACTCTTACTCACTATTCCATTTTATATCATCTCTTGTACTAGTGAAGAAGAAGTAGAGACCGGTAACTTGACTTTTTTTGCTGATACGACAGTAGGTTTTTCAAAACAATTTATCACTATCACTATCACTGATAGCAATGATGACGAGGTTATCACAGGTACTTTAAGACAATATGCAACTAACCCAACTTGTGGAATGTCTTCAGATATCGATGTATTTACTGCTGATTTACCTGAAGGAAGATATTTTGTATATGCTGTAGAAGCTGACAGTGAAAACCCTCCTGTTGAAGGTGCTTGGTTTACAGGTTTAGAAGGTTATAGAGTAGATGTAACGGCAGGAACTTGCCAACGTTTTTCTTTAGGTGAAGATCCATTTGATGAAAGACCTAATCCAAATGCACGTTTGAAAGGCTTGAAAATGCTAAAAATTACACAAGTCGGAAATGATTTACTGTAATGAAAAAAAAGAGTTAGTTTTTAAAGCTACCTCTTTTTTTTAACCTCCAATCATTGACATCGATTCAAGATCATTATTATTTAATTTTTCTTCTTCAAATCCTGACAGTTTCTTGGTATCCAAATGCTTTTGGATCTCATTTATGATTAATTCATCTGACACTTCATTTTGAAGTAATTCTTTTATTTTCAGTCCTTTCTGAGAGTATAAGCAATTTCTTATTTCTCCTAAAGAGGTTAATCTTAATCGATCACAAGACCCACAGAAAGTTCTTGAAAAAGCAGGTATTATTCCTAATGAACCTTTTAATTGGATAGAGTTATATACCTTTGAAGTAGAAGCATTTTGATTTTCTGTCAAATCAGAATATCTAGATCTTAATTCTTTTTCAATCACTAAATAGTTCCAATTTGTTTCTACCCCCTCTCCTTTTCCATTAAAGGGCATCTCTTCAATATATCTTACATGAATTGGATATCTTTCAGCAAATTTTGCCATAGGAAGGATTTCATCAGTATTCTTCCCTGCCATTACAACCATATTCACTTTCACATTAAAATTCATTTCCATCATTTTAATGAGTGAACTTTTCACTTTAGAAAAATCATTTCGCCGTGTAATTTTATGAAACTGCTCCTCAGTTGTAGCATCTAAACTTAGATTAATATCTTTTATCCCTAATTGATGTAATCTTGGAAGATATTCTTCTAATAATACGCCATTTGTCGTAATCGCAACTTTCTTTATTCCTTTAATACTGACTAACTGTGTCAGAAAATTGATCAGCCCATTTCTTACAAATGGCTCACCTCCAGTAATACGCACTTTTTCCACACCATTTTCAGCAAGAATACGTACTACTCTCAACATTTCTTCAAAAGACAATAATTTATCTTTCTGAACAAATTTCATATGTTCAGGCATACAATATGTACATCTAAGATTGCATCGATCAGTCACAGCTAATCTTAAGTATTTTATTTGTCTTTGAAATTTATCGATTAACACTATTCAGTAATTAAGGTGTAATGAACTGCAATTTAATAAAAATAAATAGCCCTGTACTCTAAAAATGAATACAGGGCTAAATTATTTAAAGAATTAAAGACTTATAATAAATCTTTATGTGTTAAATCTTTGTATACTTCCCATAATGCAATTGCTACCGCTACACCAATACATGGTTGTGCAACAAATACAAATAAAAACATTAAGTATGGGTTTGGAAACATGATATATGGAATAGAGATTGCCAAACCTACAATCACTAACATACTTTCAATAAAAACTTTTCTCATGATCTAGTTGATTTATTCTGCAGCAGCAGTTAGTGTTTTAATATAATCTTTTACTTCTTCAGCATTTACTACTTCTTTTACATCAGGATCTGAAAGCCATTTATATTCTTTACTTCCTGGTGTTCTTTTAGATGGCTCAGGATGTGCTCTCCCATGGCAATTCAAACATGAAATAGTTGGATTATCACTAGTAAGATTTTCAACAACTGGCTGATGTTCATCCACTGCTTCAAAAGTTCTTGAACCTTCATGACATCCATAACAGTTCATTGAATTAAATTCACCTCTATATCTGATGGGTTCATGATAAGTTTTCGTTACATAACGCATCAAGTGACGATAACCATCCAATTTAGCTTTCATTGTTCCTTGAAAACCATAATCTGCGTGACAACTATAACATTCGTGCTCTGAAATCCAACCATTTTTGTAATGTCGAGCAGCTAATGTTTGAGAATGAGAATCGAACATCATATCATTCGCCATTGGTGCCATAACATGACAACTCTGACAAGAGGTTGACTCTTTTGAAGTAACAAAAACATGATAATTACCTAATAATATGGCTAACAAAGGGAATACAATAATTCCAAAGAGAACCATTGATCTTACCTTTGCAGATAGTTCATGTCTATTTGCTCTTAATTGGTACAGCAATACAACTTCTACGATAAGAACGAATATTGCTAATATGTCTAATATTATTTCCATGATCTTATGAAGTTAACTAATTATACCTTTTTTATACTTACAGCTGTAACCTTATAATCAGGCTCCTTAGATACAGGATCATGATCATCAGAAACAATATTATTTACAAGGAATTTAGCATCATAAAATGCTCCAAATATTACTCCTGGAGTTTCATGCTCTGATACATCAACAATACCTTCCATTTTACCTCTACTACTTGTCACCTCAATACGATCTCCTTTCTTCACATTATTTAAATCTGCATCCTGTGGATGGAATACAAATCTACCTGGCCCTGCTGAATGTTTCAATTCAGGAATTCTATAGGTCATTGTGCCTGTATGCCATTGAGATATAACTCGACCTGTAGTTAAGAATAATGGTTTTTCCTCTGAAACATCCTCCTTACCAGGAATATAAGGACGAGCAAAAACTACTGCTTTTCCATCAGGCTTACCATAGAAATAGACAGGATTACTTGCATTGACATGTTTATCAGCAAATGGATCTCCTTTAATATATCTTCTAACTGTACCTGGGTGATCTTCTGAAGGACAAGGCCATTGAATACCCCTAGCTTCTTTTAAACGTGGATATGTGATTCCACTGAAATCGTATTTACTACTTTTCGATACAATTCTATATTCATCCCAACATTCATTAGGTGTTTTATAAGATATAAGGTCTCCTTTACCCATTCTATTAGCAAAATCAACTAGGATATTGAAATCTGACCTTGCATTACCAACTGGATCTCTAAGTTTTTCTATAATTTGATATCTCCTTTCCGTTTGACCATATACACCCTCTTTTTCAATATATAAAGCTGCAGGAAGAAGGATATCAGCATATTTAGCTGTTTCTGTATCTTCAAATATTTCTGAGACCACCAAAAAGGCTTTTTCCATACCTTCTCTATAATATCTGTTATTAGGTAAACTTTGAGCTGGGTTTGAACACATAATTAATGCAACTTTCACCTCATCTTTTACCATACCATCAAACATCGCTAAAGCATGTCTACCAGGTTTAGGAGCAATTGTTCCCTCAGGTACTTTCCAAAGTTCCTCCATTTCACGTCTATGCTGTTCTTTAGCTACCAAACGACCATTAGGTAATAAGTGAGCTAAAGATCCAGTATCACGAACACCTCCACATGCATTACATTGTCCTGTCAAAGACAATGGTGTTGCCCCTGGGCGACATATCTGACCTGTTATTAAATGAAGTGAATTTAAAGTATTATTAAGAAATACACCTTGAACTCTTTGATTAATTCCCATAGTCCATAACGACATCGTAGCTTTTGATTTAGCAAATTGATACGCTACTTCTCGAATTTCTCTTGGAGTAATCCCCAATTCATCTGCAACTTTTTCTGGGCGATAATCTTTTAAGAATTCTTTATATTCTTCAATGGAGATTTTATTTTTCCCATCACTGAAATTGACACTTTTAGCAATAAAGTCATTATCCAACAAGTCCAACTCGGCCATTACACAACACATAGAGTTAAGTAACAGCATATCCTTTCCAGGTAAAACGGGAAGGTACATATCAGCATGTTCCGCTGTTTTTGTTTTCCTTGGATCTACAACAATAATTTTAACATTCTTATTTGCTTTTTTACGAATCATTATCCTTTCCCACAATGGAGGGTGACATTCATATGCATTTGAACCAATCAAAAAGAATGTTTCCGCGTAATCTATATCTACATAAGCCCCAGGAGGCTCGTCTTTTCCAAAAGTTTGTGTATAACCCACTGCAGCAGATGCCATACAAAGTCGTGGATTACCATCTACATTATTTGTACTAAAACCTGCTTTGAATAATTTATTTGCTGTATATGATTCTTCTATTAGTAACTGACCTGATCCATAAAAACCAACACTATCAGCACCATTTTTTTCCATTGACTCCTTAAATTTAGAAGTCATCAATGTCATTGCTTCTTCCCAAGTTGCCTCCTCTAATTTTCCATTCTTCTTAATTTTTGGAGTTTTTAGACGATTCGGGTTTTTCATCAAAGAGTCAAGCATTGAACCCTTAATGCAAATCACTCCTTTATTATGTGCTTCTTGGTCTCCCCTTACACGAACTAATTTATCTTTATTCATTCCTAACATCACACCACAACCAGTTCCGCAATATCTACAAACTGATTTATGCCAAGATTCCACTGGCCCTTCATCTACGATTAGTTCTGTTAATCCCCAACCACCGAGAGCAGCACCTCCTACAGCGACTGTACCTCCAGTTAGTTTTAAAAAATCTCTCCTCGAAAGGTTAAGATTTTCTTTCTCATTTTTGTTCCCCATTAGACAGTAAGGTTAAACTTTAAATTAGTGTCTTATTATTAATACAGAAATTAAGAATTTTAAGTTTAGGAATTAAAAAAGTGAGTATTTTTTTCTATTAAATATGATGGAAATCATACAAAATTAACTTTATTCTATATTGCCTAAAACAATTTAATATAAAATTGCACGACATATTAATTTAAGATATTTTTACACAATCAATATTTATCTAACTTTTTTTAGTATGTCAAAAAAATTACTAATATCTGCAACGATTTTACTACTGATAAGTAATTTTGTTATTGGTCAAGAATTTACAATCGACGCTCAATTAAAACCTCGATACGAACATAGAAACGGCTTTGGTGCTCTTAGACCTATAAATCCAGCTACTGACAGGCCAGATGATTTTGTTTCCCAAAGATCTCGTTTGCGCTTTTTGTTTAATGATAAAAACGAAAAGTTTAAAATGGGCTTTTCTATTCAAGATGTTAGAACATGGGGAGAAATAAACCATTTTTCAAATAAAGACAATGGTAACCTTACCATACATGAAGCTTATGGTGAATTATTTTTCTCAAAATCATTTTCTGCAAAAGTTGGTAGACAAGAATTAGTTTATGATGACCACAGAATATTTGGTTCTGTAGATTGGGCACAACAAGCTAGAAGTCATGATGCATTAGTTTTGAAATATGAAAAAAACTTTAAACTTCATGCAGGTTTATCAATTGCAACTTCTGGTGAGAGATTATTCTACACACCTCAAGAATATTATAATCCTACTTCAACTAATGGTAAAGCAAATAGTTATAAATCAATGCAGTATTTGTGGTTTCACAAAGACTTAGAAAACTTTAAATTGTCTGCCTTATTCTTGAATCTAGGAATAGAGCAAACGGAGAATGCTAATAGTACTGCAGCTGACGATTATGAGACTGTTTACCAACAAACTATTGGAGCTCATGGTGAGTGGAAACCAGGTAAATTTGGATTAAACTTCAATGTATATTATCAATTTGGAAAATCTGGTGTAGGTACTTCTCAAAAAGATATTAGTGCTTATAATATTATGTTAGACTTACTATTCAATCCAACTGATAAATTAGGTTTAGTCCTTGGTGGAGAAATTTTATCAGGCACATCATATACTGACGCTGGTGGAGATGAAACTAATTTCTTTAATCCTTACTTCGGTACAAACCATAAATTTAATGGACACATGGATTATTTTTATGTAGGAGGAAGGAATCCACAATATGGACTAACTGATATCTATGTAGGTGCCACTTATAAAGTAGATACTAATTGGAAACTGTATGCTAGATATCATTACTTCGCCTCTGCTGCTGATATGTCGGACGGAACCGCAGAGATTAGTAATAGTCTTGGAAGTGAAATTGACATTAACGCCAATTATAAATTTAATAGTTATATCTCAATTCAAGGTGGTTGGTCTGCTATGTTTGCAAGTGACTCAATGCCATATTCAACTAGTGCTAATGAATTTGGAGACCCTAACAAGTTCAATAACTGGGGTTGGTTAGGAATTGTAATCAAACCAACATTATTTTCTTTCAAAAAAGAGGAAGCTCCAGTAGCTAATTAATAATTTATATTTATTCAAGAAGAGGTTGCATAACTCAAGTTATGTAACCTCTTCTTGTATTATTTGATGTCAAAACTGAATTCTATTCATATTTTGAAACTTAGCTTATTGATAATTCATTTCAATGTTAAATCAGCTATTGAAAATGAAGGTATTAATTTGTATAATTTTTTTATTCTTAACTACATCAAGTTTTTGTCAAGAAAATTTTGACATAAATAGAATCAATTATAAGAAAATAGATGGTATCAATGGTGCACATGATATTTTTACAATTGACATTGATGGTGATTCTGACATAGATATCATTTCGGCTTCCTATCTGGATAATAAAGTTTTTTTACACCTCAATACAAATGGGACATTTGACACAACTACTGTTATTACCAATGTAGATGGCATCTATTCTGTTTTTGCAATTGACATGGATGGTGATAATGATATTGATATAGTTACAGCGAGTGAAACCGATGATAAAATTGCTTGGCATGCTAATGATGGTTCTGAAAATTTCACATCAACAACTCTCTCTACAAGTTCAGATGGAGCTAGAGATGTTTATTGTATTGATGTTGATGGTGACACTCACATTGATATTGTATCTGTTAGCTTTAATGATGACAAACTAACTTGGTTTGAAAATACTGGTACTAATGGAGATGCAACTTCATTTACCACTCATGATATTTCTACTTCCATTGATGGGGCAACATCAGTCTATGCAATAGATATAGATAAGGACAGTGATATTGATATTGTAACAGCTGGTTTTAACGATGACAAGATTAGATTACATAAAAATGATGGATCTGAAAATTTCACAGAATCAACTTTATCAAGTGGAGCAGATGGTGCTACAAGTGTATTTTGTGGAGATATTAACAAAGACAGTGAAATAGATATCATTTCAACAAGTAATAATGATGATGAATTAAAATGGTTTGAAAATGATGGATCTGAAAACTTTACTGAAGTAAATATTCATAGTTTTTTGACTGATATAATTGATGCTATGCTAGTTGATGTCAACGGTGATAACTATCTTGATATTGTTGTTGTCAGTTCGAATACATCTATATTTTATGGAGATGTTTATTGGTTTGAAAATAATCAAGATGAAACCTTTACAGAACATGAAATTGTAAAAAGTATAAATGATGTATACGCAGTGGATACAAATCATATGAATGGCGACTCAAATAACGATATAATTATTGCATCTTATTCATTAGATCAAGTCAACATTCTCCAAGGAAATGGATCTCATTTTAATGTTGCTGAAGGTGCCTATGGCATTTATATTTCAGACATAGACAAAGACAATGATAAAGATATTATTGTTGCTGCAGATGATGAATCAAGTGTGTATTGGTATAAAAATGACGGTTTAAATAATTTCACTCATACTGTATTAGGTCAAATCCCGACAACAGCTACCGATGTTTTTGTTATTGACCTTGATGAGGACAATGACCTTGATGTAATTGCAGCTGGTAATTATGATCAAGTTGTTTGGTTTAAAAACGACGGTTCTAACTCTTTTACATTAGATACTCTATTTGAAGATGCAATTTATTTGGAGCAAATAAAAGATATATTCATAATCGACCTTGATAAAGATAATGACTATGATATTTTGACTGCAGCTTCAGCAGGAAATTATTTTTGTTGGTGGGAAAATAATGGTTCTGAAAGTTTTACTAGACACCTATTAGGTTATGAATCCTATGCTTGGGAAATTGAAGCTGTTGACCTTGATGAAGATAATGACCTAGATATTGTAACTGCAGGGTTTTGGAATGATAACCTAAGATGGTGGGAAAATAATGGCTCTCAAACTTTTACCCAAAGAACTATAAGTTTCTCTGCTTCATATATTAAAGATTTTGTTATTGAAGACTTAGATGAAGATGGTGATTTAGATGTTATTGCTTCATCTTCAAAAGTCACTTGGTATAGCAATGATGGAAATGAATCTTTCACTGCGAACGAATTAAGTAATAGTTCATCATCAACAACCAATGTAAAAGTAGTCGATATAGACAATGATAACGACCTTGATATTATCTCTACACATTCCAATGGCAATTTGGAACAACATATTAATGATGGTTCTGAAAATTTCACAACATCGGTTATTCATACAGCAAACGATATGATTGCTTTAGAATTAGCAGATATGAATGGTGATAATAAAATTGATTTATTTTCAGTCTCAGATGAAAGTAATGATGTATCATGGTACCTCAATGGTGGTAGTGATCTTTATGTATCATTAATAGAATTTAGAGGACATAGAATAGCAAATAATGTTTCACTGAGTTGGTCCACAGCAATTGAAGAAAATTCAGATTACTTTATTCTTGAAAAATCATATCACCAAAAACATTGGCAGCAAATAGCAGAAATTAAGTCTTCAGGGAATTCAAGCGTATCACAGCATTACCAATATATAGATAAAAATGAAGATAAAAGAGTTTATTACCGACTGTCAGAGGTTGACCTAAATGGGAGGAAAGAAATTTTCACTCCTATTGAAATAAATAATATCTCTACTTTAACTTCGGCACCTGTAATCAATATATATCCTAATCCTTCGACAAATTATTTTACTATCTCTTCAGCTAATTTACTAGAAGACATCCCTTTTGAAGTTATAAACATACAAGGGGAAATTATGATGAAAGAAAATATTACTCTTACGAATAATAAAATTATTGAACATAACCTACCTCGTGGATTTTACCTTATCAACCTTAAACATAAAAAACACAGTATCACAAAAAAGATTATCGTAAAATAAAAAAGCCCAAAGCATCTAACTTTGGGCTAATTCTAACATATCTAACTATCAATTAATATAAAGCTCTAAACTTAATTGTATTATCAATTGATTTTAAATCTTCTAATAACTCTGGTTGGTACGATTGATCGATATCTGTAATTACATAACCAATATCCTCATTTGTCTTAAGGTATTGACCAAGAATATTACACCCGTGCTTAGCAAATACATTGTTCATTTGTGCTAAGATACCTGATACGTTTTTATGAATATGAAGCATACGATGTCCATTTTCTAAACGAGGCAATTGAACATTAGGGAAGTTTACACTATTAAATGAACTACCTGTATTCACATATTCAATCATTTTACCTGGTACAAAGTCAGCGATATTTTCTTGAGCTTCTAACGTACTACCTCCAATATGAGGTGTTAGAATTAAATTATCCACATCTTTCAAAGGTGCATCGAAAGAATCATTATTATTTTTTGGTTCTACAGGGAATACATCAATCGCAGCTCCTGATAAATGTCCACTTTGTAATGCTTGCTGTAATGCTTCTAACTCTACTACAGGACCTCTCGCTAAGTTTACAAGGATTGCACCTTTCTTCATTTTAGCAATATGTTCACCCGTAAAGTAACCTTTATTTTCTGCTCGTCCATCCACATGAAGTGAAACAACATCACAAGTAGAAAGTAATTCATCTAATGATGAAAGTTTTGTAGCATTACCCAAAGCAAGTTTTTCAACCACATCATAGTAGTACACGTCCATTCCTAGCATTTCAGCAAGAATTGATAATTGAGATCCGATATTACCATAACCGATAATACCTAATTTCTTTCCTCTTACTTCAAAACTACCATTGGCTGATTTACTCCACTCTCCTCTATCCATCTGACGCATACGTCTTGGAATTTGACGCATTAATAAAATAATCTCACCAATTGCCATCTCAACCACAGATCTAGTATTACTAAAAGGTGCGTTAAATACACTCACACCATGATCAGTACATGCCTGAAGGTCAATTTGATTTGTTCCAATACAAAACGCTCCCACTAACATTAAACGATCAGCAGCCTCTACCACTTTTCGAGTTAACATTGTTTTTGAACGAATACCAAGAATATGAACACCTTTGATTTTTTCACAAAGCTCTTCTTCATCAAGAGCACCACCCAGAAGTTCAACTTGATAACCTTCGTCTTCTAATTTTTTCTTAGCGTCTTGATGAATATTTTCTAGTAATAATACTTTGATTTTACTTTTGGGAAATGAAGTTGCCATAGGATGCTTGATAGAATGTAGTATTTCATCAAAGCTACTTGCCTCAATATCAGCATTAGCAAGTACCTTTTCTCTTTTTATATTTTCAGTAAAAGCGTAGAAAGTCTTTGCCAATCCAGCTTCACGGATTTCGTAATCTGTATAACCATCACCGATAACAAGAACATCACCCTCAAGTGATAATTCCTCCATCAGTTTTACTTTACCCTTATGTTCAGATAAAGGATTAGAAGCATCAAAACCAGTTACTTCATTGTTTTCATTATAAGTGAAAGTATTTGCATAAATATTCTCTTCCTTAATACCGAAATCTTTCACCACAGGTGTGATAAAATCTTTAAAACCAGAAGAGACAATTAATACATTCTCTTTTTCTTCTTTAAAAAAGGCTCTATTTCTTTTTACGGATTCAGATACTAGCTTCTTTAATTCATCAGAAAGTTGATCCACATCTTTCTTTGTAGCATCTAATAAGGCCAATCGCTGTTCTAAAGCTTCTCTAAAAGACAACTCACCAGCCATTGCTTGATCTGTAAGTTCTTTAATCTTACTTCCAATTTCTTCTTTTTTGTCAGTCCCTTCATAAAGTATATCACTTAACACATCTAATGCTTCAACTTTAGTGAAAGTACTGTCAAAATCAATTACAAAAAATCTTTTATTAGCCATGTTCATTTGTCTTTTGTTCCAATCGCTATTCAAAAGTATTATATAATCACGACATTTGAATATTTTTTAGCTATTTATTATGATTTTCATAAAAAAAAGTAATGTTTTTTAGTTTATTGAACATTTTTACTCCATTTCTTGAAGTTCTTCTTTAATTTTTTTTGGTAATTTTTTATACACTAAATCATAAGAATGATCGATAAACTCATATAATTTATCATTTGGCACATCACTAAAAACAGTAACAGTATTCCAATGTTTTTTATTCATATGATACCCTTCTTTTACTCCATTGAACCTTTCTCTTAATTCAATAGCTAGTTCAGGGTCACACTTTACATTAAAACTTTCAAAAACATCTACATCTGTCAATACAAACATCTTACCCGCAACCTTGAACACAAGTGTACTTTCATCAAAAGGAAATTCTTCAGTAACTCCTTTTTTAGATAGACAGAAATTTCTAAAATCTTCAATATTCATGTTTCTTATGATTTGATAATACTTTATTTCTAAGCAAAAAAACACATATTTTTCAAATTGTAAATAGATTCTAATTACTTCTATCTAAAAAACTTTTTTTAGATTATTTTTTAAAGTTCATTTGCATTGAAAAAATCCTAAAATATTATCAAACAATTCATCGACTAAACAGTTTAAGGTTTACACTTAGACAAATTATATCATGAAAAACCTATACTTGCTTTTTATATTTTTTACATTATCATCATCCATTTTTGCACAAAAAGGTATAATAAAAGGTACTGTAACTGAATTACCGAATAATGAACCTGTCCCTTTTGCAACTGTTGTAATACAAGGCACATCTACAGGAGCTACTACTAAGGAGGATGGATCTTTTGAAATCAAAAATCTTAAACCAGGCTTATATAATCTTGTTGTTAATTATGTTGGTTTTGGACCAGATTCAAGAGAAGTAGAGGTCTCAAATTCTAGACCTGCAGTTGTTGATTTTAGATTAACACCTTCTACTCAAGAATTGAATGAAGTTGAAGTAATTGCAAATGGTTTTTATAAATCTGATGAATCACCAGTATCTGTACAAAGAATTGGGGTAACTGAAGTTAAAAGAGCTCCAGGAGCAAATCGAGATATCTCAAGAGTTTTACAATCCTTACCAGGTGTTGCATCAACTGCTTCATTTAGAAATGATATTTTGATACGTGGTGGAGCTCCAAACGAAAACAGATTTTATTTAGACGGTATAGAAATTCCTAACATCAATCACTTTGCTACTCAAGGTGCTTCTGGTGGACCTGTAGGTATGATAAATGTTGATTTCATTAAAGATGTTGAATTTTTCTCAGGTGCATTTCCAGCTGGTAGAGGAAATGCATTATCATCTGTGATGGAATTTACCCAAAAAGACGGTAGAACTGATGAACATACTACAAATGTTATTATTGGCACATCTGATATTGGTATTACATTTGAAGGACCGGTATCAGAAAAATCATCACTAATCGTATCGGCAAGACAATCCTATTTACAGGCATTATTCAGTGTTTTAGGTCTACCCTTTTTACCAACATATAATGATTTCCAATTAAAATATAAATACAAAATAGACCAAAGAAACCAAATTTCAATCATTGGACTTGGTGCTATCGATCAATTTAAATTAGCTGACTCTCCAGGTGATCCAACTGATGAAGATTATGAAGAAAACGTATATATCTTAAATAATACTCCAGAGCAATCACAATGGAATTATACAATAGGAGCAAAATATGAGCATTTCAGAGACAATTCAACATTTACATTTGTAGCTTCTAGAAACATGTTGAATAATGCTCAATATAAATATCCTAACAACGATCCTTCTCAACCAAAAACATATGATTATACATCACAAGAAGCTGAAAACAAGCTTAGATTAGAAGGCGTTACATTTACAAATGCAGGATGGACATTTAGTTATGGAGTAAACTATGAATATGCAATGTATAATAATAGAACAGACCAAACATTGTATGATTACTCAACCGGACAATTAGAGACTATTAATTTTAGATCGGATTTAAATTTAAATAAGTGGGGAGGTTTCGCTACAGTAAGTAAAAAGTTAATTCAAGATAAATTGACACTTTCTTTAGGAGCAAGAGTTGATGCAAATGATTATTCAGAAAGCATGAAAAACTTAGCAGATCAATTTTCTCCAAGATTCTCTGCATCTTATCAATTCACACCACGTTGGAGCATAAACTTTAATACAGGTATATATTATCAATTACCAGCTTACACTACTTTAGGTTATAAGGAAGGTGAAGATTTTGTCAACAAAGAAAATGACTTAACCTACATTCGTAATAAACAATTGGTTGGTGGTTTTGAATATAAAATTCCAGAGAAAAACCTAAAATTCACTTTAGAAGGTTTCGAGAAAGTTTACGATCAGTACCCATACTCAGTAAACAACCAAATTTCTTTAGCTAACCTAGGTGCCGATTTTGGTGTAATTGGTAGTGAAGAAGTAACAAGTACGTCTAAGGGTAGATCAAGAGGTATTGAATTTATGGCGCAACAAAAATTCTATAATGGTTTTTATGGAATATTCTCGTATACCTATGTAAATTCTGAATTTACAAATGCTAACCCTGATGAATATGCGCCATCTTCTTGGGACAGTAGAAATATCATTAGTTTAACTGGTGGAAAGAAGCTTGGTAAGAATTGGGAAATTGGAGCAAGATGGCTTTATGCTGGCGGAACTCCTTACACTCCTTATGATGTTGATGCTTCTATGGACAGAGAGGTTTGGGATGCAGAAAGAAGAGGTATAAAAGATTACTCTCAAGTAAACACTGAACGTCTTGGACCATCACATCAACTAGATTTAAGAGTTGATAAATACTACTACTTCGACAAATGGAGTATTAATTTCTATTTCGATATTCAAAATTTATATGGATATTCAGTAGAAGGTCAACCAATTCTTACTACAGAATTAAATCCTGATGGAACTCCAATGGTTGATCCAAATGACCCATCTAAGTATGTTCCAAAGTACATCGCAACTTCCAATGGTATAGTTCAACCATCTATTGGAATTATTGTAGAATTATAAAATTTTCAAAATAAACATCAAAAATCCTCATTTCTTATAATTAATGACATGAGGGTTTGTTTTTTTGTAAATTCTAGAGTTACTTTGAAATCACATACCATTTACATCTAGTAAGACGTAAGTGTTTATAAAGAAGAGGTAAGAGACTAGGCTCAAAGACCCTCTAGCAACCATCTACGAGAAAAGGTGCTACATCCTAGCCTAATTATTAGGGCATATAAACCAAGTATTGGACGTCTGAAAGTCATATCATTACATTCTGGTCAATAATATCCTAAAAGTTAAGCTAACAAAAAGGTCTAGCGTACTCTGTACATTCTTATTTATTTAAAAAGTAAAGAAATAGGTAATGCAAGAGCATTTATATACATATAATAATACCTTCAATTTAGAACTTGGAGGAACATTGAACAAATTAGACCTTTCGTATCAAACGTTAGGAAAAATTAATGAAGATAAATCCAATATCATATGGGTTTGTCATGCATTAACTGGAAATGCTGAAGTCTCAGATTGGTGGAGTGGCTTATTTGGCCATGAAGCAATTTTTAACGCTGAAGAACATTTTATTATTTGTGTAAATGTTATTGGTTCTTGCTATGGTTCAACAGGTCCATTATCCATCAATCCTACAACTAATGAACCTTATTTCGACTCATTTCCACAGGTCACAATAAGAGATATTGTTGCATCTCTTGACTTGTTAAGGAAACATTTAAAAATAAATAAGATTAATACTCTAATTGGCGGTTCATTAGGAGGTCAACAAGCTCTAGAATGGGCTGTATCTCAGCCAGACTTAATGGAAAATCTTATTATTTGTGCAACAAATGCAAAGCACTCACCTTGGGGCATTGCATTTAATGAGTCACAAAGATTAGCAATACAAGCTGATCCAACTTGGGGAGAAAAAGATGTCAATGCAGGAAGCAGAGGCCTTATTGCTGCACGTTCAATTGCTATGCTTTCTTATCGAAATTATAGTACATACGAGAAAACTCAAAGTGAATCAAGCAGTACAGAAACCACTGATTTTAAAGCTTCTTCGTATCAAAAATATCAAGGAGAAAAGTTATTAAAAAGGTTTAATGCTTACTCCTATTGGACTTTATCAAAAACAATGGATTCTCATAATCTTGGAAGAAATAGAGAATCAATTGAAAAGGCACTATCTAGTATAAAAGCATACACTCAAGTGATTGGGATTACATCTGATGTTCTTTTTCCAGTTTCCGAACAACGCTTTATTACACAACACATCCCTAACGTAACATACGAAGAGATAACCTCATTATATGGACACGATGGTTTTCTTGTAGAAACGAATAAAATTGCTGGAGCAATACGTTCATTTTTCAAACAAAAAAAGAAAAAGAAAATTGTTTAAGAAATTAGGCATACATTTTGTAACTTGTCTTTGCAAATGGTCATTAATGACTTCAAACGAGTATCAACATTAGGCTTAAGCTACAATGAAAAATATTAATAAAAGAATTCTATCATCAATTGCCCTATTCACTTTAGGTGCATTAGTATTTTCTTGTGCCCCTCAAGGTAGTGCAAGTGCGAGCTACTTCAAAAAAGAAAGAAAAAAGTATGAAATTATGGATCAACACTCTGAGTGTCCTCAACTTGTAAACACTAGAAAATAATTTCATTCTTTCAATGAATAGAATCCTTTTCTCTTTACATTAATGTTTGAGGAAAGGATTTTTTCATATCTATTTCTCCTGTCTTTAACAGATATTTTTTTAATTTAGAAAAACCATATTCTTATTATTTTTTTTAGCTAAGTATGCAAAGAGATCTTGAAATAGCCGAACTAAGAAGATTAACCCAATTTATTGACGATAATTTTGACTATGATTTCAAAAATTACGCTATGTCTTCTTTCACAAGAAGAGTAAGACGTGTTATTGAATTATATAAATTTAATTCTGTTGAAGCTTTAATTAAAAAGTTAAAATCAGAACCTACTTTTTTCCAGGAATTTGTCACAGAAATCACTGTGAATGTAACAGAGATGTTTCGCGATCCAACTTTCTGGACTTCCCTTCGAGATGAGATAATACCTGATGTAATTAAAGAACATAGGAAAATAAGCATATGGCATGCTGGCTGTTCTTCTGGTGAAGAAGTCATCTCTATGTGTATTTTACTTCATGAATTAAACTGTTTGGAAAATGCTACAATAATTGCAACAGATATCGATCATGCAATTATCAACAAAGCAAAAAAAGCTTCTTTTTCTTCAAAGAATATGGAGCTAAATAAACAAAATTATGAACGCTATGGAGGAAAGAATGATTTCTTTAACTATTTCGTAGAAGAAGGTGGATTCTTTTATATCAAACCTTCATTTATCGATAGAGTTTCTTTTAGAGTTCAAGATCTTGTAAAAGGTAATCCCTTCTCTAAATTCGATTTAATCCTTTGTAGAAATGTAATGATCTATTTTAATCAAACATTACAAAATGAGGTACTAAAAAAACTACATGGAAGTCTTTTTAAATATGGAAATCTTGCCATTGGTTCAAAAGAGTCATTAATATGGTGTGACATAGCAAATAAATTCGTTGTCGTTAATAACGAAGAAAAAGTATATAAGAAGATCAAAGATTAATCCCGAAGTTACACTAAATGGACACATCTCTTTTACATAAAAAATATAAAGGAATTGTCATTGGTGGTTCAGCGGGTAGTTTCAAACCAATCACTAAATTACTTGCAGATCTTCCAAAGGATTTCCCTATTCCAATATTTCTTTGTTTACATAGATTAAAACATGTGAGACATGGATTTATAGAAGCACTATCTATTAAAAGCTCAAAATCTATTATCGAACCATTAGATAAGGAAGCAATTAGAGCTGGAATGGTTTACTTAGCTCCTGCTAATTATCATTTATGTATAGAATTAGGAAATACTATTTCTTTATCAACAGAAGGCTTGATAAATAACTCGAGACCTGCAATTGATCTAACTTTTAAAACTGCAGCTTATGTTTTTAAAGAAAAAGCTATTGGAATTTTATTTTCTGGAGCAAACAAAGATGGTGCTTTAGGAATGAAAGCGATAAAAGAAAAAGGTGGTTTAACAATTATACAAGACCCCGATGAATGTACTATGAATACAATGCCTTTATCTGCAAAAAATGTAACAGAAATTGATTTTTGCTTAGAATCTGAAAAAATTATAAATTTTCTATTAGATTTATACAAGGCTTACCAAAAATAAACGTTACTAAAGAAGATTAGTTCATCTTGTTCAAGCAAACTAATAAGTATTTTGAAAGCAACACAAAAAAGAACAAATATAAGAGAGAAATCAATTCACACTGTATATAAAAAGCCTGCAATAATAGCAGCTTTAGTTTGTGTACTCATTTTCTCCGCAATTCTAATTGTAGAAAATCAATTACCTGGTACTACTAAAAAGTTATTTCTAGGTGACGGCCCTTATAATAGAGAAAACTATTTACTGACTTTTGGTTTCTTGGATTTAACGTCCATTATTCTTGTCATTTATTTCTCGATTAAGAACACACAGGTATTTAATATTATTTTAGGTATCTTATTTATATTTCTTTCTTTTTTCTCTACTTCGAGAATATATAATCTACCAGAAGTAATTTTAAATGCTCTTGAAAGACGTGACGATAAGACTTATGTACAAATAATGGATTTAAGTAGTTCTACATTTTATACTGTAGGCTTTACTTTTGCAATTCTTATATTCCTTTTATTCAGACTAATTTCGGAATTGATGAAAGATCCTGAAGATCACATCATTTATGTGCCTAAATATTATGCTAAAGAAGCTCAAAATAAAGAAGAAGAAGCAAAAGATACTTTTAGAGAAAGGGGACAATTAATTAAGAAAAATATTCAAGCATCTATTTTAAATACTAAAGAAGGTGAAGACAAAGAACAAACTTTACTAAACTCTATTTGTAGAGAATTTCAAGTTTCAACAGGTATTTATTATAAGACAACTATAATGGATGGTAAAAACATGATATCTTATTCTAAAGGATATTCATTTTATTTACCAGAGTCTCAAACCTTAGCCTTTGAATATGGAGAAGGTTTACCTGGTCAAGTTGCCTCAACACAATCTTCAATCATTTCAAATACTATCCCAGAAAACTATATCAAAGTAGTTTCTGGACTTGGTGACTCTGCTCCAAAATCATTAATGATTGCACCAATTTTAGACGCTGAATCTAATTTACTTGGCGTTGTTGAACTTGCCTCATTTAAAGATTTCTCTCCAGAAGACCGAGAAATACTCGACAAAGTAACTATTTGGTTTACTGAAGTTTAAAACATTCTAGAATACTATAGGAATTTATATATATGTTTTTTCAAGACTTAAAGATACGTACTAAAATCACTATAATAATGTTACTCGTTGTAACCATTACCGTAGTGACTATTAGTTCCCTATCCTATTTCCAGACAGAAAATTCTGTAGAAAGAAGATATTCTCAAACTTTTGATGTGATCAGTACTTTAAAAGCTGAGCAGATTGATCAAAAGTTCAAATACATTGAACAAAATCTTAAATATATGGCTAAGTCAGCATTAATTGTAAACAATGCTACTAAGCTAAAATATTTATATCAATCGAAAACGAGATCTTATAAAGACTCCACTTATTATGAAATAAAGAGAAAACTTGACAATGAGCTTTTCCCTAAACAGATTGTAAATGGATATTCTAATATTATAATTACCGATAACAAAGGTAATGTACTATACACAAGTTATACATTCCCTGCATCTGTAATTGTGGGAGATAGAAATAAGAAATTTGAAAAAATTATTAAAAAAGCAAAGACCAAAACTTATTTCTCTGAGCCATTCAATACTGAAAAAGGTGCACATATCTATGTTGTTTCACCTCGTATGAAGTCTAGATTCGGTGAATTAGGCCATGTTATCATTCTCTATAGTTTACATAAAAACATCTATCCTATTGTAGAAAATAGAAAAGGTTTGGGAGATACAGGAGAAATATTACTTTCTAGGCTATCAGATAATGCTTCAAATAATGTAACTATTATCTCCCCTTTAAAAGGAAGTTCAAATCTATTAACTGAAGTGATAAGTCTTGGTGACCCTGTAAACATTGCTGTACAAAAAGCGGCAAAAGGTGACTCCAAGGACTTTGGATATGATACCGACTGGAGAGGTAAAAAGACAATATCATATTGGAACTATATACCAACCACTAATTGGGGTATTGTTGTAAAAATTGATTATGATGAGATTAAAAGTGGCTTAAATGGCTTGATCAGAACCTTCTTTTATACAGCAATTGTCATAATATTCATATCAATGATGATTGCCGTAATATTCTCAAAATACTTAACAAGCCCTATCATAACATTAAAAAACCGACTAAACCTCATCGCTAAAGGTATCCTCCCTCATGAAGTAGTAAATCATATTCATAAAGATGAGATTGGTGAGATGTCGATGGCTGTTCAAGAAGTTGTGAACGGTATGAAAAGAACAGCTAACTTCTCTGAACAAATTGGTGACGGTAATTATGATGCAACTTATACTGCTTTGAGTGAAGATGATACTTTAGGTAATGCTCTAATCAGTATGAGAGATAGTATTCAACGTGCTGAAAAAAGAGATTCTGAGCGTAATTGGATTATTACAGGTGAAGCAGAAATTGGACAAATTCTTCGCAACCACAACGACCTAGTTGAACTCGGTAATGAAGTAATTGCTTTTACTACTGAAAAAATCAATGCTGTTCAAGGTGCTTTCTATGTTGTAAATGGAGCTACTGATGAATTACCAATTGAAGAACAAGAAATTCAATTAATAAGTACTTACGCATACAATAAAAAAAGATTTTTACAGAAGAAATTTAAGTTTGCTGAAGGATTAGTTGGTCAAGCTGCAATAGAAATGGAAATGATTCTAAGAACTGAAATTCCTAGTAGTTATCTTTCTATTACTTCTGGCTTATTGGGTGAACAAAAACCTAAATCTATCTTGATCATGCCATTGATTGCAAATGAAAAAGTATTTGGTATACTAGAGTTTGCATCTTTAGATAATTTCTCGACAATGAAGTTGGATTTTGTAAAAGAAATATCTCAAATCATTGCAAGAACGATCTTCAACATTAAGATTAATGAAAGAACGGTAAAACTATTGAAGGAATCTCAACAGATGAGTTCTGAACTTTCCGTACAACAAGAAATTTTGAGGCAAAATGCTGAAGAAATGGAAGCTACTCAAGAGGAGCTTCAAAGAACTAATCACCGTCTAGAAGAACAAGTCGAGGAAGTGAAGCATTCTCAGAATAGATTACAATCTCTACTTGAAAACGCTTCCGAAGTAATTACAATTTTTGATGAAAAGGCAAAAATCAAATTTGTCAGCCCATCATCTAAACATATTTTAGGATACAAACCATCAGATTTAATTGGTGTATCTTACTTAGACAATCTTCATAGAGACAGTGTTGATGTTGTAAGAGACTTTATTGACTCTCTTGCTAGTTCAAAAAATGAAGAAACTTTCAGTACTCAATACAGATACAAACTACAAGATGGCAGATATATTTGGCTGGAAGCTACTGGTATCAATCTTTCTAATGATCCTGCTATCGAAGGTATAGTAATTAATGCACAAGATATTACTGAAAGAAGAAGAGCTGAAACTGAAAGAAGAATGCGTACACAAATGCAAGCCCTTTCAGAGAATTCTCTAGACTTAATTCAACGATTAAATAGTGAAGGTTCTATCTTCTACACAAACCCTATAATAGAGAACTTAACTGGATTATCAGCTGATCTATTCTTAAATCAAAATATTGAAAATACAGCACTCCCTGAACATATCATTGAGGTATGGAAAGACATGCTTGTTGAAGTATCTACTAAAAAAGAAAAAGTTAGAAGAGAAGTTGAGTTTCCAACTTCATCAGGTAATCGATTCATGACGGTAACTGCAATTCCAGAATTCAATGAAGACAATGAATTTGAAAGTGCATTATTTGTATCTCATGATATCACTGAGCGTAAAAAATCAGAACTTGAAATTCTCTTAAAGAATAAAAAGATTACAGAAAGTATTAACTATGCCAAAAGAATTCAAGGTGCAATCATTCCTGATACTGATATAATAAAAAGGGATCTAAAAGATTGCTTTATTTTATACAAACCAAGAGATGTAGTTAGTGGTGACTTCCCTTGGTACTTCAAAAAAGGCAACGATATTTACATCGCTGCAGTTGATTGTACAGGACATGGTGTACCAGGTGCTTTAATTTCATTAATTGGTTACTTTATTTTAAACGATATTGTACAAAACAACAACTTTATAGCCCCAGGTGAAATGCTTGACCTACTTCATCAAGGAGTTACAAAAACTTTACGTCAAGACTCTAATAGCAGCACTAGAGATGGAATGGATATTGCAATAGCAAAAATAAATCTTGAAGACAGAAAGATTGAATATGCTGGTGCCCATAGACCTCTTTTCTTATTTAAACCTGAAAGTAAAGATTTTGTACAGATCAAAGGAAATAAATTCCCTGTGGGTGGAGAATATAAGACGAGAACAAATTTCACTACTCATGAAATACAGTTAGATGAAGGTGATGAAATCTATTTATTCTCCGATGGATATCCAGATCAGTTTGGTGGCCCAGAAAATCGCAAATTTGGAGCAAAGAGAATTAGAGAAGTTATCTCAAAATCAGAGCATTCCAATATGGAAGAGATTGCTAACACATTAAATCAAACATTTATTGAGTGGAAAGGCAATTCTAAGCAAACTGACGACGTTATAATGATAGGAATAAGATTTTAATCAAGAAAACTTGATTGTTTCCTACGTTTAGTTATATTTGAAAATATTTTTTTACGTATTTATATTAAAATTACACGTAAGAATACAGCACCAACAAAATTTTTAAGTTGGTAATAAAAACTGTTCGGACATATGAAATACATCTACGAACTTCACAGGACAATGCTTGACAAAGATCTTATCTTAGTTTATGAAGGTGAGATTACACAAGATATTACTAAATCTGTATTATCCATGGCTGAAAGAAACATGGACTCATATGGTGAACAGTCAAAGATCAAAAGAAAGGTCTTTAATGTTATGGTAGAATGCTTGCAAAATATAAGTAAGTACGCAGTCCCAATGGAGGAGTCTTCTGATAAAAAGAATAGTGCTGTTTTTATGATTGGAAAAGAGGACAATTCTTATTTTATCACTTCAGGAAACCCAATACTTTCTAAAAATGTAAAAGACATTGCTACAAGATTAGAAAGAATTAACGACCTAGATAAAGACGGTCTAAAAAGCTTATATAAAGACATTATCAAAAATGGTAAGATCTCTGCCAAAGGTGGCGCAGGTCTTGGCTTTATTGATATGGCTAGAAAGTCAGGCGAAAAATTACGCTTTGACTTTGAACCCATCAATGATGAGTTCACATTTTTTTCTCTTAAAACGACAATTCCAAGAAATCTAAAATAACTTTACATGAAAGTCCTTAATCTAGCAGGTACGGAGGATACGCCAAAAGTCATCTTGGACAAAGACAACGAACTGTTCGAAATATCGGGTCGTTCACTTCCAGAAGACTCAGCTGAATTCTTTGCTCCTATCTTAAAATGGATAGAAGAATATGCTGAAAGTGCAAACAGCTCAACCAAGTTTCTTTTTAAACTTGAGTATTTTAACACCGCATCTTCAAAATTGATTCTAGATGTCCTTTCAGCACTAGAAGAAATTGAAAATACAACTATTGCATGGTACTATCATGAAGATGATGAAGACATGCAAGAAGCAGGAGAAGAGTTTGAAGAATTAGTAGAACTTGAATTTGAATTTGAAACTTATTAGTAAAAGTTTCAGTATCAAAAAAACACTTGGCTACTTATGATACCAAGTGTTTTTTTATTTTTAATGCATTTAATCGCTACTTGATGCAATATTTTTCACAATTATTGCATTAAATAAATATAAACTCACTTTTGAGTCTATATTATTTTTTAATAGGAGTTGAATTTCCGAATTACTGTCGGTAATCTATGAGTGAAGAAATATTAAAAGCGCTGACGCAACTTTTTGCAATTATCTCTACACAAGATGAGGGATTAACAGAGACTGAGAGAAAGTTTGTTATCAAATTCTTAAACCAAGAATTAGAAAAGCGTTCTGTAGAAGAATATATTGATTTATATGATCAACTCATCAAAGATGAAGAAGATCGTATTGCAAAAAGAAAAGCAAAAGCGGCTAAAAAGAGAGCTGCTAAAGGTGAATCAGAAAAAGAAACTAACTTATCTGATGCCGTATCTGTACGTAACTCTGTTCGTACATTATCTCTTTGCCGTAAAATCAATAAGACACTAGATCAAAAGCAAAAAACCATTGTAATGGTGAAGCTTTTAGAGTTAGTCGCTTCAAATAAATCCTTTACTCCTCAGAGAATGGATATTATTCATACAGTTGCAGATGTTTTTAACATTCCTTCTGTTGAATATAAATTATTAGAACGATTTGTCATCGAGTCTCACTCTTCTAAAATTGATCACGAAGATATTCTAATTTTTGATGATGAAATGCCTCCTGAAGGAAGTAAGATCAAATTCATTGATTCAGGATTACTTGATGGAGAAATTATTTTTATTCGCTTAAAAAGTGTTTCTCTTTACTTTACAAAATATACAGGTAAAGACACTATCTACCTTAACGGTCAGCCTGTTGCGGCTAATACGGTTCACTTATTCTCTCCTGGTAGTATTTTTAAAACACCTAAAGGTGCTCCTCTATACTATAGTGATTTAGTAAATAAATACAACTCTGATGAAATAGGTGGAAATATTTCTTTCATTGTTGAAAACTTAGAATATAAATTTCCTAATGGTGCTATAGGCCTCAGAGATATCAATTTTGGTGAAAACACCGGTCAATTGATAGGAATCATGGGAGCCTCTGGTGCAGGTAAAACAACTTTATTAAATGTTCTAGCTGGTTTAGAAACACCATCCAATGGTGAAGTAAGAATTAACGGCTATAACATTCATAAAGAAAAAGAAAAAATAGAAGGTGTAATTGGCTATATCGCTCAAGATGACCTTTTAATCGAAGAGTTAACAGTCTTCCAAAACTTGTATTATAATGCTAAACTTTGTTTCAAGGACATGAACGAAGTAGAGTTGACTAATAAAGTAAATGAAGTTCTTTTAAGTCTTGGTTTGGATAGAATCGCCCATCTAGTGGTTGGTAATGTTCTGAATAAAAAAATATCTGGAGGTCAACGTAAACGTCTAAACATTGCTTTAGAATTAATTCGTGAACCTGCTGTAATGTTTGTAGATGAACCTACATCTGGTTTATCTTCTCGTGATTCAGAAAACGTAATTGACCTTTTAAAAGAACTTTCTCTTAAGGGTAAATTAATTTTTGTCGTAATTCACCAACCGTCATCAGACATTTATAAGATGTTTGATAAAATGTGGTTATTAGATACGGGTGGATATCCAGTATTTTATGGTAACCCTATTGAAGCGATCACACATTTTAAGAGTGCTGCAGGCCAAGTTGATAGTGACCAAGGACAATGTAACACTTGTGGTAATGTAAATCCAGAACAGCTTTTCAATATCATTGAAGCCCAAGTTGTGGATGAATACGGTGAATTCACAAATAAAAGAAAGGCTACACCAGAAGATTGGTATCGTATATATTCTGAAACATTCAAAAAACAAGAAGTTGAAGAAGTACATATCGATCCTCCAAAAACTTTAAGAATTCCGTCTAAAATTAAACAAACGGTAATTTTTACAGTAAGAGATTTCTTGGCTAAGTTTAGTAATAAACAATATCTTCTAATCAACCTATTAGAAGCTCCTTTCTTAGCTATATTATTATCTTGGGTAATTTATTACATCAAAGACAATGATTCAGCTTACTTATTTAGACACAATGAAAATGTTCCAGCTTATATCCTTATTGCAATTTTAGTTGCATTATTTATGGGTATGACAGTGAGTGCAGAAGAAATTATTAAAGATAGGAAAATCAAAAAAAGAGAATCATTCCTTAACCTAAGTAGGTCAAGTTATTTATTTTCAAAATTGATTATTCTTTTTGGTTTCTCTGCTATCCAGACTTTTACCTTTGTTTTAATAGGTAATACTATACTTGAAATCCCTGATTTGACTTATCAATACTGGTTAATTCTATTCACGGTTTCATGTCACGCCAACTTAATTGGTTTAAACATTTCATCTGCATTTAATTCCGCTATTACAGTATATATTTTGATTCCAATCTTATTAATTCCACAGATGATTCTTAGTGGATTAATATTCGATTTCAGTAAATTAAATAATACAATTAGTGAGCATGGAAAAACACCATTAATTGCAGACATAATGGCTTCAAGATGGGCATATGAAGGATTATCTGTTGAACAATTCAAAAATAACAGATATGAAAAACCATTTTTCGAAGTTGATATGCAACTTAGTCAGAGTAATTACAAGAGTGCATATTGGGAACCAAGAATGGAAGAAATTCTTTATAATGCACAATTAAATAGTAAAAATACTAATGATAGTACTGCAGTAATTCTTGCTGATGATATCCTAACACTAAGAAATGAAATTAATGCTGATGATTTCTTTAAAGCAATGCCTGAAAAGAAAGAAACTGTATTATCGTTCTTAGAAGATGGGAAAATCTCATCTAGTGAAGGAAATCAGTTTAGAAAAATATTATATGAATCTTCAATTTTTTATAATGACTTCTTAATCAAAGCTGAAGAACAAAGAGATGCTAAGATTTATGAAATGAAAAAGAAATATGGAGATAACTTCAATCTATCAGAATCAAAAGACAAATATTATAATGATCAATTAGAAACATTTGTGAAGAACAAAACTGTTTTAAATCGAACTGTAGTTGATAATAATAGAATTGTTCAATTGATTGATCCAATTTTCTTTGTGAAAGAGAACACATCGGGTGTTCTTGATTATAGAACCCACCTATTTGCACCTGCAAAAAAAGTGTTTGGCACATATATTGACACGTTTACATTTAATGTACTGTGGATTTGGATGATGTCGATTATTCTGTACATTACTCTCTATTTTGAATTACTTAAAAAGTTAATTGAAGGAGTTGAAGTAATTTTCACAAAGATTATCTCTAAAGAAGCATAGTAAAACACAAAATATCCTCTTATATTTTTGGATAAAACTATCTTAGAAAACCGAAATAAGATGAAAACCAAATATCTAAATACATTAGCAGCATCGGTACTCCTTGCTTCAACATTCGCTCAAGCAAGTGACATACCGAAAGAAAAAGTAAAAAATACTACTATAGAAGTTGCACCTTCTCATATTGAACAAGAAATATTACCTGTTAGTGATGTTTTGGAATCTATCCCATCACCGCTTGAAATTTCAGTTTTAATTAAAGAGAATGGAACAGTCTACAATAAAAGCGATTTAAATGCTCCAGACGCAGTTTCAAGATATAATACTACTTTTCAAAAAGCTTTAAACCTTGGTATCTATGGTACTGATTTAGGGTTTGCAAATATTTATGGTAAAAATCAAGATGCAATTAGCTTCCTAAACTCTGTAAAAGATTTAGCAGATGGATTAGGTATCGGAGCATTTTTTGATTACGAAACAATAAAAGAATTAGCTGAAAGTTCAAATCGTTTAGATGAATTAATTCAAACAACGACTTTAAACTTTGAAAAAATTAATAATAACCTAGCCGAAAGAAAAAGAGAAAATGTAAGTGCATTAATCTTAACTGGAGGTTGGATTGAAGCTGTTTATTTAACATCGATGGTCAATTTACGTGAACCAAATGATGTATTAAAAGATAAAATTGGCGATCAAAAAATTGTCCTTGATCAATTACTTCTTGTACTAGATATTTATAAATCTAGTCCTGGTTTTGAAGATTTGATTAACGATCTAACTGCTTTACAAGAAATCTACGATCAAATTGAAGTAGAAGTAATCGTTGGAGAGCCTAAAATGGAAGAAATTGATGGCGTTCTTGTAGTTACAGATGGAACAAGAAGTGTTGTTCATGTAACTGACGGAGATATCCAAAAAATTACAAGTTTATTAAAATCTATTCGTAATAAGGTTATTAGATAATCGACATTACTTCTAAGTGAAAAATACAGAACTATGAAAAAGATATTTTTAGCATTCTCAATTATTTTTGCACTTTTTGCAATCAATGAAGCTTCTGCACAGTGTAACGCTGAACTTTATGTTACAAAAAGTATGAAAGAATTAAATCCTGGATTCCAATTTTCAAAAAGTTATAGAATCGATGGGAGAAATGGCACGCGTCGTAAAATTGAATATACTTGTGTATTAGCAAAAGATACTAGTTATCAAATTACAATTTCAGGTAAAGATGGTGGTGCTCAAGGGTTAATTAGTACGTTGTATAATGCAAAAAGACGTAGAATTATCTCAAGCTTTTATAATAATCGTTTCTTAGGTACATGGACTTACAAGTGTACTTCAACTGGTATTTATTATTTAAGTTTTACTTTTAAAGATTCTAAAAGCTACTGTGGAGCTGCAGTACTTGGATTTAAAAGATAATACTGACAAAATATTAATTAAAAGGGTAGAAGTAATTAACTTCTGCCCTTTTTTTATATTCGAATACTAAAAAAATTGATTAAGTTTGTAAGTCTAAAACAAATGTCTTTCTAGTTAAATACACTTGTTTTTATGTGTTATGAACGATTAAGGTGTAGTTATTAATTTAGGTGCGATAAAATGGACTTATTATCATTAAGAAATCAGATAGATGCTATCGATAATCAAATTCTACGATTATTAAATGAGCGAATGAATGTTGTTAAACAGGTTGGTGAATTAAAAAAGCATGAAAAAACTGCTATTTATAGACCTGAAAGAGAAAAATCTATTATTGATAGATTACATTCTATCTCTAAACAAGATAATGGAACATTAAATCATTCTGCAATTGAAGCTATTTTTCTTGAAGTTTTTGCAGTCAGTAGAAATATTGAATTACCAGAAAAAGTTGCTTTCTTAGGACCTGAAGGTAGTTATACTCATCAAGCAGCCGAAAGTCGTTTTGGTGCAATGAGTGAGTATATTTCCTTAAAAACTATCAAATCTGTTTTTGATAACGTAGAAACTGGAAGAGTACGTTTTGGTGTCGTTCCTATCGAAAATAATCAAGAAGGTACAGTTGCTGAAACTATCGACCAACTTTGCTATCGTAATGTAAAAATTGTTGCTGAACTTCCACTTGCAGTCAATTTTACTTTAGCATCAAAGATGGATGATCCATCAAAAATCAAAAAAATCTATTCAAAAGATATTGCCTTTAGACAATGTAGACAATTCATAGAGGATTATTTTGATGAAGACATTCGTTTAATTCAAGTAGCGTCTACATCTAAAGCTGCAAAACTCGCTCTTGAGGAAGAAGGAGCTGCAGCTATTTGCTCACAAATTGCTGCAAAACTATACAAACTACCTATCTTATATAATAACATTGAGGATAGTCAGGACAATACAACACGATTCTTGATTCTTGCTAAAGATATGGTAAATCAGAAGTCAGGAAATGATAAAACATCAATTCTTGCAAAAATTGGTAATCATCCTGGTGATTTGGCAAACTTCTTGGAAGAATTTAGACAAAGAGATATAAACCTTACTAAAATTGAAAGTAGACCTGCAAAGGAAAAAGATAATTTCAAATACTGGTTCCTAATTGATTTTGATGGTCATTACGAAGAAGGTAAAGTCCAAGAAATTATTCGATTGTATTCTGACACGATTACATTTATTGGAAGTTACGTAAAAATGGTATAATAGAATAAAAATCAATTTTGGTCGTTAGTAAGTTAGAAGTCTACAATAGACCTAAATAGTCAAGAATGAAAAAATACTTTTTAATATTACTTGTTGGTATACTGATTTCAAATATTAGTTTATCAAATACACCACCTAATAAAATTCTTTCCAGTTTTAATAAAGTTTTAGGTGGTGGTAAGTATGATATAGGTAAAGCTATCGTCAAAGCTCATGATTCAGGATACATTATTGCAGGCCGATCAATTGGTACTAGCGGAAATATGGATATGAGTCTGTGGAAAATTGATGAAAGTGGAAACGTAAAATGGAACTTTAAATTTGGTGATACTGAAACTGAAGAAGTTTATGATATTATCCAAACAAAAGACGGTGGTTATATCACTGTTGGTAGTTCTGACTCTTATGGTTTTAGTGTTGACATTAAAGATACATGGGTCGTTAAAGTTAACGCTTCAGGTAAATTAATATGGAGACAAACATATGGTGATCAAACTTCGATTGAAGAAGGTACGACAATACAGTCTACAGAAGATGGTGGATATATCATAGGTGGATCAATTATTAAATTGGACAGTGAAGACCCTAGTGGAGATGCTTATCTTTTAAAGATTGATGACAAAGGTGTTGAACAGTGGAGAAAAACTTATGGAGGAGCTAAAAATGAATCTATTGTTGATATTGTTGTCAATAAAGATAGCTATACAGTTTTAGGAAATACAGAATCTTTAGGTAAAGGAAAATGGGATGTTTGGATGTTTAATACAACATTAGACGGCACTTTATCATGGGAAAAAACTTATGGTGGTGGTGACACTGAAAAAGCAAATCAGTTTGTTCAAACTGCTGATGGTGGATTTGCTATTGTTGGTTATTCATACACATTTGCTGAAGCTAGTTTAGATTGCTGGGTTGTAAAAACAGATAAACTTGGCACTCAAAAATGGCATAAATCTTTTGGAGGATTAAGTTATGACGAAGGACATGGAATTACAATAACTAGTGATGGTGGTTTTGCTGTTGTTGGATATACTGAGGTATGGGTTCCTGATGAGTACGGTGACAATACAAGCTTAGATGGTTTCAATACTTTACTTGTTAAGTTAGATGCTAATGGCAATAAATTATGGGAAAAATCTATTGGCGGAGTGAAAGAACAGAGAGGTAATGCAGTTATTGAAGCTGATAATAAGGATTTAATAATTGTAGGCTCAAAACAAACAAGTGATCAAAACAATTTTGGTATATTATTGATCAGAACAAATCCTAATGGTTCTATTTAATTAAACCTCTAGACCACTGAAAGTAAACTACTTCTATATAGCATTCATTATTCTCTTCACATCTTTTTCTTCATTATATGCACAATCTATTGAAGAAGCGGATAGTTTATACCAAATAAGAGAATACGATAAGGCATTGACACTTTACGAAAAAATTGCTGTCAAAAATATATCATCATGTTCAATTAAGTATAAATTAGGTGTTTGTATTTTTCAATCACCTTTTTCTAAGAAGGATGCTGAACCCTACTTTAGATATTTAATTGAGCATGATTGTTCTGACATGCCTTCCGATACATATTATTATCTTGCATCACTTCTTCATTATCAAAAAGATTTTTTAGATGCTATTAATTTTTATAATGAATTTTTAGAAGCAAGTTCAGCTTCTGATTCTTTATTAATAAAAGAAGCAAGACTTAAAATAGAACATTGTGAAAATGGAATAAAATTATCAAGTAATAATACGCAGTCAAATATTTCATCTCAGGTAATGGAAATTCCAATTAATACTTCCTATGATGAGACCTCTCCTATTATTTCCAAACTTGATAATTTTTTAGTCTTTAGCTCAAAAAGACAAAAAGATAGCTTTAACTATGTCTACGGTGATCAATATAAATTTCTTCCTCAAAATCTTCAAAGTAATGATGACGATGTTTATTTATCCTATCGAAAAGGTATTCAATTTCATCACCCCTACCCTCAATTTAACGGATCTGTAAGAGAAATCTATCCTCTATTTATTCAAGATGGAGCCTATATGTTATTATATATAGAGTACAATTCTGATCAAAGTGGAAAAGGAAATATTTATGAGACAAAAGTCAAGAAAGGAAGATGGTTAAAACCTAAAAAGCTAAACGAAAAAATCAATTCAGCTTATGATGAAAAAGGAGCATTTCTTGCAAATAATGGATCTACGATCTTCTTTGCCAGTAATCGACCTGGAGGAAATGGTGGATACGACATTTATAAAGCTATTAAAATTGGTAAAGATGATTGGTCTAATCCAATTAATTTAGGGCCAACAATTAATAGTGAGTATGATGAAGTATTTCCTTTTATACATAATGACAATAAAACTTTATATTTTTCCACAAATGGTATTTTATCTATTGGAGGATATGATATTGTTACCTCGACGAAAGAAGGTGCTACATGGTCAACCCCTAAGAATCTTGGGATAAACATTAATTCTGCTTATGATGATCTTCAATTTTCTCAGATTCCTAGTAAGAGATATTCCTATTTTTCTTCAAATAGACAAAATAAAGACGCAATTGGTGGATATGACATTTATTCAATATTTAAACCTATACACAAAATGCGAAGAGCAATTGTTACAGGTAATATTGAAGTCTCAAAAAATGGACATAAAATACCCATTCATTTAACTGTTAAAGATCAGAATAATATAACCTACAAAAAATATGTATACGACCCTGATCCTGAAACAGGCAAGTTCTTCATGATTTTATTACCAGGGAAAAATTATTCAATTACGATCAAGTATAATGATCTAGAGTTATATAATTTAAAAATTGATCTCCCAAAAGATACATATCGCTATCAATTAGTCAAAACATTCGAAATGAATGATATAGTTGTATTGAACAAAACTGTTGGATATGACATTACACCACTTGATTCACAATTTGAGGTAACTACTTTTGATCAAATTGAAGATAAAAAAGAAGAAGTTACTGATGCCAGATATGATGCTTTATTAATGCTTATGGAAATGATTGTTGATAGAACAGATAAAGACGGATTAGCTTCTCTTAATGCTTTAGATGATCCTGTTTTAGACCCGGTCATTTCTCAACAAGCAACTGGTAGTCCTGATCCATATTACACCCCTTTATTAGATCTCATCGAAAGGGCTTTTAACGAAGCAAACCCTAATTTATTGACCTCATTAGACAGTATGAGAGGCGATAGCGGCGAAAAGATTATTAAATTATCTGGAAATAATAATAATACAATTTTGGAACAAAGGTTCTATTTCGTGGATCAAGAATTTGACGTTTCTAGAGAAGCACATAAAACATTAAATGAAATTTCTACTTTCGTTCTTCCTCGTGGTGATCTTCAACTACAAATTACTTATTACACACAAGAAGATGGAAGTGAAATAAAATCTACTGACACTTTAACTCAAATGAGAATTAATTCTTTAAAGAATTACCTTGCATCAAATGGTGTACAACAGTGGAAAATTAAAGTAAACGAACAGACAATTAATTCATCTGCTGATAAAGGATGTCTTAAATTATCTATATTAATTAAGTAAGTTTTGAAAAAATATTTTCTAAACATATCCCCCTCAACATTAGCAGCAACTTTTGCGGTTATTTTGATCATGCTTTTGCCAAAAGAAAGTAGGGCTCAATTTGACGAATATGATATCAAAGCTGGTATGATAAATACTTTTGCAAAGTATGTTAATTGGCCATCAAAAGCTTTTGTTGAAGACGATAAACTTGTCCTAGGGATTCTCGGAGATGATCCTTTTGGTGATGTAATTGATAATATGTTTAGAAATAGATATGTCAATGGAAGAGCCTGGGAGATTAGAAGAGGACAAACGATAAAAGATTTAAAAGGTTCACATATCGTATTTATTTCAAAAGGTTTCTCTGAAGAGCAAGTAAAAACATTTTTAGAAGAGATTTATGAAAGAAACAATTCATTTGTTTTGACAATCGGCGACAATATTCCTAACTTTTGTAAAAATGGAGGTATAATTAATCTCACTCCAAACCTTCTTTATACATTAAATATTGTTTCCGCAAACAAAGCTCAATTAACTGTTGATGTTAAGCTGCTTAATCTTGCAAGTGATATAATACCATATGACCCAGATTAGTACAATATTATCGCAATCTTTAAGATACAAACTGATAGGTATCATTATGTTTGTAAGTTTGATTGCATCGTCTTTTTCCACTATCCTTTTTTTTCTTTATGATTTCCAGGAATACAAAGAGACATTTATTAAAGAGACTAAACAACTAGCTAAACTAATCGGTGATAATAATGATGCTTCCGTTGAATTACAACAAATTACCCCTGCTCAACGAAATATAAACGAACTCTTAAATAACAACCCTCAAATACTCACAGGTGTTATTTTTGATAAAGAACAGAGATTATTTGCCTTCTATAGTAAAACTGCACTAGATAAAGCAAAGGAACAAAATAATGAGGCTTATCAAAGAGCTATTCTTGATAAAGATTGGCAGATCTCACACGCTGATTTTATCCCAAGATTTTCTCAAAACAACACTAACTTCTCTCTTTTTGATAATTTCTTAGATATTTACGTAAGTACATTTGATGAGAATGGCAGAATAAATACGGTCTATTTAAGATCTGATCTGAGTTCAGTAAGAGATAGAATTACTACCTACTTCTTTATGTTCTTTATAATTGTAGGCTCTGTATTAATATTTGTCTCCACTCTTTCACTTCCACTACAAAGAACTATTTCAAAGCCAATATTAGACTTAGAAAAAACAGCAAACATTATTTCTAAGAAAAAAGATTATTCTATTAGAATCAAAGAAAGAAGAGACGATGAAATTGGCTTATTGATTGATGCATTTAACGGGATGCTTTCAAAAATTGAATTACAGAATGAGTCTTTAATTCATGCAAAAGAGGTCGCTGAGACGTCCGCTAAGGCTAAACAAGAATTTTTAGCGAACATGTCTCATGAAATCAGAACACCCATTAATGGTGTAATGGGAATGACTGATTTGTTACAAGACACTGACCTCAATGAAGAGCAAAAAAGCTTATTAAAGGTCCTAAAAGGTTCTGCCTCACACTTACTTGTTGTTATAAATGACATCTTAGATATCTCAAAAATTGAATCTGGGAAATTATCTTTTGAGGAACAGCAGATTAATATTAAAGAATTATCTAACTCAATAATCGATGCATTTACAGTACAAACAGATAAGAAAGGTTTAAATACCCTATTAGATATTTCGCAAAAAGTACCTGATAACATTATAGGTGATCCAGTCAGGCTAAAACAAATTTTGATTAACCTCTATTCAAATGCGGTAAAATTTACTTTTGAAGGAAGTATTATTCTTTCTGTTAGAAATAAAAAGGAAGATGATAAAATGATTACTTTGCAGTTCTCTGTGAAAGATACCGGTATTGGAATAGAAAAAGACAAGATTGAAAACATTTTCGATAGTTTCACACAAGCTTCAAATGAAACAACAAGAAAATTTGGAGGAACTGGATTAGGTTTAAGTATATCAAAACAACTTGTTGAACTTCAAGATGGTAAGATGTATATTGAAAGTACACCTAACCTTGGTAGTACCTTTTATTTTGAAATCTCTTTTAAGAAATATGAAGAGTCAAAAAATGAAGTTATCCCACTAGTATTAAAGGAAAATACTAAAGATGATAGTTCAGAAGATGGATCTAAAAAAATCTTACTTGTTGAAGACAATGAAGTCAATCAGATGCTAGTTTTAAGGTTATTAAAAAAATGGGGTTACGCCTCAGATTTAGCTGAAAATGGAAAAATAGCCTTAGAAAAATTGTCTGAAAATGATTATGATTTAATACTTATGGATGTTCATATGCCAGAAATGGATGGATATTCTGCTACTAAAGAAATAAGACAAAGCTTTACAACTTCCAAAAAAGACATACCAATTATAGCAATGACGGCCTCAGCTTTAAAAGGAGAATTCGAAAGATGTCAAGAAGCAGGCATGAATGATTATATCTCTAAACCCTTTAAGAAAGATAATCTTCTAGAAAAAGTTAAAGCTTATACAAATATTGATTCTCTTTCAAAAAACGAATAAGAGAATAATCATTCACTTATTATTTGATAATTTCTATTTTTCTATAAAAAATCTGACTGCTAATTCATAACCCTTAAGGCCTAAACCAGCAATAGTACCTACACAATTTTTAGCCATAAAACTGTGATGTCTAAATGCTTCACGAGCATGAACATTAGAGATATGTACTTCAATAACTTTAGTTTCTACACCAGCAATAGCATCTGCAATTGCCACTGAAGTATGAGTATAAGCTCCTGCATTTAAGACAATTCCATCATATGAGAAGCCTACTTCATGAATAATATCTACCAATGTTCCTTCGTGGTTACTTTGACGATATTCCATCTCTATATTTGGAAATGTTTTTTCTAATTTCTCAAAGTATTCTTCAAAACTTGTATTACCATATATAGTAGGCTCTCTTTTACCTAACAAATTAAGGTTAGGTCCATTTAAAATTAATAGCTTCATTTTATGATTATATTATTAAATTGTCTTGAAAGACGATTTTTATTCGTTTAACTCTAAACTATGTAATCCACACAGTAAAACCAAAATAAACTATGTTTATCCCAAGCATGCTGCTAAAGCAACTGTATACAAGAGGAAGTTTACAAAACACAGAAAAAGGTTTTGAATTCTCCATCAAAAATAGACTCAAAGATGCTGAAATAAAAGAGCTATTACATATAAAAATTGATGATAAAGAAATAGATAAAGAAAAGATTCTATTACATACTGCCGATAAACAAAGTATCAATGCTAATACTATAACTAAAGAAAATCGTCTAGACTTTACCTTAAGAACGCTTATAAAAATTGAAGTAGTTGACCATCCAAATCTTGCTACAGAAAAGCATGAAGTAGAGATTGGTGTGAAAGCTTCTCCATTTGGTACTTTAAAGTTTGCTGTTACTGATGCTATAAAGGATCAAAAAGAAATCGAAGTTAAGATTCCAAGAGATGAGATGGATGATTATGGAGAACCTATCATCAAAAAAAGACAAAAATTCATAGAGGAATTCACAGGTAGTGAAATCAATCATATTGGAAAATACTCAATTGATCCACATGAATTAGGAGGTAATATTGAACACTTTACTGGAGTTGCACAGATTCCAATGGGTTTTGCAGGCCCCATTAGAGTGAATGGTGAGCATGCTATAGGTGAATTTATGATTCCTATGGCAACAACTGAAGGAACGCTTGTTGCATCATATAACAGAGGAATGAAGGTTGCGAACATGTGTGGAGGAATTAAAGTCTCTGTTGTCGATGATGCGATGCAAAGAGCTCCTGTTTTTGAATTTGAAGATGCTAGAGGAGCAAGAGATTTTGTAAGCTGGATCAAAGTTAATTTCAAAAAAATCAAAGAAGAAGCGGAGAGTACATCTTCTATTGCTGATTTAGTATATATTGATCATTTCTTATCGAATAAGTTCGCATTCCTTAGATTTAACTTTAAAACAGGTGATGCAGCTGGTCAAAACATGGTGGGAAGAGCTACATTTGCTGCTTGTAGTTGGATTTTGGATCATTATACGGGTATACGTAATTTCTTTTTAGAATCTAATTTTGCCACTGATAAAAAAGCTTCTCAAATTAATATCATGAGAACGAGGGGTAAAAGAGTTACAGCTGAAATCACCTTAAAGAAAGAAGTATTACAACAGTATATGCGCGTTGATCCAGAACAATTAGATCATCACTCTAGAATATCTGCCATTGGTTCTTTTCTTTCTGGTGTAAACAACACTGGACTTCACTCTCCAAATGGTATTACAGCAATGTTTATTGCCACTGGACAAGATGTTGCAAATGTCTCAGAATCTAGTGCTGCAATTATTTATACTGAACTTACTGATAAAGGAGATTTGTATTTATCCATCACAATTCCTTCACTTATTGTAGCTACATACGGAGGAGGTACAGGTATTGGTACTCAAAAAGAAAGTTTGAAACTTTTAGATTGTTACGGTAAAGGAAAAGCACATAAATTCGCCGAAATTGTTGCTGCCGTAGTATTAGCGGGTGAAATTTCTTTAGCTTCAGCTATTTCATCCTCTGACTGGGTTAGTTCTCATGAACAATATGGTCGAAATAGATAAATAAGGAAAGGCTGTTGAAATTTTACTTCAACAGCCTTTTTTATTTATTCCTCACAATTTCTTTCCAACACACCAACTGATTGGTAAATAATTACATCTGGTAATGTTATTTCTGGAAAGAATGCATCAAAAGCTTTTAAGTTAACATAGTATTTTTGTTTATCTTCATCCCAAACAAATGACTTTACTCCTTCAATATGATTTAGAAGTTCAGACACTTCCGAAAATTCGTTATCTGAATCACAGTTAACTAATGAGGTTATTGGGGTTGATTCTTCTAAAATAAATGAATAAGAAAAATCAGTATTCAGTGTTAATGAAGAAAGCTGTGTGTTTACATCAATAGTTACATGTTCTTGTAAATTATTAATATCCACATCTCCTTTAAGAACTATAATAATCCTTTCAGCGGTAGTTCTAGTATTTAATAATATCTGAATATCATATTCATTTTCCTCCCCTATTTGAGGTAAATTAATACTAACATCTTCTTGATGAAAATAAATTTCTTGAAAAGACCCTGGGTTTACATTTGGATCGTCACAACTAAGTAACACAAAAAGTAAAGTTATAAGAGATAAGATTTTTTTCATAAAAGCAATTTATAGAATTCCACTTCTCTACGAAAATCTTTTTCATATTAAATTACTTTACTTTTTAATATTAAAATAACTTTGTCTCAAAAACTTCTATTTTGTAATATTTTTTCTTCATTTAAAAGAAAATAGGCTACTGGTATAATTGCATACTCCATTCCGACATATAATAAAAGTATAGGAGAAGGAATTCCATCAATTATAATACTCACTGTCCTTCCAATTGCTAAACCAAAACAAAAAACTGCGGTTACAATAATAGCAGCATTTGTATAATTTTCATTTCTAATTCCCAATAAGAAAAACCCTATTAACGCTAAATAGAGACCGCTAACAGCTCTTAAAATATAAGCTGCATCTGTTGACAATGCATTATTTGAAGAAAGAAAAAAAGTACTGAACCATTCTGGTTTTATACCATACATTAACGCAATTATTGATAAAGTAATTGAAAAGAAAATTAGGTATGCTTTTTTAAGATTCATATTCTTTAAATTTTGATTTTAAAAACATCACAAATGCATGATGTCAAACAAAAATAAAGATTGATCTATGATAATTAAATTATTGGTTCATCTCGGAGATTTTCACTAAATCTGTTGCCTTAGCACAATTAACTACTTCTCCAATAACTATTACAGCAGGTGGTTGTATTCCTTTCTCATTTGCTATTTCAACAATATTACTTAGAGTACCGGTTACTATTTTTTGATTCTTTTGTGATGCATTTTGAATTAAAGCAATTGGTTCTTTTTCATTTCTATACATCGAAAATAACTGAGAAATCAATTCTAGTTTACCTACACCCATAAGAATGACAATAGTTGCAGTAGATGCTGCTGCATGTGTTAGATCTTTAGATAATCCACCTGAACAAGTAGTTGCTGTCACAACCCAAAAGCTTTCATTAATTCCTCTTTTCGTAACAGGAATTCCAGCTAACGTTGGCCCTGCTAGTGATGAAGATATTCCCGGAACGACATGACATTCTATTCCAAAACTTTTAGCAAATTCTATTTCTTCTTGCCCTCTCCCAAAAACAAATGAATCGCCACCTTTTAAACGTGTTACCTCTCCATATTCGAACGCTTTTTTTACTATTAACTCATTTGTTTCTTCCTGTTGTAAATGATGTCGCCCTGCCCTTTTACCTACATAAATTTTTTCAACATGTTTTGGTATTAAGTCTAATATCTCTTCAGATACAAGTGCATCGTATAATACAACTTTACTCTCTTTTAGTAGTCTTGCTCCTTTTAAAGTAAGTAATTCAACGTCTCCTGGTCCAGCTCCGATTAAGTAAAAAGTAGGTATCATAGTTTTAATGTTTAGGTGAATTTTACTCAATTATACGTATTTATACTTAACAAGTCAAAATATTCAATTAAATACACACAACAAAAAGAAACTTTATTTTAAAATTTATCAATAAATAAACTTATAAAATACGAATACAATACAATAATTAAACTATTTATGAAAATATATCAATTATTAAACTACTAAGACTTGATCATAAATTACTTACTATTTATTAATTTAAAATCCTTTTTATCTATAAAATTGAATTTTTTTAAGTAACAATTATTGTTTTTTAAGTATTTATACGTAGTTTTACTTAAAATCAATATTAAAACAGGATCAATTATGGCAAAAATAGTTATTGTAGGAAACGGTATGGTTAGTTATAAGCTATGTGAAAAGCTTGTAGAGAAAAATTCATCCGCATCAATTACTGTCATAGGCGAAGAACCTCGTCCAGCGTATGATAGAGTACATTTAAGTGCTTATTTTGAGGACGAAAATGCAGACAAACTTACTATGGCACCTAAAGATTGGTACAACGGAAATGGTATCAATCTAATTACTAGCGAAAAAGTATCTAACATTAACAGACAAGAACAATACGTAACTACACATACAAATACTAAATATGAGTATGATTACTTAGTATTAGCAACAGGTAGTTCCGCCTTCGTACCTCCAATTAAAGGAGTAGAGAAAAAGGGTGTTTTTGTTTACAGAACTATTGAAGACCTAGAGATGATGATGGCTTATGGAAAGAAAGTCAAATCTGCTGCTGTTTTAGGCGGTGGTCTTTTAGGTTTGGAAGCTGCAAAAGCGGCAATAGATATGAATTTAAAAACTTCTGTGGTTGAATTTACTCCTCGACTTATGCCGAGACAAATTGACGAAGAAGGTGGTCTTCTATTAAAATCAAAAATGGAAGATTTAGGTATTGATATTTTACTAGGTAAAGCAACAAGTAACATTGAAGGAGAAGAGACTATGACTGGTCTATCTTTTTCTGATAACACTTCTCTTGATTGTGATATGCTTATCATTTCAGCAGGAATTCGTCCAAGAGATGAATTAGGTAAAGAAGCTGGGTTAAAAGTAGCTCAAAGAGGTGGATTTGTTGTCAATTCATTGATGCAAACTTCTGATGAAAAGATTTATGCTGTTGGTGAATGTGCTTCATATGAAGATATGATTTACGGTCTTGTAGGACCTGGTTATGATATGGCTGAAGTTGTTGCCGAGCAGATTGCAAATGACAACAAAGATTATACATTTACTGGATGTGATATGTCTACAAAATTAAAATTAATTGGTGTAGATGTAGCAAGTTTTGGCGAGCCGTTCTGTGATAACATCCCACATTACCCTATCACAATTAATGATAAAAAGAACGGTATCTACAAAAGAATCAATATAGATTTAGCAGGTAAAAAGTTATTAGGAGGTATTCTAATTGGAGATGCAGATGATTATAACATGCTTCATCAAATGTTTATCAACGAAATGGCTTTACCTCCACATCCACAAGATTTAATTATTAAAAGTTCTGGAGAAGAAGGAGGAGCTGGTATTGGAGTAGACGCACTTCCTGATACAGCACAAGTTTGTTCATGTGAAAATGTATCCAAGGGAGATATCTGCTGTAGTATCAAAGATGATGGAGTTACAGACATTAATGGTATCAAAGCTGCAACAAAAGCAGGTACTGGTTGTGGTGGTTGTATGCCAATGGTTAATAATATCCTTGAGGATACTTTAGCTAAAATGGGTACAGTTGTTCGAAAAGAAATTTGTGAACACTTTACATATACCCGTCAAGAGCTTTTTGATTTGATTAAGGTCAATGAAATTAAATCATACGAGGAATTACTCACTAAATATGGTAAAGGAGCGGGTTGTGAGACTTGTAAACCAGCAGTTGGGTCATTACTTGCTAGTATTTGGAATGATTTGATTTTAAAAGAATCTACAATCCAGGATACTAACGACAGATTCCTTGCTAATATTCAAAAGGGTGGCTCTTACTCTGTCGTACCTCGTATTCCTGGAGGAGAAATAACTCCAGATAAACTAATTGCTATAGGTGAAGTTGCTAAAGAATTTGACTTATATACAAAAATTACTGGTGGTCAAAGGATTGATTTATTCGGAGCTCGATTAAATGACCTTCCTTTGATCTGGGAAAAATTAATTAATGCAGGTTTTGAAAGTGGTCATGCATACGGCAAATCTTTGCGTACTGTAAAAAGTTGTGTTGGTAGTACTTGGTGTCGTTTTGGTTTACATGATTCAGTAGGTTTTGCCATTGAAGTTGAAAACAGATACAAAGGTTTACGCTCTCCACATAAGTTGAAAGGAGGAGTCTCTGGTTGTATTCGTGAATGTGCTGAAGCAAGAGGGAAAGACTTTGGTATTATTGCTACAGAAAAAGGTTGGAATCTTTATGTTGGTGGAAATGGTGGTGCTAACCCTAAACATGCAGTACTTTTAGCAGGAGATATAGATAAGGAAACAGTTATAAAATACTTAGATCGTTATTTAATGTTCTATATCAAAACAGCAGAACCATTACAAAGAACTGCTCCGTGGCAAGAAAAATTAGAGGGTGGAATCGATTATTTAAAACAAGTAATCTGTGAAGACTCTTTAGGAATAGGTGAACAATTAGAAAGAGATATGGAAATTTTAATTGCTCATTACACTTGTGAGTGGAAAGCAGCTATTGAAAATCCAGAAATGAGAAAAAGATTTACGCACTTTAGTAATGATGATTCTCATGATCCAACACAAAAATTCAAAAGAGAAAGAGGTCAGCGTTTCCCAGTTGCTTGGTAAATGCTTAAAATAAGTGAAGTACGCTTCTATTTTAGTGTACTTCTACACTACATTCTCCACCTTTTTAAATAAAGAAAACAATGACATTTGAACATAGTACATTAGAACAAGTTACAACTTGGGTGAAAGCCGGTCATGTTAATGACTTTCCCAAAGACGGAGGTTCATCTATTTTATATAAAGATCAACAGATTGCCGTTTTTAATTTCACGACCATTAATAAATGGTTTGCGACACAAAACCTTTGTCCTCATAAAAAACAAATGATTCTAGCAAGAGGAATTGTTGGAACTCAAGGGGACACACCTAAAGTTGCCTGCCCTTATCATAAGAAGACTTTTTCCCTAGAGACAGGTGAAAACCTCAACGGATGCGAGGATTCTATCACCACATTTCCGATCAAGATAGAAGATGATACCGTATTTGTTGGTCTCGTAGAGGAAAATAAATAGGTGAAAAGTAAATGATTGAAAACACTTCCATATGGAAGTGTTTTCTCTTATAGTTAGAATTTGGGAAAGAATTATTTTGATATTTTTACTTTTACTAAAAGAAAAGCGGAACCTCAAACTGAAGCCCCGCTTTATATCTACTGATGTTTTATGAAATCATTCCTGCTGCAACTGTTTCGTTCGTTGCTTCATCAATTAAGATTAAGCTTCCAGTTGCTCTATTTTTTGTGTAGGCATCAATTAATACCGGAGCAGAGGTTTTTATACTAACCTTACCAATCTCATTCATTTTAAGATCAACAACATCACTTAAACTTTCCATAGTATTGATATCCACTTTATCATCTATAGAAGTAACTATAGCTTCAACTTCATTAGAAGTATGTTTTAGAATGTATTTAGCATTCGGTTTTAATTCACTTCTATTCATCCAGCATAAAGTAGCTGAAAAAGAAGTTACATTTAGAGGTTGATTAACCGCTTTTGCTAATAAATCTCCTCTCGAAAGATCTAGATCATTTTCTAATGTAATTGCAACTGACATTGGAGGATATGCTTCTTCAAGTGGACCATCCATTGTTTCAATAGATTTAATAGAAGTTTGTTTACCTGAAGGTAAAGCAACAACTTCATCTCCTACTTTTAAAATTCCACCATCAACTCTTCCTCCGTATCCTTTGAAAACGTTAGTTTCAATCACTCTTTGAATTGGAAAACGTCCATTCTCAAGATCATGATCATTACTGATTTCAACCGTTTCCAGATTACTTAGTAAAGCACCTCCTGTATACCAAGGAGTCCTTTCAGAATCATCAACAACATTATCGCCTTTTAGCGCTGAAATTGGAATAAAACGAATATCCTCTACTCCAATTTTCGATGACACCTCTAAGAAATCTTCTTTAATTTTATTGAATTGCTCTTCAGAATAATCTACCAAATCCATTTTGTTGACAGCAACAATAATGTGTTTGATTTTCAATAATGAAGCAATATAAGTATGACGTCTAGTTTGTTCTATCACACCATTACGAGCATCCACTAACACAATGGCTAGATTTGCTGTAGAAGCACCTGTTACCATATTTCTAGTATATTGAATATGACCAGGAGTATCTGCAATAATGAATTTACGTTTTGGTGTCGCAAAATATCTATACGCAACGTCAATTGTAATACCTTGTTCCCTTTCAGCTTTAAGACCATCTGTTAATAAAGCAAGGTTTACGTTTTCGTCACCTCTAGACTTACTAGATTTTTCAATGGCTTCTAATTGATCTTCAAAAATTGATTTTGTATCATACATCAATCGACCAATCAGAGTACTCTTACCGTCATCTACACTACCTGCAGTAGTGAAACGCAGTAAGTCCATATTCATGTAAGATTGATCTACAGCAGCTGTAGAATCCTCTCTTTTAATACTTGGATTTGCTAATAAAGTTTCGCTCATAGTTTTGTAGATAATCGTTTAGAAATAACCTTGTAATTTTCTTTCTTCCATTGCTGCTTCTGATCTTTTATCATCCGCACGGTTTCCTCTTTCAGTAGTTCTTGAAGAGGCAACTTCTTGAATGATACCTGTTAAATCATCAGCATCGGATAATACAGCACCTGTACATGTCATATCTCCAAGTGTACGGTAACGAATTAATTTTTCTTCGTACTCCTCTCCTTTTAATAGTGTATTCCAAGGAGATTCTGCTAAAAGAACACCGTTTCTATCCACTACTTTACGTGTATGTGCAAAGTAGATAGATGGTAAGGCTATTTTTTCCAAAGCGATATATTGCCATACATCCATTTCAGTCCAATTAGAAATTGGGAAAATACGGAAATGTTCATAGTCGTTATACCTACCATTGTAAAGTGTCCAAAGTTCAGGTCGCTGGTTTTTAGGATTCCATTGCCCAAATTCGTCTCTATGAGAGAAAAATCTTTCTTTTGCTCTTGCTTTTTCTTCATCTCTACGACCACCACCAAATGCAGCATCAATTTGATACTCTTCTAGTGTTTCTAATAATGTGATCGCTTGCAAACCATTTCTACTTGGGTTTACACCTCTTTCTTCAACAGCAGTCCCTTTGTTGATAGACCCTTGAACAGATCCTACAATTAGATCTAAATCATATTCTTCTACAAGCCAATCTCTATAATCAATAGCTTCAGGGAAATTGTGTCCTGTATCCACGTGAATTAATGGAAATGGAACTTTTCCAGGCCAGAATGCTTTTCTTGCTAAATGAAGCATGACAATTGAGTCCTTACCTCCGGAAAAAAGCATTGCTGGTCTTTCAAATTGAGAAACTACCTCTCTAAAAACGTAAATAGCTTCTGATTCGAGTTGTTTTAAGTGGGTCAGTGTGTAAGACTGCATTCTAAAGTTATTTGTTGTCTGATAATTTAATTATCGGAAGAACAGCCTCTAACAATTGTTTTAAACTTTCCTCCAATGTTTGAGTATGTGTCGGAATTCTTACAAATGGATCAGCAGGAATTTCAAAAGGTGAGTCTAAACCCGTAAAGTTCTTGATCTCTCCTGCTAGTGCCTTTTTATATAAACCTTTCACATCTCTTTCCGCACACACCTCAAATGGTGCATCAATATGTACTTGATAAAAATCTTTTTCACCAATAATGTCTCTTGCTTGAGCTCTAATTTCTTCAGTTGGGCTAATTAATGAGCAAATAGTAATTAGACCTGAAGAAACAAATAATTTTGAAACTTCAGCAGAACGACGAACATTTTCTGTTCTGTCTTCTTCTGTAAAAGTTAGATTACTGTTGATACCTGTTCTTAGATTATCACCATCTAACAACATAGTATGAAATCCTAAATCATATAATGCAAATTCTAATGCTCTTGCTAATGTACTTTTTCCAGATCCAGAAAGACCTGTCATCCATAGTACAATACCTTTTTGATTCAAAGATTCTTCTTTCTTTTCTCTAGACAGTAGAGAATTAAATATCGGATGGATATTCGTTGCTTCGCTCATATGGTTTTAAAGAGTAATTGTTTAAAATTTCATTTTAATTCTACTACCCTATATGTTTTATAGGGCAAATATATAGTAAGCTTTACTATTAACAAATAAATTTGCAAAAAATTAACTTAGTAATACTAATTATTTTAATAATCACATCCATTTTTTGCAATATTTTCATACATTAACAATGCTTATTTAATTTACAACATTTGAATTTAATAAGTTCAATATTATGAATGATCTCACCCCACTTTTTACATTCTTGGATGAACATGAAATCAATTTTCAAGTTAATCAACAAAAGGATCTAACTCCTTATTATCTCATACAACTTTTGGAATATGATGTAACATTACATTTTATTCATCCTTCGGAAAGCACTAAAAATTGGCATCAAGAAAGTAGTCTTATTCATGTTTCAAATAAACTAAATACTCAACGTGTAATTCATTTATGGTATGACGTATTAACTAATCATCAAGAAGCTGTATTTTCAAGACTTTTAGGAATTTTTAATCGCACCACACGTATTCATGCCCGAAAACTAATTGTTCAAAGAATAGACATACATACATTAAATAAATTCATTGAAGAAAATCATATTAATGGTTCTCCAAAAGTAAAGGTTAAATATGGACTTTTTGATCAAAATAAATTAGTTGCAGTAGCTTCATTTAGTGGAAAACGTACAATCAATAATAGAGATGGGCTTAAACATCAATCTTATGAATTAATTCGATATTGTAATCTTAATTATCATACTGTCGTAGGGGGATTAAGTAAAATTCTGAAGCAATTCATTAAAGAATACTCTCCTGATGATATAATGACGTATACAGATTCTGATTGGTCTCTAGGAGAAAGCTTTGGTAAGTTAGGCTTTGAACACTTTGGGAGCTATCCTCCTTTTCCTTTTCATTGGGACCCTAAAACTGAAAAAAAGTTAAGATTAGATGTAAATGAAAGTTATTTTTTTAAGGTTTACAACGCTGGTAGTAACAAATATATATTAAACTTAAATAGGATTAACAATTAAAATTTAAGGGATTACAATTTGTTTATTAACTTATCGCTCAATAATCGTTAGTTTGTGTATATAATCTTATTATTAAAGTAGCTTATCTACTTTGAATAATTCATATGAAAAACTTTTTAGGCATATTTTTTACTCTCTCTCTTTTAACAATAGTTGGTGTTTTTGCCCAGAATTTAAAGATTGAGGCAATAAAGCAAAATATTGAGAAACAAACCGGACAGGAAAGGTGGGATTCTTACATTGAGTTAATGTGGGAATATAGAGACATTGAACCTGAAAAAGCCATATCCATAGGTCAGGAAATTATACTTGAAACAAAATCTAATGCAAAATTTGAGAAAACTGCCAAAGTTCTCAATTTGATGGGTGTTGCCTACAGAAATTTAGGCCAGTATACAAAAGCACTTGATTATTATAAACAAGCCCTTTTACAATCTGACATTATCAATGATATTGAGCAAAAAGGATATGCTTACATCAATATTGGCAACCTTTTTTATCATCAAGGAAATCAATTTGAAGCCTTGAAGAACATGAAAGAGGCTTTACAAATCAGTATGCAAAAGAAGGACAATAGTATGATTGCTTATTGTTACATGAATCTTGGTGATATTCAATTAGCTGCGGATAAATATGATGGAGCCTTAAGAGACTACGAAAAAGCCAAAGAAGCTCGACAATTAGTGCAAGACAAAAATGGTGTAGTCGTTGCAAATTTTAGTATTGGTAAAGTTATTCTTGAAGGAGGAAATCCTTATTTAGCAAGACAGAAATTTATTATATCATTAAATGAGGCAAAACAAAATGATTATACTTCATTAATCTATCAATGTTATGAGTACCTTGGTGAAACCTATATCTATTCTTCTAATGATAGTATGCAGTTTGCTTTAGAAAATTATAATAAAGCATACAAAGGCTATCTAGAACTTCAACAACCTTTAGGGCAAGCTAGAGTACTTTATAAGATGGCTAAGGCTGAATTGGCTTTAAACCACATCAATAAAAGTATAAAGTATGCACAGCTTGGCTTAGAGATTTCAGAAAAATTACCCGCAGTATTTGAGGCATTACAAAATAGTGACGTTTTAGTACAAGCTTTCCAGAAAAAAGGTGACTTTACGAATGAGAATAAAGCTTTAAAAAAGAATATTTTCTATCTACACAAATACAACGATAATGAGAAGTTAAGAAGAGCTCAGATGCTCGACAACTCTATCCAATTGAGTAATAAAGAAAAAGAAATAGATAAACTTTATTACGAAAAGAAATTATCAACTGATCAGATAAAAAATCAGCAATATTTCATTGCAGCCTTAATTGTAGTATTCATTCTGTTGGGAGCTATCGTTTATTTATTGAATCAGAAATCAAAGAAATTCAAACAATTTAGTGAGCAATTAAAAGAAAAAGCAAAGGAGATCCATAAACAAAAAGTAATCATCAATCAGAAAGTGGATGATGAGCATGAATTAAATGAGAAACTTCTTGTAAAAAACATCGAACTAATGGAAGCTTTGGAGCAGTCCAAAAAGATGTATGAACAGCTTGAAAAGAATGATAAATTAGCCTTATTAGGGCAAATGATGGCTGTTGTTGCCCATGAAATTAATAATCCTACCAACTTTATTTATAATAATGTAGTTCCGATTCAAGAAACACTTGCTGATATTCTTACTTACTTTAATGAAATGGAGAATGTTGATCAAGAGAAAATTGAGGATATAGAAGAATGTGGATTATTACTTGATGGAATTCAAGAAGGTGTCAAGAGAATTATGGATATTTCAATTGAATTGAAAAACGTTGTAAAGAGTAATCATGGGCTTCCTAAACCTTTTATGGTTCATGAAAACATTGACACAACAGTCAATTTATTACACAAGAAATATAAATATGATTCGATAGAAATTATCAAAGAATACGACTTATCTGTTTCTGAAATCAATTGTTTAGGTGGTAAAATCTCTCAAGTATTTATCAACTTAATTGACAATGCCTATCAAGCAGTAAAAGAACATACTCCTGATGGTGGATATATTAAAATCAGAACAAAGCTTTTAAAAGATAACGTTGGTATTAGTATTATTGATAATGGAGGAGGAATAAAAGATCTTGATCACTTATTTGAGACCTTCTTTACAACTAAAAAAGATGGTCTTGGATTAGGTTTGATGATTTGTAAAGACATTATTAAGCAACACAAGGGAGAGATTAATGCCTTTAATAATAAAGAGGGAGGTGCAACTTTCTCGATACAACTCCCTCTTGAAATGACTGAGGATTAATAGCCTAATTTCTTTTCAACTAATTGGATCAGGATATGAATTACTTTAATATGAATTTCCTGAATTCTATCCGCAAAACCATGGTGAGGTACTCTGATCTCTACATCAGCCATATCCGCCATGTTACCACCATTTTTACCTGTTAAAGCGATTACTTTAATCCCTTTTTGGTTTGCAGTATGGATAGCATTAATTACATTTTTTGAATTACCGCTTGTACTAATAGCAAATAAAACATCTCCTTTTCTCCCTACCCCTTGTAAGTATCTAGAGAAAACAAATTCAAAACCATAGTCATTACTTACACATGATAAGTGACTTGGATCCGAAATCGCAATTGCTCCAATAGAAGGTCTATCTTCTCTGTATCTTCCTGTAAGTTCTTCAGCAAAATGCATTGCATCACAATGCGATCCACCGTTCCCACAAGACATTACTTTTCCTTCATTTTGAAAGGCTTCTACCAAAAGATCAGCAGCCTCTTCAATTGCTTTTATATTATTAGCATCAGACAAGAATTTGGACAACACTTTTTGTGCTTCCTCCAACTCTCCAATGATTAACTGACTATATTCAGACATAAACTTTAAGTTATATGATATTGTGAAAAGCTATGATATTCTCTTTCACAGTGCAATAATCTTAAAAATTATTTTATTTTTATAAATAAATCTCTCTTATACCTATTAAAAAACTATAACAATGGAGGATATCTCTCAATATCAAGATCTAATTACAGCAGCTTACGGAAATTTTGTCAATATTTATGCCTTCAAGATAGTACAAGCATTAGCTATACTTTTCGTTGGCTTTTTTATTGCAAATAAAGCAGGAAAGTTTGTTTCAAATCAGTTTAAGAAGAAATCGAGTGACAATGGAGCCTTGATTGATTTTGTTGTTTCTCTGACAAAAATTTCTCTGAAGGTAATCATTGTCATCGCTGCAATACAACAAGCAGGAGTTGAAACAACTTCGTTCATTGCTATGTTAGGTTCTGCAGGTTTAGCGATTGGTCTTGCTTTACAAGGTTCATTAGCGAATGTGGCAGGAGGAGCTCTAATCTTAACTTTAAGACCTTTTAAAAAAGGAGATTTTATCGAAGCACAAGGGCATATGGGGTCTGTTGAAGACATAGGATTATTTGTCACCAACTTAAAAACGCCTCACAGAAGACATATTTTCATTCCAAATGGAGCATTGGCAGGTGGAGTTATCAAAAATTATACGAGAGAAGGGTTTGCTCGATGTGATGTGGGGATTGGTATTTCTTATGATGCCAATATTCAAGAAGCACGACAAGTACTATTAGATTTAATAAAAGATGATAAAAGAGTCTTAAATGATCCTGAGCCTCCTGTAGTATGGGTCACAAATCTTGGTGATAGTTCTGTTGATCTTTCCTTAAGAGTGCATTTAAAAGTGGATGATTATTGGAATTTCTTATTTGAAACAACCGAAGCCGCAAAAATTGCTTTTGATAAGGCTGGTATTGAAATTCCTTTCCCTCAACGTGTCGTTCATATGAAAAAGGAAGATTAAAATTAAAATTATAATAATATTAAATAGAGAAAGAGTGTACTTCTAGAAAGTATGCTCTTTTTTCATTTTACAAATAAAAAATTCTACTAATACAATCCGTTGCAATGTAAATAGTATTGAAAATGTAAAAGTGTGAGTAAAATCAACTTGTTACATTGAGATGAAAGTGTAATTTTGTGGTTCGAAGTGAAAAAGCTTCATTGATTAAGATTTTATTTAAGAACAAAATAGAAATATAAAACCATGTTGAAAACAGTAAACCCTACTTCAACAGCCGCTTGGAAAGCTTTAGAAGAGCATTATGCGGAAATGAAAAATACGCACATGAACGATTTGTTTAGCACAAATGCAAACAGAGCTGAAGATTTTTCATTGACTTTTAATGACATCTTTGTTGATTTTTCAAAAAACATCATCAACGACAAGACTTTCCAACTTTTACTAGATTTAGCAAAAGAAACTGGCGTTGCTGAAGGAATTAAGTCAATGTTTGCAGGTGAGCACATCAATCAAACGGAGGACAGAGCTGTATTCCACGTTGCATTACGTAATCAGTCTAACGAGCCTATGCAAGTAGACGGTAAGGATGTAATGGTAGAAGTAAACCACGTATTACGTCAGATGAAAGAGTTCACAAACAAAGTGGTTTCTGGCGAGTGGAAAGGTTATACTGGCAAACCTATTACTGATGTTGTAAACATTGGAATCGGTGGATCTGATTTAGGTCCTTACATGGTAACTGAGGCTTTAAAACCTTACAAAACGAATATTGACATTCACTTTGTATCTAATGTTGATGGTACTCACATCTCAGAAACATTAAAAGGTTTAAATCCTGAGACAACATTATTTATCATTGCTTCTAAAACGTTTACTACGCAAGAAACAATGACAAACGCCAACTCTGCAAGAGAGTGGTTCTTAGAAGCAGCACAAAGTGAAAATCATATCATGATGCACTTCGTTGCTTTATCAACTAATGAAGAAAAAGTAAGAGCATTTGGTATCGCTCCTGAAAATATGTTCCGTTTCTGGGACTGGGTAGGTGGTCGTTACTCATTATGGTCTGCAATTGGTCTTTCTATCGCTTGTAGCATTGGATACGATAACTACGAAGAGTTATTAAAAGGTGCTCACGCAATGGATAACCACTTTAAAACAGCAGAGTTTGATCAAAACTTACCTGTAATTTTAGCTGTTTTAGGCGTTTGGTATAACAATTTCTTTGGTGCTGAAAGCCATGCTTTACTTCCTTATGATCAATATATGCACCGTTTCGCTGCTTATTTCCAGCAAGGAGACATGGAGTCAAATGGTAAGTATGTAGATAGAAATGGAAATCCAGTAGATTACCAAACAGGTCCAATCATCTGGGGTGAGCCAGGTACTAACGGTCAACATGCCTTCTATCAATTGATTCACCAAGGAACTAAATTAATTCCTTCAGATTTTATTGCTCCAGCAATTTCTCAAAACCCTATTGGAGATCATCATCCAAAGTTATTATCTAACTTCTTTGCTCAAACAGAAGCATTGATGACAGGTAAATCTGAAGAAACTGTAGTAGCTGAATTTAAAGCAGCAGGTAAATCTGATGAAGAAATTGAGAAATTAAAGACGTTCAAAGTATTTGAAGGTAATCGTCCTACTAACTCAATTTTATTCAAAAAATTAACACCATTTACTTTAGGGTCTTTAATCGCTATGTACGAGCATAAGATCTTTGTTCAAGGTGTAATCTGGAATATCTTCAGTTTTGATCAATGGGGAGTTGAATTAGGAAAGCAATTAGCCAATAAAATTCTTCCTGAATTAGAAAATGATGAGCAAGTTACTTCTCATGATTCTTCTACAAATCAGTTGATCAACAAATATAAAGAAATGAGATAATCTCACATCGATTATTATTTCTAAGGCACCTAATTGAAAAGTTAGGTGCTTTTTTATTGTCTGACTTAAATGAATTATTCAATATATGGATGATACATTTATTTTTTTAGGATAAAAATACATAAATTGAAGTGTCTAATTTAGACGTCAAATAAATTAATGTGTCAAATTTATAAGAAGTCATGCAACCTTTCATGTGTTGTCATGTCTTTATTAAAAAAACTTTCAAGATGAAAAATTTACTATATACTACTTTTTTATTCTTTGTTTCTTCATTTTTATTTGCTCAGAAGAACGAAATCACAAAAGAAATTGATGTTAAAGATTTTGATACTATCGAATTGTATGGTGCTTTTGATGTAGTATTAAAACAAGGTAAAGTTCCTTTAGCTTATATTGAAGGTAAAGAAAAATATGTCAACGAAGTTACTGTAAAACAAAACGGTAAAAACATCGAATTCAGAAATTCAGAAGACGGAGAAGAAAAAGTAAAATCCACAACAAAAAAAGTGGTATTGTATATTCAATTTGTCAATTTAACAAAGATAGAATCAGCAATGGCTGGTAGTATTTCTACAGACAATAAACTTAATTTCAATGTCATCGATTTAGAGCTTACTGGCGCTGGAGATACTGAACTAGATGTTGATGCTAACGCATTTAATTTGTCATTTGATGGTGTTGGAAGTATCGAACTTACAGGTAGTGCTAGGAATGCAAAATTAGAATGTAATGGAGTAGGCAAGATTGATGCTAAAGATTTTGTAGTAAAAGATCTAGTTGCTGAATGTAATGGCATCGGTAGTATGCATGTCAACGCTGAAAATTCTATTAAAATGAGTGCTACAGGAATCGGCTCTGTAAAGAATCATGGTAATGCTAAAGAAGTTGAATAAATAGATTAAGAATAAATTCAATGAAAAAAGGTTGATGGGTGAAACAAAATCCATCAACCTTTTTTTATTTACTTGAAAATTAATTTAACATACATTTTTGAAGTCTAATTATTTTCTATTAGTTTCAGACCAACACAACCAAACAACTCGAAATAAACAACATGAAGGATAAGCTTCAATATTTAGAAGAAATGAATCGTCAAGCCGAATTGGGTGGTGGCGAAAAAAGAATAGAGGCTCAGCATAATAAAGGAAAACTGACTGCTAGAGAACGTATCGAATTACTTTTAGATGAGAATACTTTTCATGAAGTAGGAAAATTTGTTCGACATAGAGAAGTACAATTCGGGCTAGAAAATGAACATTATTTAGGTGATGGAGTCGTGACTGGCTATGGTAAAATTTCAGGACGTTTAGTGTATGTCTATTCTCAGGATTTCACTGTATTTGGTGGTTCTCTTTCAGAATCTCATGCTGAAAAAATCTGTAAAATCATGGATATGGCCATGAAAAATGGTGCTCCTATTATTGGATTAAATGATTCGGGAGGAGCTCGTATCCAAGAAGGTGTAAAATCTTTAGGCGGTTACGCTGATATTTTTTATAAAAATACGAGAGCGTCAGGTGTAATTCCTCAAATCTCATGTATAATGGGTCCTTGTGCTGGTGGAGCTGTTTATTCACCTGCAATTACTGATTTTATTATGATGGTTGAAAATACATCATATATGTTTGTTACAGGTCCTAACGTAGTAAAAACGGTTACACACGAAGAAGTAACTTCTGAGGAATTAGGAGGAGCTTCAGCACATAGTACGAAAAGTGGAGTTACGCATTTCACGGCTGCAAATGAGGCCATTGCATTACAAAATATCCGAAAGTTATTGAGTTATATTCCTCAAAACTGTGAACAGGACTCTCCACGCTATGACTACTCAACCATAGAATCAGAAGTAAGGAAAGATCTTAATGCTATAGTTCCAGATAATCCAAACACTCCTTATGATATTAGAGATGTTATATTAGGAACAATTGATGAAGATTCTTTCTTTGAAGTTCATGAGGCTTACGCTGAAAATATTGTTGTAGGATTTGCTCGTCTAGGAGGAAAGAGTATTGGAGTAGTAGGTAATCAACCAGCAGTTTTAGCAGGTGTTTTGGATAATGATGCCTCTAAAAAATCAGCTCGATTTGTCCGTTTTTGTGACGCCTTTAATATTCCTTTATTGGTATTTGAAGATGTACCTGGCTTCCTTCCAGGGACAGATCAAGAGTGGAATGGAATTATTTCGAATGGTGCAAAACTTTTATATGCTTTCTGTGAGGCTACAGTCCCAAGAGTGACTGTAATTACAAGAAAGGCATATGGTGGAGCTTATGATGTTATGAATTCTAAACATATTGGTGCTGACTTAAACTACGCATGGCCAACGGCAGAAATTGCTGTAATGGGTGCAAAAGGTGCAGCTGAGATTATCTTTAGAAAAGAAATAAAAAGTGCAGCTGACCCTGAAGCAAAGTTGCAGGAAAAGATTGATGAATATACTGAGGAATTTGCCAATCCTTATCGTGCAGCATATAGAGGTTATATCGATGAAGTGATTAAGCCTGAAAACACTAGAGAGCGTTTAATTGCTGCCTTCAATATGCTTCGTAATAAAGTAGATCAGAACCCTCGAAAGAGACATGGAAATATACCATTATAAGCATTAATATATTGCTAAAATGAAAAGTAGAGCATAGGAAAATCCTAGCTCTACTTTTTTTTCATCTGATAAAATATGTGTGGATTTTCTTACCAATAAATAACACCGTAAAAACACTATTTTAATTTTTACTTTAAACATACCACAACATAAAAATCAGTTGGTAAGTGAAACTATGAGTAATCTCATATGGGTAAAGAAATTCGTCCTAATTGTGTTCAAATATATAATTGTTCGTTTTCAAGTTTAGTCAAAACTCCCATCACCAAAATGATGGGAATTTATTCTTAATGCTTAATTTTTAAATAACTAATAGACACCAATCCATAGTCATTTGTATTTAAAGATTTACCTTTCATAGATTGCATATAATTCCCTGCCTTGAAATAGTTAGAATTACTACTAACACCATTGAAACGGTATATTTCATCTCTTCCTCCACCTGCAAGATTGTAAAGTACAACGTTACTGTTTTCGAAGATTAATTCAAGATGCATTTCTTGATCTAATGCCCAATTGCCATCAATAAAATCACCTGATCCATCATCATTTTCTTCTGTCACCCAACCCATAATTTTAAGGCGAACATTTCCAGAAGATTGATTTGGATCTCCTTCGAACTGTACTCGAATAACATCATCAAAAGTATTCGAAGGTCCATGAATTTGACCGAAGCAAAGTTTACCTGAACTAGGTAGTTGATTTACCTCAACCTTCCATTCCATACGATTCGTTCCGCTTCTACCATCCCAATAGATTTCTGTAGAGCCATCCGCAACCATCTCTCTCAATTCAGTTCTAGGATTTCCAGATCCTGAAGAAGTAGGATACCCTGCATAACATTTGAAATATACTCTTGAGCCATCTTTATAAAACCAATTTGTATTATTGTAAGTCTCTAAATTTGGAATATTGTCCACATATGAAGGGTTGTTTAAGCTACCTGAGAATGCGTTTAATTTCCAATTTTGAAGACCTAATACATCGTATGGATACTCCCCTCCTGGATTTGGATCTACAGGATCAGTAGGTTCAGTTGGATCTGTACCATCACCATCTCCATCCGTTCCAAAAATTTCTACTTCCGTAATGCTATTCCATGAATTAGACGTATTTCCATACCCTACAATTTGAACATAGCGGCCAGATGCATTACTTAGATTGACCGTTTCTAGATTCGATGAATTGCCACTGCTTACTCCCGAATGAACTACTTCCAATGCATTAGTAGCATCTCCAACTAGGATTTCAAAAGTACTAGACCTTTGATCACCTTTGTACCATGCTATATCTACATTATCGATATTTTTTACTGAACCCAAATCATAACGGATCCATTGTCCGTTGCCATTTGCAGACCATCTTGTTCCAAGGTTACCATCGACTGTGTTTGAAGGTCCATTACCATCATTTGCAGATGCAGCAACTCCAGATGGGTTCAATTGCTCTGCTTCTGCTGGAGGATTTGTTGGTGTTGATTCATCCAAAGCGATTAACTCAAAATCATCAAAACGACCTTCTCCGCTATTGTATTCTCCTTTAATTGTAACAGAAGAACCACTTCCTGAATTGAAACTAACGATCTCTTTTTTCCAATCAGAAGCATTTCCACTTCTTGATTTTCGAGCTCCGTTTACAGTAGCTGAAATACGCCAACTTCCTTTGACATAAGCCGACAATTCATAATCTGTATTTGAGGAAATTGAAACTTCTTGTCCAAAAGCACCTCCAGATCCTGATATTTTAGCGGATTTACTACCACTATTTGCATCACCCGAAATAGCCGATGGGTCTACATCATCCCATCCACTCCAATTACTTTCGAAGCCACTATTACTTAGACCGATAGCTATTCTAGCATTACTACCCTGATGTACTAATTCATCATCGATCGTTACTTCTTGTTGATTGTTCGTACAACTTATTGCACCCACAATAAGTACAGTTCCCATTACTTTTTTTGAGAAAAGCTTCCCGTTGAAGTTAAACTGGTTGATCATAATTCAAATCATTTAATTTGTGTGTAAAAATGAAGTGTTTGTCTGTTTCTGTTTATTAGTTCATTCTTATTGGCAAACACTGATTTGTTTGTATGATAGTTAGGATCCTTATTGCTAATTGGATATCAGATTAACTGCACACGAATATCTGATTTATTTGTAGTTCAAAAAGTATTATTCTACTTCTTCAAAATGATGAATTCCTTTTCCCATTGCGAGTTGAGCAATATGAAATACATCCTTAATATGTTCTTCTAAAGCATTGAATTCTTTGTTTTCGATTAAAGTGTTATCAATTAATTGAGAACCTAAACCAACACAATGAACCCCTGCATCAAACCATTTTTTCAATTCATCAAACTGTGGTTGAACGCCACCTGTTGGCATAATGGAAGACCAAGGCATAGGAGCTTTGACTGCTTTCACAAAGTCAGGACCTCCTACTTGTAAACCGGGAAATATTTTTACTACTTCTGCTCCTAATTCTTCCGCTAAAGAAATTTCAGAAACAGAACCACAGCCAGACATCCATGCTATTTTCCTTCTATTACAAACTTTTCCAATTGCTTCATTTAGTAAAGGAGAGACAATAAAATCTGCACCATTTTGGATATATAGACCTGCTGTTACATCTTCCACAATAGACCCCACTCCCATTTTCATTTCAGGAGTTTCTTTTGTTACTTTTAATAAAAGTTGATCAAAGACTTTATGGGCATTATCTCCTCGGTTTGTGAATTCAAAAACTCGGATTCCGGCATTATAACATGCCTTCACTACTTCCCAGCAAATGTCTACATCAGGATGATAAAAGACGGGTACTATTCCACCTTCTTTCATACTTTGCACGACCTCTATTCTTGTAAATCTAGCCATCTAACGGTTGATTTTTTTGATACTATTTTTATCCATAATCTGGAATACTTCTTCTTCCGTTGCAATGTTATAATCACCCGGAATAGAGAGTTTATAAGCAGAGGCAGCTAACGCAAAATCCAATGCTTCTTTGTCAACTACAAACTTTCTTTTACCATGAATGTAAGCAGCCATAAATGAATCACCTCCACCCACTCTATCTACAATAGAAGGGATTTCATGAACATCTCCTTTTACGAAATTTTCTCCATCATAAATTACTCCTGACCAACGGTTGTGAGATGCATTAATTGTTTGTCTTAAAGTTGTGACAACATAATCCAGATTTGGAAAAGCATTCATGACTTCACGACTGATAAACTTATAGCATCTTTTATCAAAACCGTCTACTACTTCGTAATCTGATTCTTGAGGAATAATACCTAAATATTTTGCAACATCTTCTTCGTTCGCAAGACAGATCGTAGTATTTTCCAAAAGCTTTGGCATAATGTGTTTTGGATCTACACCATATTGCCATAATTTACTTCTGTAGTTTAAGTCACATGAAACAGGAATTCCCATTTTATAGGCAACTTCAACCGCTGCTAAATTTGCAGCAGCAGCCCCTTTAGAAAGTGCTGGCGTAATACCTGACCAATGGAACCAATCTGCATCTTTAAGAATTTCTTCCCAATCAAATGTAGAAGCATCCACCTCTGTTATACTTGAACCTGCACGATCATAGATTACATTTCCTCCTCTTAAAGAACCTCCTTTTTCGAGAAAGTACAATCCCATTTTATCTCCACCTAATTGGACTCCTTCTACTCCTGCACCCCATTTTTTTACTTCACGAACAGCAAATTGACCTAATGCATTATCGGGGACAATACTTACATATTCTACATCATCACCATACTGTGCGAGAGAAATAGCAATATTCGCTTCAGCACCACCTACTGTGGCTTCATATTGATTGGCTTGAGAGAAACGAAGGTTGCCCATTGGCGAAAAACGATACAGTAATTCGCCAAATGTTACTACCTTTTTCATATTATGAGAACATTAAACCTCCGTTGATATCAATATTGGTTCCCGTTACAAAAGAAGATTGATCTGAAGCAATACAAGCAACAAAATCAGCAACTTCTTCTGCTCGTCCTTCACGTCCTAGCGGTGTTGAAACAGCTACTTTTTCACGTACAGCAGTTGCTGTAAAAGTATCATGGAAAGTAGTTGCAATCATACCAGGACAAAGTGAATTTACTCTGATATTTTTAGGTCCTAATTCTTTCGCCATAGAGCGTGTAAATGTCATCAACGCACCTTTTGCAGTAGCATATGCACTAGCACCAGGTCCACCACCATCTTTTCCAGCTTGAGAAGCAAAGTTGACGATAGAACCACCTTTTGGCATATGAGGAACGACAGCTTGCGTCATTAAAAAGGCTGTATTTAAGTTTAATTGAATCACATGATTGAAGAAATCAAGGTCCATTTCATCCAACTTCTTTCTAGCTACTAATCCGCCAGCAACGTTGACTAAAATATGAATTTGTTCACCAAATGCATCTATAGCTTGAGTAATTACATTGTCCACATCTTCTTTCTTTGTCATATCACCTTGTACTAAAATTGCATCTCCTCCTAAGGCTTTAATCTCAATTAAAGTTTGTGTTGCTTGCACTTCATTATCGTAGTAATTGATTACTACTTTTGCTCCTTCTCTTGCTAATTTTAATGAAACCTGCTTTCCAATGTCTCTTGCTCCGCCAGTTACAATGGCTACTTTGTTTTCTAATAACATAATCGTGTTGTTTGTTCTCCCTTTCACAGTTGAAATAAATTAATCACCACATGAATAGATTGAATGTGAAAAGGAAGAAGATTTTTAATTAATTGATTTAATTTCTTTAGCGAACAGATAAATTGAACCTACTCCAAGTGGAACAAACGCTGCAATCATCACAAAGATTGGAACATAAGAATAGCTTGAAATTACCGGAACTAAGAAATTCATAATGATAACTGAAAATACGCCTACCGTACCTCCAAGTCCTGCCAATGACCCTACTGATTTACCTGTAAATAAATCACTTGGTATAGTTTGAATGTTGCTGATCACAAATTGGAAACCGAATAAAACCGCAGCTACAATAAGTACAAATTTCAATGCACTATCTGCTAAGACAATAGTTGCCAATAAGCCTGCAAACATTATTATTCCACCTATTAAAATAGTACGTTTTCTTGCTTGGTCTACAGAAGCTCCTGATTGCATTAATTTACCTGAGAAATACCCTCCAGAAATACTTCCTAATGCTGCACCTACATAAGGTACCCAAGCGAAATAACCTATTTCTTTTACATTAAATCCATAAGTATCTGATAGATATAAAGGCATCCAACCTACAAATAGCCACCAAATTGGTTCAATGAAAAAACGTGACATTAAAACTGACCAAGATTCCTTGTGTTTCACAATCTCACCCATGCTTAGACCGGGTTTATCCTCCTTCTTTGTTTCTTGATCAGATTGAATATATTCCTTTTCAGCCTTAGTAATCCAAGGGTGTTTTGCAGGAATTCCTTTATTAATGATTAACCAAGGTATAATCCATAGTAAACCTAAGCCACCTAATAGTAAGAATGTTTTTTCCCATCCAAAAGCTGCCCAAACCACTGCAATTAGTGGAGGTGCGACCACTGATCCTAATGCTGCACCTGAGTTAAATATCCCTTGTGCTAAGGCTCTTTCTTTTACTGGAAACCACTCTGCATTATTCTTTGCAGCACCTGGCCAGTTACCGGCTTCACCCATACCGAGCATTATTCTAAAACCTGCGAAAGACATTACTCCTCTTGCAACTGCATGAAGCATTGTTGCAATTCCCCAAACGGTAATGGAAACGACAAACCCTAAACGCGTACCAATTTTATCAAACATTTTTCCTGAAACAGATTGACCTATTGCATAAGCAATCATAAATACATTCAAGATTAATGCATAATCATTTTTAGACATGTTTAAATCTTCGGCAATATTTGGCCACATCATGGCCATTGCAAGGCGATCTATATAGTTGATAACTGTAGCTAAACAGACCAACCCAATGATCCACCATCGTAATCCTTTTAGTTGGAAGGATTTGGATGAAGTCACAGATTCCTCTGTTGCTTCATTTTCTGGTAACTTAATTTCTGTAGCCATTTTTATATGATAAGATGTTTATTGTTCTAATTCGTTTTTAAATAGGGCGAATGGACCGCCCCATTTATATTTTTCGTTTCCGATTGTGATTTCATGTGTTGTTAGTGTTGAATTGTCAACCGTTGAAAGTATGAAGGTCCATTCTTCATTTTGTTTGTTAGAAAAGTTTACTGCTATATATTCGTCCGTCTGAAATGAAATTTCTAAATTTTTGATATTAGTATAAGTATTCTTTGAAGCCTCTGTTACAGTAGAATAACTGCCATGTGTCTCCAAAATGGATACTAAAGTGTTTCTTCCTTTACTTCCTTTTCTTTGATAAATCAATGAAGGGTCATTACGTAAATTGAAATCTGGATCATTCGCACCTAATTGTGTTTTTGTCAACTGATCACCATTTTTAGAAGCGAAGCTTAAGGTGTAAAATCTAGTTTTATCAAACCAATTGACTTGTTCTGTTTTGTGAATAGTCTGACCGTTTGCTTGATTCCAAAGATGTTGATACCCATATTTTTCACCTAATGGTTCCAAAGTAGTATTTTGTTTTAAAGTAATAGTTGATGACATCAATTGTCCATGATAGTGAAATGGAAGATCATAAGTATGTTCCTCTTCTGCATCTATAATATAGAGATCCAATACTAAAGGATTTTCAAAACCTTCCTGTTCGATTAAAGCTAAAGTTCTATGTAGTTTAATCCCTTCATAAGCATTATTTTCTTTTGCAGAAGTCACTTGTAATTTAGCATCTTCTATTGAAAAAATATAGTCTTCTGGAGCAATTGTATCTGCTGTTTTTACTTTTGCATTAAATTGTGACTTACTATCGACTACTATAGTGTTATGAGCAATAGTTTGCTTTGCCCATGTTTTATTTTCTTTCAGATATCCACCACCATCTTTTTGATGAATATTGACAAATCTTGCTGCACCATAATCTTGAAGTACTTCCTCCCCATTAAAATTTAAACTATACGATAGACGATCAAAATGTCCATGTCCCATTCCATGTTGAGAAAATTTCATAATCAATTCTGCATTTTGATTTCTCAAAACGGCAATACCTCCTTTATCACCATTGGCTCCATCTGATAAGTAAATTGATTTCTTTTCAAATGATTTTCCTTTTCCTTCTGAAATTGCTTTTGTAGCATTCCAACCTGCATAGTTTAATGGTGCTCTATTTTGCAATTGAATTAAAGAAAGCAACCCTTCATCTTGACTTCCATATTGATATCCTAAAGCTAATGCCAATTGTAATTCTATTGAATAATAAGACATTCCTTTTTGAGCATCATTTAATGGAAAAAATTCACCGTTTGCATTTGTCTGTTGTAAAAGAGCATTTACAGCTTTGATTAAAACTCCATTTCTGTACTCAAAAATCTTCATTTCTGGTTTCAAATGTTCTAAAGATAGAGCAAAAATCAGAAAAGGGTACATGGCATATCTTTGGTAATAAGGTCCCTCAGTATAATATCCATCTGGTGAAAATGAATGATCGATTTGAGCTAAAAAACCAGCCTCTTTTTGCCCTTCTTTCTGGATTGCTCCACCATCATTATCTGTAGCAGATTTGTTTGTTAGAGGAAGTCCGTATAATGCCTTTTGAATTAATTCTTCATTATTCATTACCAAACCAATCATCCCTACTCCAGCATTTGCCCATGTACTATGGTTATGAAGTCTATTAAAAAAGTGAGGTGTTTCTACTGATAGAAAGTCTGCCATTGGGATAAATAATCCTTCATTGAATTTCTTTCTTTCCTTTTTACTCAACCAAGTATAAATACTTCCATAAGCTTGGCTTGTATACACTAACCAATTGGCATCATTCAGACATTGCCAGAAAATTTTCCCTCTAGCATATGATTTTTGAGAAGGATGTCTCTCCCAGGTTGGATAACTTTCTAAGTATTTTTCTAAAGTAGTTTTCACAAATTCAGCATACTCTTCCTTACCAGTAAGTTGAAACATTACTCCTGCTTTTTGCATCAAGAAATAATTCTTTTTGTGCTGAGAATGTGTATAACCACCAGCCAAATCTTTAGGAGTAGGAACATCAACACCTTTCTCTAAATAAGGAGCTAATTCTAACTTCACTTTTTCTAACGATGTTTTCCATAAGGTAACCTCTTGGTTGTTCTTATTTATTTGCTCTACTTCAACATCAGTCAGCACAACTGACTGAGCGAAGAGAGACGAAACACACATTAGCACAAGGCTTACTACTATTTGAAATTTCTTTTTCAACATTTCATTTTGATTTTTAATCAAGAATTAAAATCTATTTGAATGATCTAGTGATTTGATTATGATCAGTGTTAGAAGCTGTATTACTATCTTCGAATATAATTTCTAAGCCTACTTACTTCTATAATTTTTTTACTTTAATTCATCAGCTATCATCAGACAATATATTTTTTAATAATCACCCGATAATGTATCGGGTGATTAATGTTTGTTCTATTACTCTACTTTCTTAATTTCAACCAAGTCGTATCTTGTTTCTACATCACCAAAGTTCATTTTGAAACGTAAATTTTCAGTAGCATCACTCGTTTCAACAATATAACTTGTATAAACATATTCAGAAGAATTTGGTGTTAATTCTAAAGAAACGTCGTGGAATACAATACCATTATCAGGGTCTTCCAATACAAACTTACCTGCACTAGTTCCCCCAGCTTTACTCACATAATGGAAACTTACATTATAAGTTACACCACCTGTTACTTTAATCGTTTGATCTAAATATTGGCCATCATTTCCAATTTTAGCACCTGTATCTTGATCTGGAGGTGTAGGAGAACCAGATCCTGAAAAGCTTCCCCAAACACTTCTATCACTACATTCGAAACTTTTACAAAGAAACTCTGGTATAAACTCATCCACTACCGATACTGTTATTGTAGTATCTGAAGTTAAGTCATTTCCATCTTTTGCAATTAATCTTACTTCAAATTCACCTTCTCCTGCAAAGCTATGAACTGGGTTTCTTTCCGTCGAAGTATTTCCATCGCCAAAGTCCCATTCAAAAATCCCTGCAGAAATGGAAGTATTGGTAAATAAAATTTCTTTAAAGCTCGATTGACTTGACTTATAAGAGAAGTTTGCTGAAGGTGGTGTTAAATCCTCTATCGAACCAACACCTGGTAATTCATCAGTACACGCAAATAATGTTGCTGTCATAGCACCTGCGATACCTATATATTTTAATAATGATTTCATGATTCCTATTAATGTCTTTCGTAAAATGTAACTTTAGAAAGCAGGTTGGGAAAGTTTATTACTACACGTGCATACCATAAAATAATTCATTCCCAACACCGCTTATAGTAGGTATTTTAATAACCAGGGTTCTGTGTTAGTGCCCCGTAACTCGTATCAATTTCTCTCTGTGGAATTGGTAAAAGAAGTTTTGTACCATTGAATGTAAATCCATTTGCATCCGCAAAAGCACCCATTACTTCTTCTGCTACTCCAAATCGCACTAAGTCATGAAGACGATGGTTTTCAAAACCTAATTCTACTCTTCTTTCATTCAGTAAAAGATCTTTTGTTAAAGTACCTCCAGCTGCAATTGTTGACATCCCTGCTCTTGCTCTTACCATGTTGTAAGCATCAATTGCTCCAGCCTCTGTTGTGATTTCTCCACCGGCTAAGATAGCTTCAGCATACATCAAGTAAACATCTGCCATTCTCATCACTACCCAATCATTACCACATAACCTATTGTCTGCTGAAGAAGTGATATACTTACCATTTTCTTTTACATCATCAGGATTATAAAGAATACCTATTCTTTCAGTGTCTAGAGGATCTACATTTGCTTTGAAGTCATCCGTTACATAGTTTAAGCCACTGTTTTTACCCAATTTTGTAAACTCATAAGAGAAATCTTGTGACTCTTCTGCATTATCATTGATAAATTGAATAGCAAAGATGATTTCAGTATTTAATTCACTGTAGAATACATCACCATAATCCTCTACCAATGCATAACCTCCATTATTCATTACCTCTTCAAGTAATGTTTTAGCACCAGCATAATCGCCCGTAGTTAATTTTACTTTCGCTAAAATCGCTTGAGCAGCGGCTTTTGTTGCTCTACCTTCTTCAATGTTATCTCTAGAAGGTAAACCTGCAATTGCTTCCGTTAAATCTTGCTCGATTTGTTGATATACAGCACTTGTTGCTACTCTTTCTGTCGTTTCAGGATTACCAGGAACAACTACTGAAGTCACTAATGGCACTTCACCAAAACCTCTTGTTAGATTGAAATACATTAATGCTCTCGCAAATTTTGCTTCACTGATGAAGATTGATTTCTTCGCTTCATCTGTTATTACTTCCGCTGAAGCTAATACTTTATTTGCTCTGAAGATTACATTATATGAATCCGTCCAATAAGTGGAAAGTGTACCATTTGTTGGTGAAACAATCATGTGTTCAAACTGTGCCCATTCTCCTTCACTATTCTTTGTTTTAGAGTTATCTGAACGCATTTCTGTTAAAGCAAATTCTCTTTGCACTGTATTTTGCAAACCATCATAAATCGCAAAAACTGCTGCTTCAACTTCTGTTGTATTTTGGTAGAAACCATTGTCTCCAATTGCTGAAACTGGCTTCAAATCCAATTGACTTTCACAAGATGATAGTGTCATAGCACCTATCATCAGTGTTGAAATTATTTTGATATATTTTTTCATTATTTCTTAGAATGATAAGTTTACACCTGCTGAGAATGTTCTGTTGATTGGTGCAGCACCTCTTTGATAACCATATGTCAATGGAGAATTAAGTCCTTGGTTCACACCTTCAGGGTTGTAACCTCTATAATCTTCACCCATGATATAGATTAGATTTTGAGCTGCTACATATACTCTCAAGCTATTAATCCCCACTTTATCGATATACTTATTAGGCACTGTGTAACCAATGTTTAAGTTTCTCAAAGAGATGTAAGATGCATCCATTACAATATTATTTGTAAAGATTCTTTGTACTACTTTATCCGCATCTGGGAAGAAGTTTGGATTTGTTTCATCAGTAATGTAATCTTGGTTTGAGCTAAACTGATTATTAACATACTGAGGGTCCATATTTCTTACTTTAGCACCATGTGAACCTTGGAACATGAAGCTTAAATCAAAGTTTTTATAACTAAATGTGTTAGTAATTGACCAAATCATTTTTGGATATGGAGAACCTAATATTGTTCTATCATCTGGATCAATAATACCGTCACCATTCAAATCTTTTACATAAATATCCTGAGACTCACCATTGATTGGGAAGAATGGATTTTTGATATGATTTAATGGAATTTCCTTTTCAACAACATATCCATAGAAAGATGCTACTGGATGTCCTTCCTTTGCAATCCATTCAGCAGGACGCTTAGAATCTACAGTTGAAATTAAACCATCAGCACCAGCCATACTCACCAATTTATTTTCATTAAATGAAACATTACCAGTGGTAGTCCAAACAAAGCCATTAGAAGCATAATTTGTCGTCATTAATTCAATTTCAATACCTCTATTTTCTACTTCACCTAAATTCACAGTTGCTTCGCTGAAACCTGTCGCTGAAGGAATTGGTCTTTCTAATAAAAGATCTTGACTACTTCTTTGGTATAGATCTACACTTAAATTAATTCTATCTTGAAGGAAACCTAATTCTATACCAGGGTTAATTTCCACTGATTTTTCCCATCTTAATTCAGGATTTGAAAGTGTAGATTGGTTGAAACCAGTATAAACATTACCATCAAATACAGCACCTACAGGTTGTACTAAACCAATTGAAGGATAATTACCAATTGTTCTTAAATCACCATCACTACCCGTCACACCGTAACTAGCTCTGATTTTGAATTTACTGATAATATCATTGTCCTTTAAGAAATTTTCTTCTGATACATTCCAACCAATTGAAGCAGCTGGGAAAACACCATACTTATTATCTTTACCAAACTTAGAACTACCATCTGCTCTCATACTCAAAGAAACAAGATATTTGTTTTCAAAAGCATAATTCACACGACCAAAATAAGAAACTAATGATCTTTGATCAGCTCCAGTTTGAGCACCTACCACATTGTTTGCCGGAATAGTTTGGATATAGTCAAAATTATAACCTGCTGCATCAATTTCACTCCAATTACGATCCCAGAATTCATATGCAAAACCTGCTACAGCATTAAAACTATGTTTCCCAATTTTTTTGTTATAATTTAAAGTTTGCTCTGAAACAATGTGGAATTGATTTAAACGATCATCTGTCGCAGAAGTACCGTTAGCTCCGTTTCTACTTGCATTGATTCCTGTGAAACGTTGGTTTCTTGTGTTTTTATAGTCACCACCTACTGTAGTTCTAAAAGTTAAACCATCTGCAATCTTATATTTTAAATAAAGACTTGTGAAAAGTTTAGTTTGATACTTTCTATATTCTCTTTCTAAAATCTTAGCAATAGGAGAAGCATTTGATGTTGTACTGATATCTGTTCCACCTGATTCTACTGGCATTCCTGCATCTAAATCATAATCATCAAACATTCTTTCCATAGTGTAATCACCTATTTGAGCATCGGCCCAGCGGCCTCCTTCTCTTTCTCTGTTGATAAATTGAGAATTGTATTCATCTACATATTGTGGTAACCAAGGTGACTGACGGATTGCATCATGAACACCTATCGGAAAACGTCTTTGATTACTGTAAGACGGATTTAATTTCAATCCAAAAGATAATTTTTTATTTACTTTAGTATCAACACTTAATCTAAAGTTAATTCTTTCGTAGCTATCTGTAAGAAGTACTCCTTCGTCTTTTAAGTAGTTACCAGAAGCTGAATATTTTGTTCTTTCAGATCCTCCTCTTGCTGATAGAGAGTGACTTTGAATTGTACCGCCATCCATGATGACATCTTGCCAATCCGTTTCTGTTCCTAACTCGTTGATGTATCTCATTTTGTCTGTTAATTCACCATCGTTATTTTCTCTAACGAAAGCATTCCACTCACCAACTGTTTTTAATACATCATTATTAGGCACTTCTTTGATACCGAAATAACCATTGTAGTTGAAAGAAGCTTTACCTTCTCTACCTTTCTTATTGGTAATTAAAATTACACCGTTTGCTCCTCTTGAACCATAAATAGCCGCAGAAGAAGCATCTTTTAAAACTTCGATTGATTCTACATCATTCATATCCAAAGTATTCATGTAATCTTGGTCTACCACCACTCCATCCACTACAATAAGTGGACTTGGGAATGAAGTGATCGAACCAACACCACGCACTCTAATTGTCGGTGCTTCACCCGCAGTAGGGTTTGTCATCTGAATGTTCACACCTGAAACTTGTCCAGAAAGTGCATCATCAATACGTGCAGAAGGTACATCCACCATCTTATCACTCGTCACTTTTGATACGGCACCTGTAAGATGTGATTTTTGAACTGAACCATAACCTACTACTACGATTTCATCCAATTGACTCGCCTCTTCTTCAAGTTCGATATTCAATTCCGTTTGAGTAGTAATTGCTACTTCTTTAGATTTACAACCAATGAATGAAAACAAAATCACATCCGACGGTTTCACCATAAGTTTATAATTTCCATCAAAATCAGTAATTGTTCCTTTGCTTGCCTCTGTTCCTTTTATTACAATTGTAACACCTGGTAGAGCTTGACCTTCTTGGTCTACCACCTGGCCTTTTAGCATATAAGCTTCTTGAGCATAAGTTTCAGATACAGTAAAAAGTATTAGAAAACCTACTGCTGCTAGTAGTATTCTAGATAAGTAATTCATTTTATTTCATTAAAGAGAGATAGCGTTAGACGTACAATGCATAAATCTAATAACGGTATTATTTATACACTAAAAAATGTCTAATTGCTTTAATTTAGATAATTGTATAGCTAGCAGGTATGAATAGGGGTAGATAAAAAATTTGTGTTTACTTTACTGAGTTATTATCTTTAACCCTAAGATAATTCTATGCGGATGATTTTGCCGATGACCCTGTATTGAAAAATCTTAACCTGCATGGATTAGCATTTTCTTTTGTTAATCCATTTTTTTGTATCCTTTCTTATATCATAGGCAGATTATATTTTTGTTTCTAGTATGTCTTTTAAGTGATTAAACATCGCCACTTCTGCTTTTTCGGGATCACGATTTGAGATATGTTCTAATATCGCATAATGTTCCTCAATGGCTTTATTTGGTTTACTTCCCACACAGATATCATTTTCTTTGAAGAAAGTAATGATGTCTGGAGCAACGATCATCATTAAGGATTTCAAAACACTGTTTTTACTAGCTTCAGCAATCTTCATGTGAAACATTAAGTCATGTTCGACTGTATCTTCACCTCTTTTTACCGCATTTTCATAAGCAGACAACGCACTTGAAATGGATACAATATCTTTTTCATCTCTACGCATTGCTGCAAATCTTGCTGTATTTTTTTCTAAGATCACCCTAGTTTCTACTAATGCTTGAAAATCATTTCCTTCAAGATCTAAAACATCAGTGATCAAACCTTCCAAGGCTGTGATTCCAAAACCCGCCACCACTGTTCCACTTTGTGGCAACGTTTTAAGAATTCCATAAAACTCTAATTTTCTAATCGCATCACGAACATGAGTTCTACCTATTCCAAAATGTTCACTTAGTTTACGTTCCGAAGGAAGTTTATCTCCAGGATTAAGTTGACCAGATGAGATCAGCGTTTTGATTTGCTTGATGATCTTATCGACTGGTCTTTCAATCTGAATTTTCTTAAATGTATTGAATACTGTTTGCTCCATTTTTCAATTCCTTATAAACTGGTAGACCAATTTACAAACATTTACATTTCACTTCCAAATTTATTCTCATTTTTCTTTCAAAACGATCTAAATTACTCTTCTACAGCTATTTTAATGTATTATTAGTTTTTATCATCAATAGAATAAGAGCGTGTAAATCTTGTATTTTACTACCTTAATAGCTTGTTTTTTTCTTATAATTCAATTTCAAACCTGTTTTGGTTTTCTTTTTATTAGTTTACCAAAAACTGGTTGACCAATTTTACGAGCTTTATTTTTCTTTTGCAAATATTTTATAAAAAATTGTCTGTTTCACACTTATATTTTGATAAATTAATCGAAATAATGAGGAATAAATTCTTTTTTCGCTTTACAAAAGCTAGATTTAGTCTATGAAATATTTAATCCTACTTTTTACCTTTTTTATCGCTAGCCAACTTACTTTCGGACAATATAAGGATGCTCCAAAAGATTATACTTCTGCTTCTTTTCATCAAAGTCGTAGAGATAGTCTTCGAGCAAAAATGCCAGATAACAGTGTAAGTATATTTTTTGCGAACCCTACGAGAAATAGAGCCAATGATGTCAATTATGTTTATCATCAAGATCCAGATTTCTTTTATTTAACAGGTTATAGAGAGCCCAATGCCGTTTTACTCTTATTTAAAGAAGAAGTTACGCTTAAGGATGGTTCATCTTGTCACGCCTTGATGTATGTGCAACCTAAAGATGAATATGATGAAATGTGGAATGGTGCTCGGTTAGGAACTGAAGGTGTTGCTCAAGAATTAGGTATTCAATGTGTGCGATCCAATCAATCATTACGAAATATAGAAATTGACTTTTCTACTTTTGATCAAATTTTGACTTTTGATCCTCCAAGAGATGTCAGAGATAATATATATAATCCTTATGAATTGTATGACTTTGTCAAAATCATCAAAAAGCAGATTAATTATCCTCAATATTTATCACCTGCAACAGAACATCTTTATAATATGATGCGAGGGGCTACATTACAAAATCAATCAAATGTGGCCAAGAAAATAGGTTCAGAACTTACGCAAGCTGCAATTTTAAGGCTAGATCAAAATATTATCAATTTTCTATCCGCACAGTCTCCTGAACAAAGAGTACAAGTAGGACAAAATTTAGCAACGACCAATATCAGCATCATGGTCTTAGATAGTTTGATGAAAGACTTACGTCAATTGAAAGAAAAAGAAGAAATTGATTTACTCAAGAAAGCTGTAACTATATCATGTGTGGGTCAAAAAGAAGTGATGAAAGCGATTAAGCCAGGGATGTCAGAAACTGAGATTCAAGGTATTCATGAGTTTATCTATAAAAAATATGGGGCTGAGTATGAAGGTTACCCAAGTATTGTGGGTGCAGGTGAAAATGCTTGTATGATGCATTATGTGGCCAATAACAAACCAAAAATGGAAGATGGTGAACTTATACTCATGGATTGTGGTGCTGAGTACAGAGGATATACAGCAGATGTTACGAGAACTATCCCGGTCAATGGGACTTTTTCAAAAGAACAAAAACAACTGTATAATTTAGTTTTAAAAGCACAAGAGGAAGCCATTAAGGCTTGTAAAGTAGGACGTTCCTTTGAAGAAGTTTATGAGATTGCTGCAACAATTATTGGCGAGGGATTATATAAATTAAAAATCACACCTTATCCAGAGGATTATTTTGGTTATTTTCCACATGGTTTAATGCATCATATTGGTTTAGATGTGCATGATAAAGGACATTATACTTCGTTACAAAAAAATATGGTCGTGACCGTAGAGCCGGGTATTTATATTCCAGAAAACAGTGAATGCGATGAGAAATGGTGGGGAATTGGTATCCGTATCGAAGATGATATCTTAATTACGGATGGAGATCCTATTAATTTATCAGCTTCTGCTCCTCGAAAAATTACAGATATTGAGAAGTTAATGAAAGAGGAAAGTGCGTTTGATAAAATTATTCTTCCTAACTTAGAATAATTCTTTAATCTAATACAATAATTTTTACCTCAATTGAGTTAAAAAAGTAGATAATAAAGTATATGAGACTTGTTACTCTTTTTTTAATTCTTATTCTCAACACATCTTTTTTAATTCCGCCTAATGTGTTGACTAACGCCCTTCCTCTCGGTAGCCTTGAAATCGAGAAGCAGGGGTTCAATAAACTCAATTCCTCTTTACATTACGAGCTTAATATTACTTATCCTTTTATTCGTTATGAAGATCAATTTGACATAGAACACAAAATCAACATTGATATTCAAAGTATAATGGCAAAAGCTATTTCTGATTTCATGAGCAAAATGCAAGATGTGAAAGACGAAAAAGGAGCTATTGGATTAAGTTTTCTTACGTTGAATTATGAAGTACATTACCAAGAATACGGTGTTTTAAGTATCACTTTTTCAAAAGACACTTATTATAATGGATTAGAAGATGTACGAAATATAAAACTAGCCTATAACTATGATTATCTCAATAAAAGAAAGATACAATTAGGAGATCTTTTTGTTGCTGATAGTGATTACAAAAATAAGTTATATCATATTTTAAAGGAGAAAGTTGGGCATAAAGGAAAGTTGAAAAAAGACTGTTACAGTATCTTTTCAATCACACATGAAGGGTTGTTATTTCCAATGGATTTCAATCGCTGTAAAGGAAAAAATTGCCCACAAAACGTCATTGTTCCGTGGGCAGAAATAAGTGATATTACTAGTGATTTTGTGAAGGAAATTAATCTTCTATAATTTCTACTTCACCTTCTTGATCTCTAAAAATCAATGCATTCAACTTTTCTACTTCACTTCTATTAAAGTCTTCAAACCATTTTTCCATTCTAGCCAAAGCTCTATCTCTATGTTCTGTTTTTAAGCAAACTGAAACATATCCAATTGCTGCAAATACAACAGAGAAGTCATCTGCAAAACCAATAACAGGAATAAAATCAGGGATTAAATCAAAAGGAACTAATAAGTAACCTAAAGCACCTGCAATAGCCATTTTTGCTTTACTCGGTGTTTCTTCATCGATATACATAAAGAACAATAAAAGCCCTAAATAAACGACCTTCTCCCCTGCTTTTTTGGCAATTTTGAACAGTTTTCTAAGGAATTTACTTTCTTTAAAAGCATCCACATACTTTTCTGTTTCTATATTTTTAAATTCAACTTTCTTCATAATCTCCTTTACATTTACTGTAGCTCACCATATAATTTATAGACTGGATACCTAAGGTAAGACTTTTCTTTTAAGTCTGACTGATCATAGATAAATTCTAATTGCTGGTAGGCTGAATTTTTAAAGTTTTTATCTTCTTTTTTCTTCTTTTCTAATTTACTTTTCAATTCCGGCTGCTCTTGTAACATCTTGTACGCTTTATCTTCAAATACATAAGCTGAGAAATGTTCCTTTTGCTGTAAAATTGGATCAAAGTAATTCCATGCAAAATAACTATCCTTAGCTTCAGGTGTTAAAACTTCCATTAAGAAACGAACGGCAGGTTGATTCGTACTGATCAATAAATCACCTTCATTAAAAGTGACAGTCTCTGTATGAGATGTTGTTTTAATAGTGTGGTGTAAATAATGTCCTTCGTAAGGTGCTCTTACAGTTTGATAGTCTTTGATATACTTTACTTCTACTTCAGCCGTTCTTTTCGTTTTTAAAGGACGCATTTTTACATGGTTTATTTTTAATGCTTTTACCACATTATCCCATGCTTTTGGAAGAATAAAGTATGCAGGTTTTTCTTCGTACTTTGTTACTTTTAACCCTGAGTAAAAAGGGATTTTAGCTTCATATGGAAGTGAACGATCATAATATAATCGAGGTAACCCACTTACATCACTATTTTTATATTTCCCCTCATACCCTTTGAATAATAAAGTATCGACTTTGGTAGAATCTATTGACCATTCAATTGGGAAAGAGGTTAAATGTAAATCATCTTCATTCTTACTTTCTTTTGCCTCTGAAAGAGCATCACCATTTTCTTCTAAAAATTCAATTGCCTTTTTCAAAAATTGATACGTTGCTTCTGTTCTATTTTTAAAAGGTTTCAACATATGCGTTTCAATCACATAACTTGGTGTATTGAACAAAGCCGTGTATCCTGATGAATATCTTGGTGAATCAAAAAACTGAACATATCCTTCTTTAGGGGTTGTTCCCCAAACATTTACATAAGGTACAATATCATACCCTGCCTCCTTCATTTTTTTCTCCATGTAAGGATTCATTTTATGCTTTAAAAAAGCACCAATATCACCCCCTAACTTTTCTTCATGTGTAGCCAAGTAAGTCAAAATATATTGGTAATCAGCTCCATTACTTACGTGTGTATCTATGAATAAATCAGGGTCAATCAAATGGAAAATTTCAGCAAATGCTTCCATATTTTTTGAATCCATTTTAATGAAATCACGATTTAGGTCAAGGTTTTTAGCATTACCTCTAAAACCGTATTCCATTGGTCCTTCTTGATTGGCACGAGTTGTCGAATTTCGATTTAATGCACCTCCAATATTATAAAAAGGAATCACAGCAATAATGGTATTTTCATCCTCAATATTGACTTTTCCTTGAAGCAAATCACGCAATAGCATCATTGATGCATCTACACCATCGGGTTCTCCTGGATGGATTGCATTATTAATTAATAATACATTTTTCTCTTTGATGTCAGAAGGAACAAAAGTGCCTTCAGAAGAATAAATACCTAAACGTAAAGGTTCTCCAATATCCGTTGTTCCATATTCTAAGACTCTAAATGCATCATATGCATCTCCTAGGCGATTAATATAAGCAATACCTTCCTCATAGGTGAAAGTTTCTAACCCTTTACTTCTTTCAAAAGGTGTCAGCCAATCTTCAATTGTTGTTGAAGCCGTTTGCTCTTTCTTCTCACTACAAGAAGCAAAAAATAAGAATAGAGCAGAAATAAAAAAAGTTACTGTTCTCACTATCACTATTTTGATAAATTATTTGTCATTATGCCCATGAATATCCATAAATTAATTGATTCCACAAAGATTATCTATATTGTATATAGAAGAACCAAAACCTATTTTACTATCCCTATTTAATGAAACACCTGTATAGAAAACTAAATATTGCAATTATCACTTTTACTGTGGTCTTGTATGTTGGCGTATCCTATTACTCCTATGATCAATCAGTATTAATTGAAACATATCAAGGAACAAGTAAATTAGAGGAAGAAATACAGGAACATACTTTTGATACTACATGGCTTTCAAAAACTGAACGAGAAGACTTTGTCCTTATTTCTGATTTAGGCTATGAGATTAAAGGCACTTTTTTAAAAGCTCCTATTGATTCATTGGATCTTACTGCTGTAATGGTTCATGGTGTAACTCACGATAGATGGAGAATGATGCGTTATGCTCAAATCTATTTAAAACATGGAATTGATGTTGTTTTATATGATCAAAGAAAACATGGTTTAAGTGGTGGAGATGCTGTTTCCTTTAGTTATTTTGAAAGTCAAGATTTAGAACAAGTTGCTCGATGGGCAAAAACAAAAAGACCAAAAGACACCATACTTGCCCATGGAGAATCATTAGGTGGTGCGACTGTTTGTACACATTCTGGAATAAATGAAGAGACACATACGGTGGATTTTTATATTGCAGATTGCCCTTTTTCGGATACCGAAGAATTATTGAATTTAAGAGCCAAAGAAGATTTTGGTATACCTGACGTAGGGTTTGTAAGTACAACTAGTTTGTTAGCAAAAATTAGATCAGGCTTTTTCTTTTCAGAATCATCACCAATCCAATATATTCGAGAATCAAAAGTACCCTTCTTATTTATTCATGGAAAAGCAGATACTTATATCCCCGTTCAAATGACGAAAGATTTATTTGACGCAAAAAAGAATGGAGAAAAGTATTTATGGTTAGTTGATAATGCCGAACACGCAAAATCTATTTCAACAGCTCCGCTTGAATACGAACGAACGGTGATGAATTATGTTCACACTATCATATCTCAATTAGCTGAGTAAATTTGTATACAGAATAAATGTATGTATATTCACTCAATAATAGTAAAACTTACAATTTAAACTCTATGTCTACCCTAGCAGAAAATAAAACAGGCAAAATCAGTACAACAAAAATCAAAGTTAGAAGTTATCATATTGACAGTTTTCAACATGTCAATAACATGAGATATATGGAATTTTTGGAGGAAGCACGTTGGTCTCACTTTGAAGACAACAAAACGATGATGCTTGCCAAGAAAGAAGATACAGCCTTTGTAATTGCCAATTATAATATCAATTTCTTGTATCCTGCTGTGATGAACCAAGTTTTAGAAATTCAAACTCAGGTCAAAAAAGTAGGAAAATCAAGTGTTACATTTCATCAAACTATTAATATCCAAGGAACTGAACACAAGGCATTGGAAGCGGATGTTGTTTTAGTTGCATTTGATATCAAAACACAGAAACCAAAAAGAATCTCAGAGACAATTATCGACGAGATTTATAATTAAACGATACTTAAATCCCCACATCTATGTCATCCATTCAGCACAGAATTTTAAAGATGGGATTAAACTTTTCATCGATTTTATTCCCTACTAAAGATGTCAACCTTACTTTACTTAGAGAATCAACTGAACTGATCTCTATTGTTGCCCTTTTACCTTGGGGTGTAAAAGCAACAAAATTTAAGATTGAACATTTAAGTGCTGAACGGATTACTCCTATTCGTACAAATCTGTCAAAAAGAGCCATATTATACCTTCATGGTGGAGGCTATGCTATAGGTTCATCACAAACACACCGTCACATGGTAGGTAAATTGGTCAAGGATACACAAGCAGAAGCTTTCTTGATTAATTATAGAAAAATTCCTGAAAATCCTTGTCCCGCGGCAGTTGAAGATGCTTTTCAGGCTTACCAATATATCAAAACACAAGGCTACAGTGATCATGATATTATAGTTGCTGGTGATTCTGCAGGTGGAGGATTGGTTTGTTCTTTATTTTTAATGCTTAAAAAGAAAAGAAAGAAGCTTCCTTTAGCAGGTGTTTGTCTCTCCCCATGGGTAGACCTTCTACATACTGGTGATACCTATGAAAAAAATAAATATGTTGATCCTTTTGTCAAAATTGATGAAATGAAAAGATGGGCCGAAGTGTATGCAGGAGACAAAGCATTGGATGATCCTTATGTATCGCCATTATATGGAAATTTAAAAGGCTTCCCTCCAATGTTGATTCAAACTTCTAAAAATGAGGTACTACATGCTGATAGTATTCGTCTCAAAGAAAAGTTAGAAGAAAAAGGCGCTCAAGTTACCTATCAAGAATGGGATGATTTGATTCATTGGTGGCAATTATTTTGGCGTTTTATCCCTGAATCTGATGAAGCATTGAAAAAAGTAGCGAATTATATCAACCTTCAATTCCCAACTCCGTAATACAATAGAAATACTTATCCATTATTATTTCTTAAAGAAAAAGAGTAAAATGTCTGAATATCTTAGAAATAAATCTTTTTATCAATAAAAAATGATTGTTCATTCATTAATTTTTCTTACCTTTGAAACAAATAATATAATTTAAGTGTTTGAACATTAGAGTTTAACCACAAAAAAATTAATAGCACCATGGAAGAACTATTAAAGAAAGTTGTATATACTGGCGTTGGTATTACAGCATTTACTATCGAAAAAATTACTGAAGTAGTAGACAAATTAGTTGCAGAGGAAAAACTTACTGCGGAAGAAGGTAAGAAAATCGTAGACGAATTTGTGGAAAACACTGAAGCAAAGAAAAACGAATTCGAAGATCAACTCAAAACATTAGCTGAGAAATTTACATCTTCATTGAACATTGACTTAGACAAGATCACTTCAATGTTTAAAGGAGGAGATTCTGAAGAAGTAGAGATTTTAAAAGCTCGTATTGAAGCTTTAGAAGCTGCTCAAGCAAAAGCCTCAGCTCCTAAAAAAGCACCTGCTAAGAAAACTACTGCATCTTCAGAAGCAACAGAAGCATAAGCATTCTGGTACTTTTGTGATGTGTGTGGGCCGACACTACTGTAAGATCTGCAGAATTGTCGGTCTTTTTTTTATACTAACTGCAACCGATTGCAATAATTCATAAATAAATACCTAATTTTACAAGACCAATAATAACACACCGTAATAAACACACATAACTTATTCACCAAATATTATGATGGATAAACTTACCGCTTCTGTCGGTACGGCCTTAGACCGATTCATTGCTCAAAAGCAGGAACAATTTCCTTATGCTACGGGCGAACTATCTCAATTGCTTCGTGATATTGCTTTGGCTTCAAAGATCATCAACCGTGAGATCAATAGAGCTGGACTTTCTGGAATTGAGGGAGGTGTAGGCGCTGATAACGTTCAGGGAGAAGCTCAGCAAAAACTTGACATGATTGCTGATGTTCGTTTTACAAGAGCACTTTCTAAAGGAGGTGAAACTTGTGGAATTATCTCTGAAGAAGTAAATGGTATCATCGATACCGGAAATCATCACGCAAAGTATATCGTAACTATTGACCCGTTGGATGGTTCCTCAAACATTGATGTCAATGTACTAGTCGGAACTATTTTTTCTATCTACAGAAGAAGATCCCCTATTGGTAGACCTCCTACAAAAGAAGATATGTTGCAACAAGGTACTGAACAAGTGGCTGCAGGATATGTATTGTATGGCTCGTCTACGATGCTTGTTTATTCAACAGGTTATGGCGTCAATGGCTTCACCTACGAACCTTCTCTAGGGGAGTATTTCCTTTCTCATCCAAATATGCAATGCAAAGCGGATGGATCTATCTACTCGATCAATGAAGGAGGGTACAATACTTTTAATGAAGGATTAAAAGAGTATATCATTCGTTGTAAAGAAAGAGAATATTCTAGCCGTTATATCGGATCTCTTGTCGGTGATTTTCATCGTAACATGCTGAAAGGTGGTATTTACATCTACCCTTCTACATCTAAATATGAGAATGGTAAGCTAAGGTTATTATACGAATGTAATGCATTGGCTTTCTTAGCAGAACAATCGGGAGCTATGGCAACGGATGGGCATCGTAGAATTCTTGAAATCAAGCCTACAGAATTCCATCAGCGTACTCCTTTTTATGTGGGTTCTCCTAAAATGGTGGAAGAAGCAATGGCTTGTCTAAAGGGAGAAAAAGTTAAAAAAACACTCTCTCCTCCTATCGATGATGAGTTGGTTGTGAAAGAAGCTCAAAATCAAAATTAATACGAGAAAAACGAAAAATTATAGAACGCCAGTTGATGTATTTCGACTGGCTTTTTTTTATTAAAATGATTCTTAATCAACAGATTACCTATTATCCTAATAAACGGTAAGCGATTCTATATTTCATTGTTTTAATTCTAACTTTACATTGAAAACACGCAAAATATGTTCAATTATGGGAACGTAGACTAAATTATCAGAGCAAAACTAAATGATATCAACTTTAAATAGAAAAGAGAAAGTAACACTATACATGCTAGCGGCAGTAAGTTTTACGAATATCTTAGATTTCGTTGTATTGATGCCATTAGGGCATACTTTACAAGAAACATTTTCCATGACACCCATCGAATGGAGTGCTGTGGTTTCTTCCTACACATTAGCAGCAGCCGTATCTGGTTTATTATCCATTTTCTTTATTGATAAATTCGAAAGAAAGAAAATGTTTTTAATGATATATGCCTTTTTTACCCTAGGGACAGTACTTTGCGGTATTGCTCCAACCTATCATTTCCTTCTTTTTGCAAGGTTATTTACTGGTATCTCAGGTGGATTGATTAATGCCGCATTATTTACGATCGTAGGTGATATGCTACCTGACGAAAAACGTGGACGTGGTATTGGTATTCTAATGACAGGTTTTGCGGTTTCCTCAGCTATAGGTGTTCCAATTGGACTCTATTTAGGCGTTACAATTGATTGGCATGCTCCATTTATCATCATTGCGATAATATCTGCTATCCTTTGGGTGGTCTGTTATAAGCGATTAGAGACCATGACTGATCATCTTAAGATTGCCAATAAGCATCCTAATTTCTTCCAACCTTTGATCAGTGTATTAAAAAATGGTCGCCAATTAAAAGGGCTTCTTGGATTGTTCTTGGTATTCTTTGGGCACTTCCTGATCATTCCTTTCTTCTCTCCTTATATGGTAAAGAATATTGGTTTTCTAGATCAACAGTTGACTTGGATTTACTTATTTGGAGGTATAGCGACCTTTTATTTTTCTCCTAAAATCGGCCAATGGTCTGATAAATATGGGAAATATATAGTATTTGTTATCATTTCCTTTGTGACAATTATCCCCACTTTGGTTTTGACAAACGTCCCTAATATGACCATTCCAGTGGTATTGGTATTTTCATCCTTGTTCTTTATTTGTGGAGCGAGATCAATCCCTGCCAATGCATTAATTCTAAATACTGCAGATCCTAAACAAAGAGGGAGTTTTATGAGTATCCGTTCATCGGTTCAAAATCTCGCTCAAGGTTTAGCTTCTTTTTCTGCAGGATTAGTAATCGTAGATAATCCTGTAACTGATAAATTGGAACATTATGATCAAGTGGGTATTTACAGTGTGATTGCGACAATGCTTGGTGTATTAATTTTCAGAAGCATAAGTGATTCTAAAGCACATAAAGAAAGAGAACTACAACAAACCGTAAAACAATAAAATCATGAACTTCCTGTCTAGAAGATATTTTCCGTATTCGCAGCAATTAAAAGACAAGTATGGTGGACGCATTCAAAAAGTTTCCATCCATGCTGAATTTACTTGTCCGAATCGGGATGGTTCTTTAGGCTATGGAGGTTGTACTTTTTGCAATAATGATAGCTTTGTTCCTAACTATCTTCATGATGGTATGAAAAGTATTACGGAACAAATTGATCATGGAATGGAGTTTCTACCTGGTCGCTATCATTCTGCAAAGGCATTTGTCGGGTATTTTCAAGCGTATTCAAATACATATGGTACTTTAGAGTATCTAAAAGAAATCTATTCTGAAGCATTAAGTCATCCTAAAATCGATGGTTTATTGATTGGTACTCGTCCTGACTGTCTTTCAGATGAACAATTGGATTACCTTCAAGAACTTGCTCAAGAGCATTTGATTTTCATTGAATTTGGTATTGAATCTTGCTACAATAAAACGCTAGATCGTGTCAACCGTGGTCATAGTTTTGAAGATTCTGTAGAAGCAATTCAGAAAGTAGTTGATCGTGGTATTTCTGTTGCAGGTCATATGTTATTTGGTTTACCTGGTGAATCGAGAGAAGAAACACTCGCACAGGCTGAAATCTTGAATAAATTACCTTTAGAATCTTTGAAATTCCATCAATTACAAATTGTCAAAGGAACAATCATGGCTAAACAGTTTAAGGAATATCCTTCACAGTTTCCGTTATTCCAACCTGACGAATATGTAGACTTTATGGTCGATTTCCTTGAACGATTACGTCCTGATATCGCTATCCAACGTTTCAGTAGTGATACGCCTATTCATCTTCGTATTGCACCTAATTGGGGTATTCGTCCGAATCAAATTCAATTAATGATTGAAAAAAGATTGAAGGAAAGAGATACTTTTCAAGGAGCTAAGTTTGTGTAAGAAATTGTGGAGGGTTTGTGGTTCGGGAGACACGATGAATCGTGCCTCTACTAGGGGTAGTTTTTCAAATGACTTTATCCATTTTTAACACTGCATTCTTCACTTTTAATTTTTATATGTTTCGGTTTGTGGTTCGGGAGACACGATGAATCGTGCCTTTACAAGGGGTAGTTTTTCAAGTAACTTTATCCGTTTTTACCACTGCATTCTTCACTTTTAATTTTTATATGTTTCGGTTTGTGGTTCGTGAGATACGATGAATCGTGCCTCTACTAGGGGTAGTTTTTCAAGTGACTTTATCCGTTTTTACCACTGCATTCTTCACTTTTAATTTTTATATGTTTCGGTTTGTGGTTCGTGAGACACGATGAATCGTGCCTCTACTAGGGGTAGTTTTTCAAGTGACTTTATCCGTTTTTACCACTGTATTCTTCACTTTTCATTCAAAAAAAGAATGTTTTTTCTAACGTTTGTTAATTTCTATTATACATAATATAAAACTTCCGTATACTATAATAACAGAACTATTGTGTATCATTTATTAAGAAAAATGGCTAAACGATACTATATTGTTTTCGTATACAATAAAACTGTGTATTTTTAGTATACAGTTAGCATTATGGACTAGATTTTACGCCCACATAGATTAAAAATGAACATAAAGAGTTCTATAGTATTAATATAAACTCGAGCAAAAAATAAATATGGAATATATAGATTATTATCAAGTACTAGGAATAGATAAAAGTGCCTCTCAGAGCGATATTAAGAAAGCATATAGAAAATTAGCTAGGAAGTATCATCCGGATAAAAATAAGGATAACGAAGAAGCAAAAAAGAAATTCCAACAGATCAATGAAGCCAATGAGGTTTTAGGTGATGAGGAAAAAAGAAAAAAATACGATAAATACGGTAAAGATTGGGAACACGCTGATCAATTCGAATCTCAAGGATTCGGAGGAGGTGGATTCGGCGGAGGCTTTGGTGGACAAGGTCAAGGCGGATTTGGCGGTTTCGGTGGTTTTGGCGGACAAGGTCAAGGTGGCGGAGACTTCTCTGATTTCTTTAATTCGATGTTTGGTGGCGGAGGAGGTTTCTCTTCTCAACCTAGACCTCAAAAAGGAGGTGACTTTAAAGTAAGCGTTACTTTAGATATCAAAGATATTTATAAGACAGAAAAACGTACTTATAAGATCAATGGTAAAAATATTCGTGTGACGGTTCCTGCTGGTATTGCGGATGGTCAGGTGATCAAAATTCCTGGACATGGTCAAGAGGGTAGAAATGGTGGAACTAAAGGTGATTTATTGATTACTTTCAATATTTCCAATTCTACAGAATTTGAGCGTAAAGGAAATGACCTTTACAAAACTGTGGATATTGATATGTACACTGCGTTATTGGGTGGTGATATTACAATCGATACTTTCGACAGTAAAGTGAAATTGAAAGTAAAAGAAGGTACACAGAATGGAACGAAGGTGAAATTAAGAGGTAAAGGTTTCCCTAAGTATAAACAAGATAATGCTTTCGGCGACTTGTATATCACTTATAATGTGACAGTTCCTACAAAGTTGACGGATAAGCAGAAAGAATTGGTAAAAGAGATCCAATCTTTATCAGAGAAAAAGAATGACTAAAATCAGCTCTTAAGTTGGATTAGGACTCACAATTGTTTAATATTGTGACGTTATAACAAAATTGCATTCACTTAACTCCAACGAGATGGTAGCAATAACTTATTTAGAAATTGCAGCAATGGGCTTTATGGTACCACCATTAGTAGGTGCTATTGCTTATGCTTTAATCACTTTAGGTAAAGACAAAGTATAATTCTTTATTTTACTATAAAGTTAAAAGGCGTTTGAGAAATTAGATCTCAAACGCCTTTTTTTATGTCTTGTATACTCTCAAATAAACTTATAAACGTTTATAGATAAAGTCATAAAGTTCTATTTAAGAAGAGGAATACCTTATTAGGTTAAAATATTTAATAATAATATAAAAAGTAAGGTCTATTTTTAAGCTGCTACCTTATTTGAAATTCCTTTTGCTTTTTGGATAAAATCAACCCCTTTATTCTTTCCATCTTTTGTAAAAAAACTAATGAATACAAACAAGATAAATGAGCAACTGATTCCAATAATAGCTTGATCTAAAGAAGCAATCTCATAAAAGACTGGTAAATCTACACCCAGAGCAACAATGAAATTATAGGATGAAAAACACAAACCAAAAAGCATCGATGCCATAGCACCTTTGCTATTTCCTTTTTTCCAGATAAACCCAAAAACCAAAGGAATGACTACTCCTGTTGTTAAAAAGTCAGAACCAATCCATGAAATCGTCAAGATACTTTTGATATTCATTGCAATTGCTAATGTCAATAAACTGCCGATTACTGTGGTTAATCTTCCCACCAATACCATGTTTTTGGGTGAACTTTTAGGAGCAATATATTTCTTATAAATATCAATTGTCATTGCTAAAGAGCATGTGTTTAGAAGGGAATCCATTGTTGATAAAATTGCTGAACACAATCCTAAAAACATCACTGCGCTCACAATAGGGTTGCTTACCTCACTTATTAAAGTTGCTACAATCCCTCCTTCAGGTAGAACATCATATGCTACACTACTAAACATTCCTGTAAACACGATCATCAGATATAAAGGAATAAAAACAAATAAGCTGTAAAGCATTACATTTTTAGATGATTTGACATCCTTTGCAGCAGAAATTCTTTGCCATACATTAGCTGAAATAACCCATGAAAAACCAAATGTAATAACATAAGCCAAATGATCGGTTACATTATGGAAGAAAGAAGTATATCCATAATTATTATTTGTTTCTGCTACTAGTTTTACATTTTCCCATGAACCCGCTTTACAATAAGAAAAATAACACAATGCAACACTTGTAAAAAGGAAAAATACAAATTGTAAGAAGTCCGTTAAAACCACTCCTTTAAATCCTCCTAGAGTAGCATAACTTAATACGATGACTACTCCTAAAACTGCTCCCATATCATAACTAATGGAGAAATAAGTACTGAAAAAATTTCCCATTACAATAACTTGTACAGAAGCAGCAATGATCATAAATATGATAATGAAAATCGTCAGCAATAATGAAACACTGGCGTTATAACGTTCTTCCATCAATTGTGATTGAGAGATAGTACCTATATTTCTAATGCTTTTTGCCATTAAAAACATTAAGAATGTAGAAAAAAGTACAGACATTCCATATATCCAAAAGGAACCTAACCCTACTTCATACGCTTGATCGACTAGATCAACAGCTGATCCTCCACCCCACCATGAAGCGATAAAAGTAATTGCTAAAAGACTAGTCGGTAATTTCCTAGAAGCAAGAAAAAAGTCTTCACTATTTTTATTTTATTGAATTTTAATCCAATCCCAATGATGGCAAGTACATACATCACCAACAATAAGATGGTTAAATTAGAAGGAGTCATACTGTAAAATTTGTTTGATAAGATAAAATGGTGTAGGTTCTATTCTGCAAATATATCAAATCGAAAATTATTAGTAATTACTAAATTTTAAAATCCTTTACCTACTCTCTCCTATGTTCTAAACATATGTTTATATTTGATATTTTTCATTAGGATCTACTTCTACTTAAGAAGCTATTAAAGAATATTGATCAATATAATTTGAAGAAATTCTATATCTCTTTTTCTAAATATTTTATTTTAAATATTCCTATAACACTGATTTCCTTAATTCAGTTGGTGTTTTTTTAAATGTTTTAATACAATCTTTTGAAAGGTGGTTGATATCTGTAAACCCATATTCATAGGCTATTTCAGTAAAACTTTTATTGGTTTCTGTTATTAGTTGATGAACTTTTATTATTCTGTGTTTTTTATAGAATTTGTAGATAGTCGTTTCAAAAATATTTTTAAAAATCACATTTAATTTGGTATAATTTATACCATATTCTTTTGCTAGTTCTTTTATGGATGGCTTAGTATGTAATGCTTTTAATATATCCTCTTTTATGTTGTGTACTGCTGATAATTAATGGGAGGAAAATAAAAGGTTTTCTACTTTGATATTCTCACTGATCTGATAAACAATATTTTTTGCTATTACACCTAATTCAAGAAGTTTTAAGTTTACCCATTCAAGTCTAAATTTAGGTTCTAGATTTTCGATTAAACGTTTTGTATATGAATTTTTCCAACTCATTAGGCTTACATCGCCAATATGATATATGAAATCATCCATTTCATTTAATTTCTGTATAGCATAATCATTTAATACTTGCTTCTTTACATAAAGTGTTATAAGATGATTGGGTACATCTTTTTTGAATTGTACTTGAATTTTCGCATCATTTTGAAGCATTACAAAACCGTTAGGTACATTGATGACTAAATCTTTTCCTTGACTTTTATAATGAACATCGTGCAAGAAAAAAGATAGCGTAATTTCAAAATTGGTATCTCTATTAAAATAGTGGACTTGGTCAACCTTAGGAGTAAAATAGAAATCTACAATACGATAATCTTCTCCTTCTAGAATAGTAATTATTCCACTACCTAATTCATCATCAATATTAAGTGTATTTCCAGAAATAGTACCTCCAAAAATACTTTTAAGGTATTCTAGATAATTTGTATTCCCTCTATTTTCATCTAGTTGAATAGTTTTCATCAAAATTCTTTTTTTAAAAGAAAATAGGAAAATGTTTTTCATGAAATTCTTTTGACTAAGAATATTAGAATTCAAGTTTTGAAATCCTGATTAGTGATGTAAATATCTCCTTTAAATATCGTTAAGGCAAACTCTTTTTGCTTAGAATTATAATCTATTGATGATGGAGTTCCTAACAAGCTAATAGGATATGTTTTTTGGATAGAAAGTATCGTATCTTCCTCTAATAATTGCCCCTCAATGCTTTTTATTTTCGTTCCAGTAATCAATTCAGGAAACTCTGTTCTACTAGGCCCAAAAAGGTGTGTTTCTCTTTCATAATGTTCCATAGACCAATCCCAATGTTCTGGATTAAATGTAAATCGATGAGGATTACCTACACCCATAAATGAGGTGGCCCAACATTGATAAAAACTTGAACAGCATTGGCTGAAGTTATGATAATGAACTTTATGGATTATGCATTGATTACTTTGTGTCCTTTTGTGATTTCATTACTTCAAAAACATAAGCTTTTTTAATATCCTTATTTCTATAGAATGAAGGTATTAAAATTACAGATCAGTAAAAAAGTTGTCGCACCTAGATTAGAGAAAGTCAAAGCATTGATCACTACTTTAAGTGAATAAGAAAAAGAGATGGTCAAATAGCGTTGTATTTGATCGTCTTTTTCTTTTGATAAAGATATTTATAATACTCTTTCAAGAGGTTAAATCTGATTTTGTATTAATGTAGTCTTTCTTTTTTCGATAATATCACTGATTGACTCCCCTTTTAGTCCAATCCAAACCTCTTGATCTGTTTTTTGAACAGGATCAAATATGTATTTTTTATGGTAGAATTGATCCTCTTTTTCTGATTTCTGAATATACAAAATCGCATATTCATGCTCACTAAATTTTGGTGTACCATAATGATCAAAAGCTATAAATGAAATGGTATCTGAGGCTAAATCATTAAATAAAGGTAGTTCAATTTTATAGACCGCTTTGAATTTCTGATCAAAATTGATATGTTGAAGAGCAACTTTTTTACCATCAAGGCCAATAATTGTATCAGCTGAAGCAGGTTCTCTTTCCATCTTTTCCACCGTAATTCTCCTTCCTATAAATGCGTAAAGGTTAACGTTTTCATCTTCTGAATAGAGACTATTCTCTTTCGTTACTTCAGAAGTGTTACAGCTTATTATGCTGAACAAAAGAACGATACAGAAAAGTAGTTTTTTCATTTGTTGAATTAATTTAAAGAGTGTAGAAATAGCATTAATTTAAAGTTTGTTAGCAAAGCAAAAATATTAATTGTAATTCTTTTTTCATAACTATAAAAAAAGAATTAATCCTTATCAATATAGACACAAATAAAGCCTAGTCCGTTGAAATTAAATTCTATAAAATAGGTAAAACAACTTCTTCTTCGAAAATATTCTTATTTGCTAATTTTTCTGTCACTTCTATTCTACAAGGCAATCTTCTTTTAATTAATTGAGAATATTCCTCTTTTGTTAGCTCACTTATTTTTTTATGATAGAGCAATTCACTTCCTTTTGCTCTGATCTTTTGTCTAATGACATCTAACTTCATTAACTCCTGCTCAAAGTTCTTTATTGGATATTCTTGATCATATTCTAAAAAAATTAAAGCTTTGGTTGGGTGATCTGAAAGATTTCTATTTACACCATTATTAAATACAAACTGTTCATATTCTTTTAAATTAATACTCTCCTTTTCATCAACCGTAACAACATTTTTACTTTTTATATAACAACAAGATGTATTTTCAGCACACCATTCTCTTCCTAATGACAAAGGAATCAAGTTTCCATTGTGCTGTTCAAATAAAAAAATATGATCATTTTCATAACTTTCATATTTCGGGAGGTGAATTAATCTTTTTACTTCAGTAACTAATTCTCCGTAGTTTTTAAAGTCATTTAGAGCAACAACAGAAGCATCTTTATAAACACTTTTAATAGTGTGCTGATTTGAAATACAAGTATGACATCTCACAGAAAGTATTAATATCAAAATGAAATAGAAAACATTTTTCATATCGTTAAAGTAATGAAGTTTAGCTTTTAGTACTAAGATTCTAAAAATCAGATTATACATTTTTGAATAATTATTGATTCAAATAATCCTTTTTCATGACTGAGAAAGGATTATTTAAGAGTATTAAGATTTCTGTACAATGAAAGAGAACAAGCAAAAACAGAAAAAAAGGTTAATTTTTACATTTATTTACATGAATTAACAGTATGTACTATTTTTAGTCAATTTCATAAAAAACTGATAATCAGCAATGTTTATGCAAAATAAAATTACTTCAATTGCTTAATTTATTACAACTTTTGTAGAGTCTATTATACTATTCTTTTATTTAATTCTAAAAACATACGTAGGTATTATACTAACAATAAAACAAAATTCACGGTTATTAACGTATAGAAAGGCAAACCTAATTACACTATTATCATGAAAAAAATACTATTATCTATCCTATTGACCTCAATTTTTTGTGGAGGTTATGCACAAGTTTTTTATAGCCCTAACGATATGTGGGAATCAATTGGATCAAGAGGTAATCTTGATGATTTAGATTCAAATGGCATGGAACCGGGAGGAGAAACATTGCCTTCATGGACAGGTAATTATAACATTATGATTCCAGATGGTGATTCATATACCATTACTGGTAATTATGATCATATGTATTTTGATACATTGATTTTAGCAGGTGAATTAAGGCAAACTGCTTACAATTCCCATTTACATATTAAGACTCTTATTATTACTGAAACAGGCCACTTTAATGGTAATGCCCATACCAATGGTAATTTAAGATTATATGTTGATAATTTAATTTTGCATGACAATTCTAAATTTGATGAACCTTCTCCAGGTCCATGGGATTTTGGTGAAATGACTCACAACGGAAACCTATATGTAGGTACTGGTGTGACATATAATCAACATGGTTCAGAAACAGATTTAATCTCTTATTCTGATATTCAGGGTCTTCCTGGTTCATTTCCAAAATATATTATTAAGGATAATGTAAATGGTGAAATCCCTTCAAAAGTTCATACAATTATTTTATCAGATGATGCTACTATTAATGCTCCTTTGGATCAAACCGATGGTGTATTTAGAATCAGAACACAAGGTCATAATTTGACGATCAATAGTAAAATGAGTAATGATATACGTTTATTTGGTCATTCAAATTCAACTTCTAACCCTTCAACAGTCATTACTTTAAGTAGCAATGCATCAGGTTATTTGCGAATGAGTAATAACAACAGAAGATTTAAAGGTTTAGTCATCAATACAGATTCTATTGTTACACTTGGATCACGTTTCGATATTTATAATAACACTTATAATACATCTGCTTTAACTTTGACCAAAGGTATATTATATACCACATCAACTAATTTATTGTATTTGGATAAAGAATCATTTGTATCAGGAGCCTCTTATGATTGGTCTAATCATAAATCTGGTGGTAGTGATGCTGCCCATATTAACGGTCCAATTGCTAAAGTTATTCATAATAATGCCGCAACAAGAATTGCCTTGGGTATTACAGACGGAAACTTTTATATGATGTTACCTACAGGTAAACATGGTAAATTAAGAGAAGCCGGTGTTGGTAATCCATCTAATATTATTACAACATTTAGAATTGAATATTTTGATGTTGCCCATACTGATTATATGAATCTAGATCCATTAGCTTCATCTAACGAGGTAAGTCCATACGAATATTGGGATGTAGACCGTGTTTCTGGTTCTGCTTCTGCGGAGGTTATTCTTAGTTTTACAGACTATAGTGGTATTGCTTCAGCAGGTTTACCGAATTCAGAAGTACTTCACTATGATGGTACAAAATGGGAATCAAAAGGTAAACAAACCTATTCTGAAAATGATAGTAAAGGATCATTTAGATCAAATGCAGCTTCATCATTTAGTCCATTTACACTTGGTGGTGATGGTTTCCAAAGTTTACCTGTTGAACTAATTTCATTTAAAGGTAAAATCAATGATGAAGAACATGTTGAATTAGAATGGGCCACTGCTGCAGAATATAATAATGATTATTTTGAAATTCAGGCGTCACACGATGGTCGTAATTTCAATAAAATTGGAGAAGTTGAAGGTGCTGGTACATCACATGTAAGAACAAATTATGATTTTATCGCCTTTCATGAAAATGCACATTATTCATTCTTTAGGTTAAAACAAATTGATTTTGATGGTCAATACTCATATTCAAATACGCTTGCCATCTCCAATGAAATTAATGATGGATTACATTTTACTTTATATCCAAACCCTGCCAGTGGTGATGAAATCAATACCTATTTTACTTTACAAAATAATGATCATATTCAAAGTTTAAGAATTTTAGATAGTCACGGTAGAACGATAAAGGAGTTGAGAGAAGAAGATGACGTTACAATGTTTACTCATATTAATATTCACTCTTTACATAACGGTATTTATTATCTGAATTTAAAAACTGCATCAGGTAAACAAGAAACTCAAAGATTTATTGTAAAAGACCATATATAAACCCTCTTTACCTAAACAGCCTGACCCAGGTTGGGCTATTTATTTTTTCACCCAAAACAACACTAGCTATGAAAAAGATATTAATCATATTATTTTTGATACTCATTGTAAAAATAGTATCAACTAAAAAAGTAAGTAATCATAATATTCAAACTTCAAGTATCACTTTAGTGAAAGCAGAGTGAAACTTTATAAATAGTATTCTTTTTAGGTTAAAAAAAATGAAGAAGGTCAAAGCTCTTCATTTTTTTTTGATTTCATATTCAAAAAGTTTCTCAAAGTATTATTACTTACATTTGATTTCTTCTCATAAAGTGCATTTTTCCTTACAGAACATATATTCCCTTCAAACTCATCAAAATCACTTCTACTTAAAATAATACAATATACAGGTTTCTTGATATCAGCACTTTTTCATAAATAAATCATCATTTTTTTGAAAATATATTACAATGTAAGTTTTTAGCTCTCTAGCTTATTTTACATGCATTTCATTGATTTTCAGTCACTTAAATTTATTTTTAATTCTATAAACTTACATGAAAAGATAGCGTAACAACTTGATTCTATGTCGATTAAAGAAAAAGTACGCATATAATATTTCTTAAACATATCCTTAATAATAGTTAAACCGTTACATCAACCAAACCTAATTTTTTAAATAACTCGCTGAAAAAATGAAAAAGATACTATTATTATTACTCCTAATTTTTATTACAAAAGTAAGTATGAATGCTCAAACTTACTCAGTTTCAAATTCTGCTTCTGGATTTATCTACATTGGTACTAAAGGAAGTTTATCTGATTTTGTTGATGAAGATGGAAATACACTACCATCATGGACAGGAAACTATAACATTAGAATCCAATCAGGAAAAAATGTTTACATCGGAAATAGTAGTTCAAACCATGCTCAACCAGTTATTGACACTTTGTTTGTGGATGGTACAATTAATAATACTGCTTACAGAACTACAGTAAACATTGGTACTATCATCGTTTCGGGTACAGGTAATTTTAATGCTGACAATCATTCAGGTGGTCGTTTATATGTCAATGTTGAGGATATTGTTTTAGAAGATGGTGCAGAGTTTGCTGTTCCTTCAGTTGGTTCAAATAGTTATAGTGGGTTAAACTGGTCGGGTAGTATTTCTGTTGCTGATAATGTTACCTTAACTACTTCAGGTGCTTCTAATAATTTAATTTCTCAATCTCAAATTAATGCTTTACCAGGTTCAAACCCAAAAGCTGTTGCTTCGGGTACTCTTTCAGGTGTAGCTTCAGATGTTAATTCAATTATCTTGAGTGGTAACACAGCCATTACTGCAGATTTATCTTCTTCCTCTGCTGATATTTATACTCAAGGAAACGATTTAGTGATTTCAAATGCGATCTCTTCAAACGTTACAATTTATGCTGACGCCTCTTCTGAAGCTTCACCTACTGTAAATTTATTCTTTAATGATAACGCCTCAGGTACAATTACTTTAGCTCCCAATAATAATAGGGTCAGATCTATTACTATGAATACTAATTCAACTGAAGGTATTACTTTAGGCCATCCAATAGATATAATTAATACATCATATAATAACAATGCTTTGACATTAACTAATGGTCGTTTAATTACTACAGAAACAAATGTTCTATTTTTAAATCAATACTCATTTGTCTCGAATGCTGTATATTCATGGTCTGGTCATGCATCAGGAGGAAGTAATAGCTCTTATATTGATGGACCTATTATGAAAACAATAAACTTTTCTGCTGCTTTAAAATCAGCTTTAAGCATTACAGGTAATAATTTCTATATGATGATGCCTGTAGGTAAAAATGGAATATTACGTGAAGCAGGAATAGGAATGCCTACCGCAGATACTCAAACAACATTTAGATTTGAATATATTAATAATACTCACCCTCAATATAGAGATATTCATGCTTCTTCAACTGTTTCACAAGTAAGTGAGTTTGAATATTGGAACATTGATAGAATTTTTGGTTCAGCAAGTGCAGCGGTTGTTTTAACGTATGATGCAAATTCAGGTATTAATAATACGCACGTTTCTAATGCACAAGTAATGCACTTTAACGGTACGCATTGGGAAGATCAAGGTAACCAAACACAACATACTGTTGGTGAAAATATAGGTGCTTTATTATCTACTTCAGCTTCAAGTTTCTCACCATTCACATTAGGTGGTGGTGGTGGTCACGACCTACCTGTAGAGTTAACTTACTTTGAAGCGGAGAAAAATAATGATAACACTATTAGCTTATACTGGGAAACTGCATCAGAAATTGATAACAGTCATTTCGAAATTGAAGCTTCAAATGATGGTAGAAACTTTGAAATGATTGGTGAAGTAAATGGTAATGGTAACTCAAATACAGTAATTGAATATGTTTATCATGTTACTGCTACCGTTGCGACTCAATACAAATGGTTTAGATTGAAACAAGTGGATTTTGATGGAGCTTATGAGTATTCGGAAACAATTCAAGTAGAAGTTTCTAACATTGAATTTACAGATTTAAATATCTTTCCAATCCCAGCCCAAAATACTATCCATACAACTATAGATAATGCAAGTGAAATTACTTCAGTAAATATTCACAATGCATACGGAATGCACGTGAAAGAAGTATCTCCACAAAACATAAATACAATTGATATTTCAAATTTATTAGATGGAGTATATTTCTTAACCGTAACGACAGCCTCAGGTCAAAAAGAAGTGAAAAGGTTTATCGTTAAAAATTAAAAATTAGTTTTTCAGTCGAGTATTAAAAAGACTACTATTTTAGTAGTCTTTTTTTTGTTTATATACTTCTTATGTTTTTCTATACAATGACTGTTTTACCTCATTTCATAAACTAAAGTGTCTTTATTTTATACAAAAATTTTAAATTATTCACATGTAAGATTTATGCTATTTGTAGACAAATCCTATATTATTAGATAATACAAGAGTTTAAATAGTTGCCACGAGTCTATTTTCTTACATAACTAATAAATACAAACTTAGAAATATCCTATTTATAGCAACTCAATTACACACGTTATATATCTTCAATAAAACTTATAATAGATGTAAATTCGTATATAAAGACACAAAACCTAATACACTACTATATACTACTTAACTCATGAAAAAGAATCTAATTTTATTCACATTAATACTGTTTTTTAAAACAGCATTATTCGCTCAAATTTATTCCTTACATAATACCAATACCTATTTAGGAACGAAAGGATCACTTTCTAATTTCAGAGATCCTGATGGTAACTTTCTTCCTTCATGGACTGGAAGACATAATTTAAAAATAGATGAAGGTCAAATTTGTAAGGTTGGAAATAATTCCTCTTGGGACAACGCTATATTAATTGATACATTATTTATTGATGGTACTTTAAGAAATACAGCATATCATGGAAGAATAGATTGTAATGTTATTGTTGTTAGTAGTACTGGATATTTTAAAGGTAAACATCATCATGCTGGAAGAATAAAAGTTACAGTAAAAGATATTATTTTAAAAAATAATGCAAAGTTTGATACTCCTAGTGTAGGTTCAAATGGATTTAGTAGATTAACATGGAATGGTACTTTTTATATTGGCCAGAATGTTACTTTGAATACTTCAGGAGCTCCTAATAACTTAATTTCTAAAGCTGAATTAGATGCTTTTCCTGGGAGTTACCCCAAATTCGGGGCAGGAGGAATTATTGAAAATGTTCCAGAAGATATATCAACTGTTATTTTAAATAGCCCTACCAACCTAAATGCAGATATTTCAGGAAGTGAAATTTCTATTGTTACGCAAGGTCATGATTTAGTGATTAATCAACCCGTAGGTGATGATCTAACTATTTATGCTGATTCATCAAACAATGGTAGTACTCCTTCAATGAATTTATTTTTTGTTGGAAATGCTAGTGGATCAATCACATTTGCTGAAAACACCCAAGCTATACATTCATTAACAATGGATACCCAACACCCTGCTGGTCTTACATTAAAGTCTGCTTTATATATTGCTGATTCAATGTACAACCCTGTTGCCTTAAACCTAAGAAATGGTATAATATTTTCATCAGAGATGAACCCATTAAGTTTAAATGAATATTCTTTTGTTGCAAACTCTGTTACTACTTGGAATGGTCATAGATCAGGTGGTTCTGACTCTTCTTATGTAAATGGAGCTATAATTAAGGAAATTGATTATAATAGTGATTTAACTTCATTTTTTGGGATTTTAGGAGCTGATTATTATTTAATGATGCCTGTAGGTAAAAATGGCCAACTTAGAGAGGCAGGTCTAGGAAGACCCTTACCTGGTTTGACTTCGTTTAGAATTGAATATTTCGAAAAATCACATCCTTACCATAATACAATTGATGAAATGTCTGTTGTAGAAAGAGTAAGTAATCGTGAATATTGGAATGTAGATAGAATTGCTGGTACTGCTGGTGCTAGTGTTATTTTAACTTATAACGAAAACAGTGGTATCCAAAATGATCATATTACGGATGCTCAAGTAATGCACTTTGATGGTACAAAATGGGAAGATCAAGGTAGAATTAATACAAGTTTAGATGGAGAAGATAAAGGTACTTTAGCATCATCTATTGCTATGAGTTTCTCGCCTTTTACTCTTGGAGGATCTGGTGACCATGACTTGCCAGTAGAATTGACTCACTTTATGGCCGAAATTCTTGACAATGGTAATTTATTCTTAAGATGGGAGACTGCTACCGAAATTAATAACAGTCACTTTGAAATTGAAGGTTCTTCTGATAATAGAAACTTCATGATTATCGGACAAGTTGAAGGTAATGGTAACTCAAATGTAAATATTGAATATGATCATGAAATGGAAGGTAACGATATTGAAAATTTCACTTATTTCAGATTGAAACAAGTTGACTTTGATGGAAGTTACGAATTCTCAACAACTATTCACCTTTATAGGAATCATATCGCTACGTTACATGCGAGAATGTACCCTAATCCAAGTCATGGATCATGTCATATTAGTTGTGATGATATTCATAATGATTATTTAGAAATTGTTCAAGTCTATAATAATCAGGGACAAGAAGTATTTCATATCTATCAATCTAATGAACATAGTACAGAGATGGATCTAAATACTTCAAATCTTGACGATGGTATTTACTTTGTCAAAATTAGAACTCACGAAGGACAATCATTGACTGAAAAACTAATGGTACGTAAATAGACTTCTAATCTATTTAGAATAAAATAGTATTTGTATTTTAATTAAATTTAGAAGTGCACTCATATTGAGTTGCACTTCTTTTTTTGTTTGCAATTTAACTTTTCACAAAACCAACTACAACAAACTTAAGGGTATCTCTTTGTTAAATTCATTGATATTTATCAAAAAATAATAGCTGAAATCACTAATTTTAGTTAAACATCAAACAAATTAAATTTTATTTTGTAAGTAAATATTAATGAGTTTAGTTTGTTTAATATCCAACATAGTATATTTGAAATGTAATAACAAAGCACTAATTACTATTGACACAGAATGGTGCAATTACACAAATAACAATTAGATTGATATGAAAAATATATTACTGACAGCCTTGGCCGTATTCGGTTTAATAGGGTCTACTGCTTTTGCAAAAAAAGCTCCAAGCAAACCAAATTTCTTAATCCTTTGGGGTGATGACATCGGAATGTACAACTTATCGTATTGGAACAAAGGTATGATGGGTTACAAAACACCTAACATCGATAGAATCGGTGAAGAAGGTATCGCATTTACAGATTATATGGCTGAGCAATCATGTACTGCAGGTCGTTCTTCTTTCATCACGGGCCAAGCAGGTATTCGTACAGGTATGACCAAAGTAGGTTTACCAGGTGCAGAAAAAGGGCTTACAGATGATACGCCTACGCTAGCAGAGTTGATGAAAGCACAAGGTTATGCGACAGGTCAATTTGGTAAAAATCACTTTGGTGATAGAGATGTTGATCTTCCAACAAACCATGGATTTGATGAGTTTTATGGTAATTTATACCACTTAAATGCAGAAGAAGAACCAGAATTACCTGATTATCCTAAAGATCCTGAATTCAAGAAAAAATTCGGTCCAAGAGGTGTAATCCACTCTTATGCTGATGGTCGTGTATCTGATACAGGTCCATTGACAAAGAAAAGAATGGAAACAATCGACAACGAAGTAATGGATGTTGCTCAAACATTTATCAAAAAGCAAGTGGATGCTGAAACTCCTTTCTTTGTATGGTTCAATACTACACGTATGCACTTCAGAACCCATATCAATAAGGAAGAGGAAGGACTTTCAAACGGACAAGGTATTTATGCTGACGCAATGGTTTCACATGACCAAGTGATCGGTAAAATGTTAGATTTCATTGAAAAGTTAGGTATAGAGGAAAACACTTTTGTAATGTATTCAACAGACAACGGTCCTCACTACAATTCATGGCCTGACGCAGCAGTTACACCATTCCGTGGAGAGAAAAACACAAACTGGGAAGGTGCTTATCGTGTACCATGTTTCGTGAAATATCCAGGACATATTCCTGCTGGCCAAGTTTCAAATGGTATGGTTTCTCACTTGGACTGGGTACCAACAATCTTACACTATGCTGGTAACTATCACATCAAAGAGGATCTTCTAAAAGGTGGTGTAAAAGCAAACGGTAAAGAATTTAAAGCTCACTTAGATGGATACGATTTGGCTGAACACCTTGCAGGTAAAGTAGAATCACCTCGTCATGAATTCTTGTACTTTAATGATGATGCTCAACTGACAGCTATTCGTATGGATGATTGGAAAGTTGTGTTCATGGAACAAAGAGCACATCAGATGGCTGTATGGTCTGAACCATTCGTAGAATTAAGGTTACCAAAAATCTTCAACTTACGACGTGATCCATACGAAAGAGCAGACATCGATTCAAATGCTTATTGGGATTGGTATTTCGATCACGTGCCTTACTTATACATGGCACAAGATAAAGTAGGTGCATTTATGGCAACACTAATGGAATATCCTCCAAAACAAAAAGCAGCTTCTTTCTCTGTTGATCAAATCATTGAAATGATTATGAAACAAACAGAAGCAACAAAAGCTGAACAAAACTAGTTCTGATCCAAGTTCTATTTCTTAGTTTATTATCCCAAAACACCTTCTTTCTAATCGATGAAAGAAGGTGTTTTTTTAGTTTATATTGAAGAATATTTTTCTGCATTAATAAGAATATCCTTCAGCTTAAATGCTTGAAAATAACTGAGTTTTGGATAGTCTATTTCTTGTGTAAGCTTGCGTGAATAAAGTTCTTTCGTATCTAAATGATATATCCAAATTGAAGGTATTGATAGATTTGAATGATCATTCTCAGAAGTTCCCAATAGCATTATTGTATTCTCATTCAACCAAAATGCCTCTTCAGGTGAACAACTTGTACCACAAATAAGTATTTCTATCGCCATAGTATCATCAGCCTCAGATCTTTTCACTAAATACACTTTACTATCTACTTCTCTTCCTCCAAATTCAAACTTATTTTCTTGATTTTTAAATAATTCAAATCCATAACTATCCATATCTACATAATAACTTGAATCTGGAGAGTAACTAAATGTTGAACTAAAGATCTTTTTCTGATCTTCAAGCAAACCATACCTTGATGTAGAAACTAAAGTATTTTCTAAATTTTCTTCTGAAAAATCATTAAAATTAATAGCATAATATGAAAGCCATTGATTGAGTTTCTTATCTTCAATCTGCGTTGAAGTATTACAAGAAAGTATGAAGGTAGTGACAATAAGGAAAAATACTTACTCATTTCTCATGAATTAAAATATAGTATAAAAAGTAATACATAATCAAATTCTGTTCTCATTTTATGTATTCAACAAATGAATCTGATAATATATAAAAAAGCCTATCCTGAAAAAGAATAGGCTTAGCATTATGTTAGTATAATTTGACACTTTGTTGTTTTCTTTATTGACACTAGTAGAAAACTTTAATTATTGATTATCATATTGTTGATATAAATCTGATAGTTCATTCCAAGAGATTCCTAATAATTGAATTTTCTTGAAAAAACTGGGTACATCTTCTTTCATAAATGTAGATTTCTCTACATTTTGAACCATTTTTGATGCCTCTTCTGAGATAAAGTAACCTATTCCTCTCTTATTGTATATGATCCCATCATCTTGCAAAGAAGAATATGATCTTGCTACTGTATTGGGATTGACTTCAAGCTCAACGGCTAATTGTCGTACTGAGGGGATTTTTTCACCTTCCCCCCAGGTTCCTTTCAATACTTTTTCGCAGATGAGGTCCATTATCTGTAGATAAATAGCTTTATTATTGGTAAACTCCATACTTACACCTCCTTCTTTTTGAATTTCATGAATGAAAATAGCCATAAGCCTATAATTAAGATTGCTGCTATACCTTGTATTGCATATCCAAAATTCTGCATAATAGTCTCATTATCAATTGAGAAATTAAAGCTTTGGTTATCCATTCCTTCAGCAAATGTACTAGCGAAAATTGTCCCGCCGATGATTACGATTAACCAAAACACAAATGATATAACTAAAAAGGCTACCGTCGTTTTTAAGAATGCATATTTCTTGAAAAGGATAGATCCTAAAAAGTAAAAAGCTTGATAAAATACAAAACCAAGTAATGAATACATTACAGCATTGATAGGTTCATCAGCAAAGGGTAAATACATATTAAATGTACCTCCAGATAATGACCAACCTAATTTTGCGATACCTTCACCCAATAGAAAAATAGCGGTTACGCCTACTGGATATAGAATGATTGACATTAAGAAAATCACTAAAAACTTCTCTTCTCTTGAAGCTGGTAACGATAAATAGTTTAACGCTCCTCCTTTTGTATTTACTCTATGAAATGACAAACTTGAAACAATTACTCCGCCTAAGAAAAAGAGTAAGGAGAAGATTGTTCCCATAGTTGAAGCATTTACTACTCCTTTATCACCAAAACTACTCGCCATAGCACTAATCGCTAAAATGAAAGCAACAATACCTAACGTACCAATCATGATTGGCTGTTTTAATAATACAATCTCGTATCTTAATAAATTACTTATTCTTCTGATGTTTATTTTTGAATCCATTGTGTTAGTTGATTTTATTAATTTGACAAAGCGGTTACCATTTCTGTTTTTTCACTTAAAACAGCATTGAATAGAAGCTCTAAATTTACTCGACTTACTTCTCTAGAGTTATTTTTTGCGACTACTTTATCTTCAGCAATTCCCTTTTCTACATAGATTACATCCTCACTTAAAACTTTATCGGATGTTGTGAAAATTAATTTTTCAGTGATACTATCTAATGTTTCATTAAAGACTACCTTTCCACTATCCACAATTACGATTGGATCAATTAAGCTTTCAAGATCTCTCACTTGGTGTGTAGAAATTAAGAAAACTCTATCATCACTCATATATTTTGCCACTAACTTTCTAAACTGACTTTTCGAAGGAATATCTAATCCATTCGTCGGTTCATCCATCAATAAAAGACGTGTATTACTTGCTAAACCAATAGAAATTAATGCCTTTTTCTTTTGACCGTATGACATTTGATGTAAGTTCATATTTGGTTCAAGACCAAATTCAGCTACCATTTCAAATAATGCTGTTTTATCAAACTTTGGATAAAATGGTGCTAATACATCTACATAATTTTCTATCGTGATATTTGGAAAAGTCATTTCCTCAGGAATAAAGAAAACTTCTTGCAAAAAGGCTGGAGATGCATCTGATGCATAATGTCCTCCTACTTCTACAGTACCATAGTGTGGTCTTTTCAAACCTGCAATAAGCATTAATAAAGTAGATTTACCTGCTCCGTTTTCTCCTAGTAAACCATATATATTCCCTTCTTTTAGCTCTAATTGAAGATTATCGTATAAAATTTTTCGTTTGGAATAGCCGAACGTTAGATTATTTATATTGATCATTGTTTTGATATTTTAGTGTACTAATTAACTATTACACTACAACATTAGAACATTAATATGATAATTCCAAATTTTGAATAAAAAAAATGTCTTTCCTTTAAGAAAAAGACATTTTAAAGAAATGAATATAAATATCACATACAATGCTTATCTAACATCGTAGAAGCCGAAAGATGTCCCAATCGAACAGCTTCTGACCAAGCTTCACATGCTTTCTGTTCTTTACCTACTTTTGCATATGTATTCCCCAAAATAAAATGAGCATTTTTATTTCTTGGTTGCAAACGTAAAGCCCAATTCAAATCTCGAATGACTTCATTGTACCTTTCTAATTGCATTAAAAGTCTCGCACGTAAGAAGTAAATATTAAAATGTGATTGTGGAATATCGTCTCCATTTAAAATAACTGCATAGGCAGCTCCGTAATTGGTTGTGTATTCTTCAACCGTCATCATTGCCCCTTCTGTTAGAATATCTATTGCTTTTTCAGGTTGATTTAATCCAGAAGAATAAATTTCTGAATAAGCCATATAAGCATTATAATCCCATTTATTCTTTTTCAATAAAGTTCTAAAAGTCACAGCACTGTGATCGTATTCTCTGATATTGAATTGAGAAAGAGCCAAATGCCAAAGCATTTCTTCTGTAAGTACATCATTTGTACTATCTCTTAAATCGGTCAACAGGTGATGTATTTTGTTATAATTTTTATTTTGAAAATATTCTAAAGAAGTGATTGTGAGTTCTTGATGTAGACTATCGTAAAGATTTCGATGGACAGAAGAAAAGTATTGCATATCAAACTTAATACTGTCTAATACAATAAAAGCTTTTACAAAATCTCCATCATCTGCTGCTACAATAGCCCCTTGTAATAAAGAAAATTCATGAGCAATACGCTCCTCATATTCTTTCTCTTTTAAATAGTTATTTGTAAAAATAAAGAGTAATACAACGACAAAAAAACCCATAACAGCTACTCCGCCCCATTTGATCACTTCTTCATCCTCTTTTTTGTGAGAATTCGTTGAATATGCAGGCTGATAATCCTTTGGAAGTGGTTTTCTCCGTTTTTTCTTTTGTTCTTTTCTAATGGTTTTTTCTTCTACATTTCTTTCCTTTTGCAACCAAGTATCATATAAAACTCTTTGATTTTCATCCGATAAGTTTTGATAAGCTGTAATAATTAATTTGAAATACTCCTCTGCGTTTTCTTGGACACTAACATCTGGATGATATTTTTTAGCCATCTTTTTATAGGCTTTTTTAATTTCATCAGCATTAGCATTTTCGTTTATTTCTAGTATTTGATAGTAGGTAAACATCTTAATATATAAACGTTTGTGGGCTGTTAATGTTATTTCAAACGGTTGAAATAAAAAAAATAATAAATTTTATCGATTATGGTCAGATAATAAAATTAATTGATTTAAATCACCTTAAAGATGTAATTGTTTTATGTTAATTTGCAATTATATTCCAATCATATCTTATATAAATTTATAATGGATCAAATAATAAACCAAAACGTTCAAGCTTGGTTAGAAGGACCTTTTGACGAAGCAACAAAAACAGAAATTAAAAGATTACAAGCTGAAGATGAACAGGAGCTAAAAGAAAGTTTCTATAAATCTTTAGATTTTGGGACTGGTGGACTTCGTGGAATTATGGGTGTAGGTACTAACAGAATGAATAAATACACTGTTGGTATGGCTACTCAAGGTTTAGCTAATTATGTAAAAGAACAAGTTAAAGAAGCTCCAAAGGCGGCAATTGCTTATGACTGTAGAAATAACAGTGCTTTCTTTGCTGAAGTTGCTGCAAACGTATTAGCTGCCAATGGTTTTACAGTTTATTTATTTGATGAATTAAGAGCTACTCCAGAATTATCTTTTGCAATTAGAGAATTAGGTTGTCATACAGGTATTGTTTTGACTGCATCTCATAACCCTAAAGAATACAATGGCTTTAAAGCATATTGGGCTGACGGTGGACAAGTTGTTCCTCCACATGATGGAAATATTGTTGCCGAAGTACGAAAAATCGCTTCTATTGAAGACGTGAATTGGGAAGGTGGTGAAGGAAAAGTTGTCAAAATCAACAAAGAAGTAGATGAACCTTACTTAAAAATGTTAGAAGGTTTATGTATTTCTCCTGAAGCAATTAAAGCACAAAAAGATTTAAAAATTGTTTTCACTTCTATTCATGGTACAGGTATTACAATGGTGCCTCGTATTTTAGAGAGACTAGGATTTGAAAATGTACATATAATTGAGGAACAAGCAGTAGTTGATGGTAACTTCCCAACTGTAGTTTATCCAAACCCTGAGGAATCTGAAGCATTATCTATGGCTTTAACCAAAGCAAAAGAAATTGATGCTGATATCCTTTTAGGTACTGACCCTGATGCTGACCGTGTTGGTATTGCCATTAAAAACCATAAAGGTGAATGGACTTTATTAAATGGTAATCAGACCGCTGCTTTATTATTTAATTATGTAATTTCTGCTCGTAAAAAATCAGGTAAAGCACAAGACAACGATTTCGTTTGTAAGACAATTGTAACAACGGACCTAATTGATCGTTTTGCAAAAGCAAATGGAATGCCTTGTTACAATGTATTGACTGGTTTCAAATACATTGCAGAAGTGATTCTTGAAAAAGAAGGTAAAGAAAACTTTATTGTAGGTGGTGAAGAATCTTATGGTTACCTGATTGGTGATGCTGTAAGAGATAAAGATGCCATTGCAGCTTCTTCAATGATCTGTGAGATGGCCGCTTACTATAAGAATGAAGGAAAATCTATGTTCGATCAATTGATTGATATTTATGTTGAACATGGTTACTTCAAAGAGAAATTAATCTCTATCACGAAAAAAGGAATGAGTGGTGCTGAGGAAATTGCAAATATGATGAAAGATCTTCGTGCAAACCCTCCTGCAACAATCAACGGTTCTACAGTTCTTGAAATGAGAGATTACCAATCTTCTATTGCGACAAATTTGGTAACAAAAGAAGAGTCTAAAATCGATCTTCCTAAATCTAATGTGTTACAATTCTTCTTAGAAGATGGTACAAAGATTTCGGCAAGACCTTCAGGTACTGAACCTAAAATTAAATTCTATTTTAGTGTAAATACTTCAATCGCTTCAGCTGATGAATTTGATGCTGCTGATGTAGTTCTTGAAGAAAGAGTTGCTAAAATTATCGAAGATATGAAGCTTAAATAAGCTAACTTATATTTTATAAATTGTAAGCCAATAGCAATGTACATTGTTATTGGCTTTCTTATTTGGAAGCATTAAAAAAAACTATAATTCCCAAAAGAAGTCTTAAGAAGAAGCCAAAAACATCAACTATTCTGTTTGAACAAACGTTTAATAAACTAACTAATAAAATGAATCTTACAGTCTAAATGGATGTGAAATGGTCAAGAAAATCATTCTAAGAGAAGTGAAATTCATACTACTTACACTTTTCCTTATCGCCATCGGTACTATACCTTTTCTCACTGGTTACCTTTCGACAAGTCCAAATAATAATAATCAAGTTCATGAACATATCATTGAATATGAACAACATGTAATTTCTGAAAGTAATATCACTTTCTTCGAAGAAGAGGAAAGTATGAAACCTGTTTTAAATGATTTCATACTCTTTAGCATTTATTGCTACCTCATTATTTTTTTAATATATCCAATTAGGTATTTTATCTATCTAACAAATATGTTACTAAAATAATATTCTCCTTAATTTCATTAATATTTGCAACAACAAACAACTGTTACACATTGTTATGTAACATATAAATGAGTAAATTAATAGTAGATCTATTCACCCAATTACCCTATATGACTACTCATTTCACTATCATTATAAGCAGTATTGTATTTTTTTTATTTACACTCCCCTCCTTTTGTCAAAATTCTCCAAAAACTAAAAGAAAAGGTTCAATATCCATTGCTTGGGGATGGAATTGGACAGATTATTCTGGTTCAGATATTCAATTTAAAGGTCAAGGACATAATTTTACACTTCACAATGTAAAGGCATCAAATCGTCCTTCTGATTTTAATTTCAATACCTACTTTGTTCATCTTACCACTCCACAATACAATCTAAAAATTAGTTATTTTTTAAATGAGCATTGGAATGTCTCTGTAGGAGTCGATCATATGAAATACGTAATGAATCAGAATCAATTTGTAAACATTTCTGGTGAGATCGATATGGACACTGAATATGATGGTCAATATAATAATACTCCTATCCAACTGACTACTGATTTTTTGACTTTTGAACATACCGACGGGCTAAATTATTTGTACTTGGGAATTAATCGGTTTGATGAACTGTTTAATTTAGAGGAAGTGGGTCTAGCAAATATTAGCTTTGGTCTGACCGAAGGATTTTCTGCAGGTATACATTTACCAAGAACAAATTCAAGATTATTAGGAGGAGAACGTCATGATGAATTTCATCTAGCAGGTTATGGATTTGATATCAATCTTGGGCTAAATATCACCTTTTATGATTATTTCTTTTTGGAAGGACAAATCAAAGTAGGATATGTCAATATGCCTGATATTAGATCGACTACGTCAACTTTAGACAGTGCAAATCAAACGTTTTTCTATAGTCATTACAGTATTATGATAGGGGCAAATATTCCTTTAATCAGGTATTAAGAAAGAATATCATAAGAAAAAGCGTAATAAAAAGATCGTCCAACGACGTGTTTTAATGTTCTGTTCATTTAACTACATTTTTATGTTGTTTAACTTAAAAAACATGCCTCTTAGCTAAAAGTTTTCTTTCTACACTTATTATATAATACTTTAGCTTAAACAGAAAACGAGAATATTGACTTTAGGTCAAATACAATACATATATCGTATGATGAAGAAATTTTACTACTACGCATTATTTTTTATATTCATGGCTTTGACTTCTTGTGTTGGAACAAAAGAGCAAAGTTCAAAAGAGCTTGCAATTCATTGGAAACAAAGAGCCAATGATGTAAACGATAAACATGAATCATTCGCAGAACTTACCATTAAGAATATTGGAAATACACAATTGTCAAATAAACATTGGGAATTGTATTTCAACAACAAACCTTGTACACAATTAAATGTAGATTTAGCAGGTAAAGATGTTAATATCGAACATATTAATGGAGACTTCTTTAAAATTACGCCTAAAGATACTTTTAAAGGATTAGCAAAAGGTGATAGTATAGTTGTTCCACTTTATACAAATAGCCCAGTAATAAAATATACGGATAGAGCGCAAGGTTTCTATTTTGTATTTAACAACAAGGACAAAGAATACTTTTATACTCCTGCATATTCATACAGTGATCTTGATCCTTCAATGGCTAAGATGTCTGAAACTGATGATTATGTAGTTGAAACAAAAGAAATTCGCTACACAAAGAATGGATTATTATCAAAAGTTGAATTATCAACTGCTGACAAAATCATCCCTACTCCTGTTTCAGTAAAAGAAGGAAAAGGTACTTTGGATCTTTCTACAATCAAACAAATTGAAGCTCCAAATGCTTTAGCTCCTCAAGCAACATTACTACAAAATTATATTAAGGAAGCAACTGGGCAAACGCTTAATATTGTCGAAAATGCTTCAGAAAAAGCTATTATTTTAAAAAATAAAAAGGTTAAAGCATCAGAAGAATCTTATTCTTTAGCGATCAATAATGATAATATTGAAATCTCAGGTCGTGAAAAAGGACTTGTATACGGTATTCAAACACTAAGAGGTTTATTACCAATTAAAGGTGAGTCAAATGAAATTAAAACAGCAAAAATTATTGACTCTCCTCGTTTTGAATACAGAGGTTTCATGCTTGATGTTGCTAGAAATTTCCAAACAAAAGAATCGATTAAAGATCTTTTAGATGTGATGTCATTCTATAAAATGAATAGATTACACTTCCATTTAACAGATGATGAAGGTTGGAGAATTGAATTAAAGAAATTTCCTGAGTTGACTGAGATCGGTAGTATTCGTAAACATCCTACTTCTGAATTTAGTAATATCCCATCCTACGGGTCTGGTGCGGAAGGTACTGAAAATGTATCCAATGGATATTACACAACAGAAGATTATATTGAGTTATTACAATATGCTGCAGCACGAAATATTACTATTATTCCTGAAGTAGATCTACCTGGTCATGCTCGAATTGCAATTAATGCAATGAAATTTAGAGCGAGTAATCTTAAAGGTGTAGAGCAAAAAGCGGAAGCAGAAAAATATAGACTTCATGATCCAAGCGATCAATCTGAATATTCATCGGTTCAAGGATTTGATGACAATACTATCTGTCCTTGCCAAGAATCTTCCTACACTTTTATTAGTGACCTAATTGGTGAGTTCAAAAGCATATATGCTCAAGCAGGAACTCCATTAGAGACAATGCACTTAGGTGGTGATGAAGTAGCACATGGAGTTTGGGAAAAATCACCAATGTGTAAAGAGTTTATGGTAAAGAATAATATTCCTAATATTGAAGCTTTAAAAGGGTATTATGCCTTGACGTTGGCTGGTATTGCAAAAGAGCAGAATATCAAACTTCAATTATGGGATGATATTTTACATCATGCAGAAGGAATGTCATCAGATAATTTAACGTTAAATGCATGGGACAATTCATGGGGTAATGGTACAGAAGACTTTGGTTACAAAAGAGCGAATGAAGGTTATGATGTAATCCTAACAAGTGTATCAAGCCTATATTTTGATATGGCGTATACTAAAGAAGTAAATGAGCCAGGTTTTTATTGGGGAGATTATAATGACACTAGAAATATCTTCAACTATTTACCAACAAATTTCTTTGCAATTAGCCACAAGTTAAGATTAGGAGGCGTAATCACAGTTGAAGATTTAAAAGATAAAGAAAGATTAACTTCTAAAGGCTTACGTCACATCAAAGGTATTCAAGGTGCACTTTGGGCTGAAACACTAAAAAGCCAACAAGATGAAGAATATTTATTGTACCCTAAATTATTAGCATTAGCAGAAAGGGGTTGGTCTCAATCTATCGTAAAAAGAGGTGACAAAGAAGAAGATATTACAAAACGACTAGATCAAAAATGGAATGTTTTTGCGAATGCAATCGGGCAAAGAGAAATGAACCGTTTGGCTTCTTGGGGTCGTAATTATAGAATTCCTCCAGTAGGTGTTGATCTTCAAGGCGATCAGTTATCTGCTAATGTTGCTTATCCTGGCTTAATCATTAGATATGCTTCAGTGAAGGATTCATTAGATAAAAATTCAAAAGAATTAGTTGCTCCAATCAGATTGGAAGGACCTGTACAAATTGCTGCTTTTGATAAGTTTGGCAATCATGGTCGTATTCAAACAATTTCATTGAGCAAAAAGGCACTATAATTAACTGACAAACAAATTTTCTTGAAACCATTTCTTCTCTATGAGAGGGAATGGTTTTCTTATTTCTAAGCTTCAAGTTAGAATGAAGGTTAATAAGATTTTGGATTACGCAATTATCTTATGAACTTTGTGAAAATTATTCATTGATATGCAAAATACGCCAGAATTAAATAGTCAAGGTAAATACTTAGGTACAATCACTAAGGATTTTATCAAAGTATATTCCGTACTACAAGAAGCTTCTTATCAAGTTAGAAAAAGAAATTTCTCTCAATATCCTATTTTCCCTGTAAGCAAAACAAAAGCTACAGTTGGTCAACATATTGTTGGACCTCAAGAAAAGGAATTCTTAGAGTGGAATTACGGTGTTTCTTTTGCTGAAGAATTTCTTCAAAAAGAACTTATTCTTGCAGATAAATATGAGGAGTTCAAAAAGAATTACAAAAACGCAGATGAATTCTGCTGCCTTTTTGTAATTGATGATGACTTTGTCAACTTTGTATTTATCCCATACCCTGTGGATGAAGAAGGAAACGAAGTGTTATAAATAGATAAACATGAGTCATCCCTTAAATATTGGATTAAACCTTGAATTAATTTCACAATAGGATTTCCATTAATTTAATATGACAGATAAGGCTTTACGAAGTCTGTAAAAAGGAGCTTTACTTCTTTTTCTACCAAACAAGGGGGCATAGATGTTGATTAACCGTTCAACATATTGCCTCCTTTTTTGTATTATTTCCATTAAGAATTCATAAATAAGTAGGGCTATACTGATTAATTTCAATCTTGATTCCCAACCTTGTATACGGATTGATTGAATACCAATTTCTGCTTTACAACATCTAAATATCTGTTCAACCTCCCATCTTTTCATATATGAAAAGAGCATTTCCCATGCTTGTTTTTTTGTTTGAATATCAAGGTTAGTGAGTAAATAAATTGGTGAGCCTGCTCGTTTATATTCCCTTACAACAATTAATGTATATTGCTTATTATTCATTTCAGGATGCTGGACTTTTTTCCATGTAATCAGTTTTCTAGCATTCCTTCTTCGCTCTTTATCATAAGTTACTTTAAAACTTTTGTTCTTCATTCCCCTTGAGATATGATGGGTTAACCGGCTTCCTTTTTCATCCTTTAAATGTTTATTAGATACCCATCTTACAAGAAACTGTTGATCAAAACGATCTGCAAATTCTAAAAGTGTGGTATTTGCGTACCCCCTGTCATATACATGTAAAATATCATTATTGGAATGGTTATCCATATTTTCAAAGCCATACCACATAAAATTTGACCACCATTCTTTAAAGAGTCCTTTACGAGAATAGAGATTGAATTCATAAAGAGATGCGACTTCTGATAGTCCAGTAAGTACAGCAGCTTCGATCTTAAAACCGGGTACATTCACGAATCCTTTCACTGGTGAATTATAATAACCAGGTTTAATTCTAGTTAGTCTTTTAGCTTTACTACTGATAACAGGAGAAAGCCCTTCTAAACGCATAGACTCGTGCTTCTCCAAAACTGATCCGCCCCAAATAAGCAAAGGTCTTACATTCTTTTCTCGCATGTTTTTAATCCGTTCAAGGTTCTTAGATTTGAGAAAAGATTTTATCTGGGTGGAATCCCAGTTTTCACTGTGTAAAAGATTACTAATTCTTTTTACACCTGCTTTGCTATGAGTACTTCCTGAAAGAAGAGTACCAAGATCTGTAAGTAAAAGTGATTTTGTACTATTCTTATTTTCTAAGATACTAATAAAAAGCTCTTCAAAAGTTTTGACTAGACGCGCGTCAAGAGTAGTGTTTAACTCTTCAAGAAGTGTGGAGAGGAAATGTTGACTTTGAGATAGTAAATAACTAATTGGGGTGCCTTGTGTTGTAACAACTTTATTTAGTAAATTAAGGGTAGAGTGAGTCATCTGATTTAATAGTTAAGGTTATTTGGTACATACAATAACTATTTTTTGACTCATATATAAAAATGAGTCATCCTTTTATTCGTATAGTAATACAAATTAGGGATGACTCATGTTTCAATATTTATATTTAAGTTTTCTTATTTCTCAAAATTCATGACAACTTCTTCAATGATTGCAATACAGTCCATAAGCTGTTCCTCTGATATTACCAAAGGAGGAGCGAATCGAATAATATTACCATGTGTTGGTTTCGCCAACAAGCCTTTGTCCATTAAAGCGTAACATATTTTTGTCGCTGTTGAGCTTTCTTCTGTGTCATTTACAAGTAAAGCATTCAATAGACCTTTACCTCTAACACCTAACAGAAGATCTGTTTTTTCACACAACTCTTCCATTTTCGCTCTAAACTTCACTCCAAGATTAAAAGCATTTTCTGTAAGATTTTCATCTTTTAAAACATTCAATGCTTCCATCATAACGGCACAAGCCAATGGGTTACCACCATAAGTAGAACCGTGTTCGCCTGGATTAAAAACATCCATTACTTCTGATGAAGACAACACAGCGGAAACTGGATAGAAACCACCAGAAATTGCTTTCCCTAGAATAACCATATCAGGCTTAATCCCATCATAATCAGAAGCTAATAGCTTACCCGTTCTTCCAACACCAGTTTGTACTTCATCCACCATGAAGAGAACATTATGCTTATTACATAATTCTTGGGCTTTCTTTAAATAACCATCTTCCGGTAAATATACTCCTGCTTCACCTTGAATTGGTTCCAACCATAATCCTGCTACATTAGGATTTTGAAGTACTTCTTTCAATGCTTTGATATCATTGTAAGGTACAATTTCAAAACCTGGCATGTATGGACCAAAGTTCGTTGTAGCTACAGGGTCAGTTGATGCTGAAATAATAGTAGTTGTTCTACCGTGAAAGTTCTTTTCTACACCTACGATGATGGCTTCATTTGAAGGAATACCTTTCTTTTCATAACCCCATTTACGAGCTAATTTGATGGCTGTTTCATTTCCTTCTGCACCTGTATTCATTAGAATCGCTCTTTCAAAACCAAAAGTATCACATAGCATTTTCTCAGCTACACCTAATTGGTCAGAATAGAAAGCTCTTGAAGTAAGCGTTAATTTTGATGCTTGTTTGATCATCACATCCAAAATTCTTGGGTGCACATGACCTTGATTTACTGCACTATACGCTGAAAGGAAATCATAATATTTCTTCCCTTCTACATCCCAAACAAAAACGCCTTCACCACGTTCTAAAACAACTGGTAGAGGAGCATAGTTGTTAGCCCCATATTTCTTCTCTAAAGCAATAGCCTCTTGAGAAGAGATAGTTTTTACATTTTCCATGACAGTTAATCAATTATGATTATAAAGTGTTTATTATATGAATATTAGTATATGTAATATCAAATATGAAAGTTATTACATTACTTTCCAAAAAAATAAGAGTGATGAAATCGAAAATGTTATAATAAAAAATACACTCTTAATGTAAAAAATCTTATTTATCGTCACCCCAATCAATACTTTCATCCTCATCATCCACAGGAACTGAGATACGGTATTCATCAAGGAATATTTTAAATTCTACTCTACGGTTAAGCCTTTTTTCTTCTTCATTTTTAGGGTTTAAAATGATTGGATCATCATCTCCTTTCCCATCTGCTATCACTCTGTCCTCTTCCAATTCACCATAATTAATAATGAACTTTTTAATGGACTGAGCTCTTTCTTTCGAAAGTTTATGATTTGCTTTTGAATTACCGTCTGAATCGGTGTGACCTGTAACAAGCAAACGGTAATTAGGGTGTTTTACCAAAAATTCAACCACTAAATGAAGGTTATTTTCCATCTCTGGTTTTAATTTTGATGAACCTGGATCAAAATCAATAGATGCAAAAGATAAAGAACTATTCACCGCCACAGCTGGTATTTGCACATGCTTATCACCTTCCACAAAGAATATTTCCTCAATCTGGAAAAAGTTATCACCTTCAATCACCAATAAATATTTCTTTTCATTGACCAATTCAAAGTCGAATGATCCATCTTCTCTAATCTCTTTAGGAGAGACTTCTACTCTATCAGATAAGTCTATAATCGTTACGACTCCTTTAAAAACCTCTCCAGTGGTTGGCTCTACTACCCTACCTGAAAAGCGAACGGTATTGTTAGGTTTCGCTTCCATTGGCAATGGAAATGATTGTAAGTCAAGGTTAGGATCTCCTTTTACATTTGACTTCGCATAGTACAATTGTTTTGCTTCTGCGTCTATCGCAAAATAATATTCATCTCCTGGACCATTTACAAGAGGTCCAACGTTTTTTGGTTCTGTGAACTGCCCTTTTACAATAAAAGATTTATAGATATCAAAACCTCCAAAGTTGACCACTCCTAAAGAAGAACTGAAATAAAGAACTGGATACTTCACATGGGGATGAGGACTTAATTCGTTTCCTCTAGAATTAATAAAAGGACCAATATTTTTAGGTTTTCCCCAAATTCCATCTTTTTGTTTTACACTATAATAGATATCACTATTACCAAAACCACCTTTTCTATCAGAAGCAAAAAATAGAGTATCTTCTGTCATTGATAAAGAAGGGTGTGAGTCCCATGCATAAGAGTTTATTTTTGGTCCTAAATTAATAGGTTCACCCCAAGTATCATCTTCTTGTTTTTTAGACATATAGATATCACAATCTCCAAAGCCATCAGGTGTCATACATCTTATAAAATATAATGTTTTACCATCTTTCGTCAGATAAGGTGATCCTTCATTATATTTTGTATTGATTGCTTCAAAAGATTCTGCAGGCCCCCACATGTCAAAGTCCGTTTTTTCAGATATATAAATATCTTCGTTAGCATGCTTAGGGTTAAATTGTTGGTTAAAAGCAGAAGTATCTCTACCACTTCTATTACTAGTAAATAATAATCGATTTTGATCTTCTCCTCCAAGCGTCATTCCATAATCTGAGAAACGAGAGTTCACTTCATCACCCATATCCACTAATACATCTTCAGGAGGAACAAGCGTATCAATTAATGCTCTTTTATCAACTAATCGATAATAATCTTCAAGATTTGCATAAAGTGGTTTTTCAAAAAGGACTAGCTCTTCGTAATGTTTGAGGGCTTTAGAGAAATCTCCTCTATAATGCCTTAATAATAATCGGTAAGTTTCTTTAGCTAGAGCTCTATCCCCTTGGTGTTCGGAAACATTGGCAAGTCTCCAAATCAAATCCATGTCCTCTTTCTTTAAAAAATTTTGTATGCCAAAAGAAGTTACATAGGTGTATAAAGCTTCTCGATAAGGTTCCCATTGTTTATTTCCTTCTAAACGGACAATCTGAGCCAAAGCCTTATCATTTCTATAATAGGGTATACGGTTAATATTAGGGAATTTCAAACCAGGTAATTTGACCACTTTATTAATTGCTGTTGGTTCAAATTCTGAAATTTTTAATCCACTTTCTTTCTGTTCAGTTTTTTCCTTTTCTCCTTTTTTTCTCTTTTTCTTTTTTTGCCCAAAAACTGGGTTCAATAAGAGTATAAAAGTGAGAAACAATAGACATAGTCCGCTTCTAAAGAAGGTAATTCTCATAGTTTATTTAATCTCTCAATAACCTTAAGATAATGAAAGATGTTAATTAAATATATACTTTACTGCAAAAGATATCTTCTAAAGTGAAACATATCTATTTTTAGTAACGAAAAAAAAATTATTTCCGTACAATTGTACAACTGAAAAAAATAATAAAAATTTACGTCCATTGTTGCGCCACTTTTGTCAGTTTTACATGAAAATATGTCAGTATTTATCTTTTGGGTACAATATTGATGTATAAAGGTGATATTGAATGTGCAGAAAGGCATTGAAGACAAGACAAACTCAATTTATGAGAAAAACAAAAGATACATTAGCTCAAGGGCTTTTATCAAATATAAATAATGAAGCTGTTATCTCCGTTATTGCAGAAGATGATAGTGAAGAATACAATTTAGATGGCATTAAGGAGTTAGAAGTACCTATTTTACCTTTACGTAATATGGTTCTTTTTCCTAATGTGATCCTACCTATTACTATTGGGAGACCAAAATCTTTACAGTTAGTTCAAGAAGCATATGAAAATAAAGAATTTATCACTGCTATTGCTCAAAAAGACGCAACGGTAGAAGATCCTTCTTTACAGGATATGCACAAACATGGTACTTTGGTTCAGATTGTAAAAATCTTACAATTACCTGATGGCAACTGTACAATTATCGCTCAAGCAAGAAAAAAAGTTGAACTTATAGATATCACTACTAAAAACCCTTATTTAAAAGGTAATGTGGTGGTAAAAGAAGAAAACTTTGAAAATATAAATTCAGACCAAGAAAAAGCATTAGAGTCTTCATTAAAAGATTCAGCCTATCACTTGTTAAGTTTAAACCGTGATATACCTCAAGAGGCATCTTTAGCTTTAGAAAATATCAAAGGTTTAGAGTTTTTAGCCAATTTTATTGCAACAAATATTACTGCTGATGTTAAGGAAAAAATTAAAATCCTTAAAATCAATGACGGTAAATCCAAAATTGAAAAGCTTCTGAAGTTGATGAACAAAGAAGTGAATGTTTTGGAAATTAAAAATGAAATTGCGGGTAAAACTAACGTAGATATTGATCAACAACAAAGAGATTATTATTTACGTCAGCAAATGAAAGTCCTTCAAGGTGAACTAGGAATGGAAGGTCCTGATCAAGAAATTGAAGAACTTAAAGCACGTGCTGCGAAAAAAGATTGGCCTGAAAACGTTAAAGAACATTTCTATAAAGAATTGGCTAAATTACAACGTTCTAACCCTGCGGCAGCTGATTTCGCAGTATCAATGAACTACTGTGAATTTATGCTAGATCTTCCTTGGAATAAATTGACTGAAGATTCTTTTGACTTAAAAAATGCTCAAAAGATACTCGATAAAGATCACCAAGGATTAGAAAAAGTAAAAGAACGTATTCTTGAATATCTTGCAGTTCTTAAACTAAAGAATGATATCAAAGGTCCTATCCTTTGTCTTTATGGCCCTCCAGGTGTTGGTAAAACTTCATTAGGTAGATCAATAGCCAAAGCATTAGGAAGAGAATATAATCGTATTTCTTTGGGTGGATTACACGATGAGACAGAGATTCGTGGTCACCGTAAGACATATGTAGGTGCAATGCCGGGTAAAATCATTCAGAGTATTAAAAAATCTGGTGTTTCAAACCCTGTATTTATCTTAGATGAGATCGATAAAATAGGTAGCGATTTTAGAGGAGACCCTTCTTCTGCCTTCTTAGAAGTTCTTGACCCTGAGCAAAATAGTTCTTTTGTAGACAATTACTTAGAGGTTGAATACGACTTATCTAAAGTATTGTTTATTGCAACTGCCAACTCGTTAGATACTATCCAACCTGCTCTTAGAGACAGAATGGAAATTATCGAGATCACAGGTTATACTTTCGAAGAAAAAGAAGAGATCGCTAAGAAACATTTAATTCCTAAACAGAGAAAGGAACATGGTTTAAAAGCGAAAGATTTCACAATTTCTCCTAAAGGTTTAAAATTCCTTATCGAAAACTACACACGTGAATCTGGTGTTCGTGGTTTAGAAAGAGTGGTTGGTTCTATCGTTCGTAAACTGGCAAAATCAGTTGCACTAGAAGAGGATTACAAGAAAACAGTTGGGCCTGATGAAATTATTAAATATTTAGGTGCTCCTATTTTCGAAAGAGAGACTTACTCTGATAATGATTATGCAGGTGTTGTTACAGGTTTAGCTTGGACTCAAGTTGGAGGTGAAATTTTATTTATTGAAAGCTCATTAAACCGTGGAAAAGGAAGACTTACATTATCTGGTCAATTGGGTGATGTGATGAAAGAATCCGCAACGACTGCTTTATCATGGTTAAAAGCTAATGCTGATCATTACGATATTGATTATAGAATCTTCGAAAACTATGATCTTCATATCCACGTTCCTGCAGGTGCAGTACCAAAAGATGGTCCTTCAGCAGGTATCACAATGTTAACTTCTATGGTTTCCATCTTTACACAACGTAAAGTAAAAGCTAAATTAGCCATGACTGGTGAAATAACGTTAAGAGGTAAAGTATTACCAGTAGGTGGTATTAAAGAAAAACTCCTAGCAGCAAAAAGAGCTGGAATCAAGGAAATTATATTCTCTGAACGTAACCAAAGAGATGTAAAAGATATTCCAGAAAAATATACTTCTGGATTGAAATTACATTTCGTAAAAGATGCTAAAGAGGTATTAGATATTGCATTATTAAGAGGTAAAGTAAACGATCCTATACAATTTCAACTTCCAAAAGAAGTTTAATTTACTTGCTTATTAGATAAAATGAATGGCTGTTTTAAAGTTTGATATTTAAAACAGCCATTTTTTTATTTAAAAAATCATACTCTATAACATAATGAATATTTATTCACAATGATTTTCCTTATATTTTGATATTAATTGTAAAAATATAATTCTATAAAGGCTTCTAACTTTTCTTAATCAAAAAAAATCCTTTTTTTTGCATCGGAATTTTAAAAATCAGTTCCCCATTTGTACTGATATTTTTTTATTTCATACACACAATTACCACAAAAGTAACCAAACATATGAGTCCAATAAATGCTGCGATTACCGCTGTAGCAGGATGGGTTCCTGAAGACAAATTAACAAACCACGATTTAGAGCAAATGGTGGAAACGAGTGATGAATGGATCACTTCACGCACAGGAATTAAAGAAAGACGAATCCTTAAGTGTGAAAATAAAGGAACATCTACATTAGCAATTAATGCTGTAAATGCACTTTTAGAGAAGTCAAACACAAAAGGAGAAGAGATCGATCTTTTAATTTGTGCTACTTCTACACCTGATATGGGCTTCATTTCAACTGCAAATATTGTATGTGAAGCTATCAATTCAAACGCTATGAGTTTTGATATCTCTGCCGCTTGTTCGGGATTTATCTATGCTCTAGAAATGGCTTCTAACTTTATTAAATCAGGCAATTACAAAAAAGTAGTTGTGGTTGGCGCTGACAAAATGTCATCGGTAATGGATTATTCAGATCGTAACACTTGTATCCTTTTTGGAGATGGTGCCGGTGCTGTAATGGTAGAGCCAAGTGAAGAATATGGACTAATCGATGCTGTAATGCATTCTGATGGTACTGGTAAAGATATGTTGAATGTCAAAAGAGGTTCTGCTTATCCTATTTCTTTACAACAATTAGCAGAAAACGAGCATTATTTCTACCAAGATGGTAAGAATGTATTCAAGCACGCTGTAACAAATATGGCCTCTGCTGCTGCATCAATCATGGAAAGAAATCAATTAGCTTCTGAGGATATTGCTTACCTTATCCCTCACCAAGCAAACTTGAGAATTATTGATGCTACTGCAAAACGAATGAATCTTGATAAAGATAGAGTTTGTATCAACATCGAGAAGTTTGGTAACACTACAGGTGCTACTATTCCATTAGTATTATGGGACTTTGAGAAAAAATTCAAAAAAGGTGACAATCTAGTATTTGCTGCTTTTGGAGGAGGATTTACTTGGGGTGCAGTTTACTTGAAATGGGCTTACGATAGCGAATAAAAATAGATTTATTTTGAAGAAAAGAGATATCAATTGATACAAATTGGTATCTCTTTTTTTATCTTCGTTATTTCAAAACTAATCCACTAACAACAAATGCAAGAAATCGTTTTAATCACAAATCCTATCTCAGGTAATGGTGCTTCTAAAAAAGCAGCAATTTATGCTCAACGTGTTTTAAAAAAGCATGATATCAAAGCAAATATTGCCTATACTGAGTATGCAGGGCATGCGATTAAACTTGCTAATGAGTTGAAAAGCAAATATAAAATCATTGTAGCTGTTGGTGGAGATGGTACTGTAAATGAAGTCGCTCAATCTCTTGTTGGTAGTAATTCTATATTAGGGATTATTCCAAAAGGATCTGGCAATGGTTTAGCAAGACATCTTGGTATTCCAATGTCTTTGAAAGGTGCTATCCAAAGTATTATCAATCAAAAAACTGCCAAAATTGATGCTCCTCAAATCAACGGTGAATATTTCTTCTGTACAGCAGGTGTTGGCTATGATGCTTTAATCAGTCATCAATTCAGTAAAATGAATGGACGTGGTTTAAAAAACTATGTTAAAGCAATTCTAATGGAATTCAAACGCTATAAATCTCAAGTTTATACATTAGATTTCAATAAAGAGAGACATCAAAATGAAGCTTTTGTTATTACTGTTGCAAATGCTGCTCAATATGGAAACGATGCCTATATTGCTCCAACTGCAAAAATTGATGATGAACAATTAGAGATTACTATTTTACCTAAACCTTCTTTATGGATGGGGTTAAATTTTGGCTTAAGACTTTTCAGAAAAAATATACACCTTCATCCAAAAGTCAAACACCTTCAATCCAACGAAATTACTATTCGTATTGGGAATGAAGGTGAGGCTGTGATTGGTCACAAAGATGGAGAGCCAGAAACTTGGACTTCTCCCTTAAAATTTTCTATCGAAAAAGAAGATAAACTTAATGTTATAGTCAATAAAGACAATATTTAAGATTACATAGTTACTTTATAGCCAAATAGTGTATTGACTTCCTCAATTGATTTACTTTCGGCTAAATCTTTGGCTACTATTTTCTTATTTTTAAAAGGATGCTTAGGACCAATACAACTTACAAATCTGTATTTTCTATCAATAAAATCCTCCCCATCCTTTTTGGAAGCACTTAATCCTACTCTACTACTTTGTGCTATGATTTCATAATCCATGTCTTTTTCCTTTAATCCAAAAGGAATTTCGTGTGCATCTACTCCTCCCATAAAATGAAATAATTCAGCGATGACATGCATTGGTCCACTGATAAATTCCTTATCACTTTTTCTTTGAATTCCGCGAATCAAAATTCCACCATAAAAATCTAAGGTACCAAATGTTATTTCTACACCCGCACCATGCACATACCACCTTCCTAAGGTTTTTTGATTTTCATGTTGATAAACATATGGATCTTGATGTTCTGGATGATAAAAATAAAATTCAATTTCTACAATCCTGTAATTTTGTATCCCTGCTTTTAAGACACAGTAATTCATAATGTAGTCCGAGATTCTTTGAAAACACTCTGAAATTTGATGGTCATTAAGATTGTGCTGTAATTTGCGTACTTCTTGTACTAATCTATCGAAAACGAGTCCCATTAATTATTTGATAATTGTTTTTGAAGTTATTTTTTAGGTTTTGTCCTATTCAAAATGTCTAAATCCATCCAAAATAGTAGTCTGAATATACCTTTTTCCTTAGTCTTGTCCTAGATATTATTAAAACTTTCTATAATGTTCTTAAATCAATTCATATTCTTTAAAGTTCATCAATATATTTAAAACATTTTATCGCTTATTTGATTAGCTTTGCAAGTTCAAAAGAGAAAAATAATTTTATCTATATATAAACATGGAAAATAAAGTAAGAGTACGTTTTGCTCCAAGTCCTACTGGACCACTTCATATCGGTGGAGTGCGCACAGCATTATTCAATTACTTATTCGCCAAACACAATGGCGGTGACTTCTTAGTTCGTATTGAAGATACGGATCAGAACCGTTTTGTGGAGGGTGCTGAAGATTATATTCGACAGAGTTTGGAATGGGCAGGTATCATCGCTGATGAAGCGCCTTGGAACCCTGGTGACTGCGGTCCTTACCGACAGTCTGAGCGTAAAGATATCTATAAGGAATATGCTGAACAGTTGGTAAAAGACGGTCTTGCTTACTATGCATTTGATACTTCAGAGGAATTAGAGGAAATGCGTGAGCGTTTAAAAGCGGCACGTGTAAATACACCTCAATACAACTCGATGACACGTACACAGATGACAAACTCTTTAACGCTTTCTGCTGATGAAGTGAAAGCTCGTATTGAGAATGGTGATCCGTATGTTATTCGTTTGAAAGTTCCGAAGAAAGAGGAAATCAGATTAAATGATATGGTACGTGGTTGGGTAATGGTTCACTCTCATACTATTGATGATAAAATTTTAATGAAATCTGATGGTATGCCAACTTACCACTTAGCTAACGTTGTTGATGATCATTTAATGGGCATTACTCACGTTATCAGAGGTGAAGAATGGTTACCTTCTGCTCCACTTCACGTATTACTTTACAAATACTTAGGTTGGGAAGATACGATGCCTCGTTTTGCTCACTTACCATTATTATTAAAACCTGACGGTAACGGTAAATTAAGTAAGAGAGATGGTGATAAAATGGGCTTCGCCGTATTCCCATTAGAATGGAAAGATCCTTCATCTGGTGAAATCTCAAGAGGTTTCAAAGAAGATGGTTTCTTAGCAGATGCATTTATCAACTTCCTTTCATTCTTAGGATGGAATCCTGGTGATGAGCGTGAGTTCTTTACTTTACAAGAGCTTTGTGATGAATTCACGATGGAAAGAGTTACGAAAGCAGGTACTAAATTCGATATTGACAAAGCCAAATGGTTCAACCAACAATATTTGAAGAATAGACCTGATGCAGAACTTGCTCAAGCGTTAATTGATGATATGACTAAAGATGGTGTAGAAACTACTCCTGAAAAGGCAGCATTAGTGGCTAATCAATTGAAAGAGCGTGTGACTTTCCCTCAAGAAATTTGGAGAGATGGTCGTTTCTATTTTGAAAAGCCTGCAGAATACGATAAGAAAACGGTAAAGAAAAAATGGAAACCTGAAGGGGTTGCTGTTTTAGAAGAATATGCTAATACAATTGAAAATGCTGAAAGCTTCACTGCAGATGATGCTAAAGATATTTTCATGAAAGTATTGGAAAACCATGAAATGAAAATCGGTCAAGTAATGCCTGCACTTAGAGTTGCTATCTCTGGTAAAGGAGGCGGACCAGATTTAATGATCATGCAAGAAATTTTAGGTAACAAAGAAGTTGCTGAAAGAATTAAAATTGCCATTGAAAAAATTAATAAGCTAAAAGAGGAAAACCAAGGTTAGTTTATTAAAGACATACATTGATATGGAAGAGAAAAACACAGAAAAAAGACTAGACTTCATCCGTGAGAAAATCACGGGTGAGTTAGCTTCAAATAAAAATGGAGGTAAACTATTATTCCGTTTCCCTCCTGAGCCAAATGGTTACCTACACATTGGTCACGCAAAATCAATCTGCTTAAACTTCGGTTTATCTCAAGAGTTTGATAATGCGGGTACTAACCTTCGTTTTGATGACACTAACCCTGCTAAAGAAGAGCAGGAGTATGTTGATGCAATCAAAAAAGATATCGAATGGTTAGGCTTCAATTGGGAAGGTGATCCAAAATTCACTTCAGATTACTTTGATCAATTATACGATTGGGCTGTTCTTTTAATCAAAGAAGGTAAAGCGTATGTTGATGATCAATCTGCTAGTGATATTGCTTCTCAAAAAGGTACTCCTACAACTCCAGGTACAAACTCTCCATTTAGAGAGCGTTCTGTTGAGGAGAACTTAGCGCTTTTTGAAGGAATGAAAGAAGGTAAATTTGAGGAAGGATCTAGAGTATTGAGAGCAAAAATCGATATGGCTAATCCTAACATGCACCTTCGTGATCCATTCTTATACAGAATCATCAAGAAGTCTCACCACAGAACAGGTGACAAGTGGAATATCTATCCAATGTACGATTGGGCGCATGGTCAATCTGATTATATTGAAGGGATTACCAACTCACTTTGTACTACTGAATTTGAGGTGCACAGACCACTTTATGATTGGTTCTTAGATCAATTAGCAGATAAAGATAAGATCCGTCCTGAACAAACTGAGTTTTCTCGTTTGAACCTTAACTACACAGTAATGTCTAAGCGTAAACTTTTACAATTAGTAGAAGAAGGTGTAGTAAATGGATGGGATGACCCTCGTATGCCTACAATTTCTGGTTTAAGAAGAAGAGGTTACACTCCTGCTTCTATCAGAAACTTTGCTAAAACAGTAGGTATATCTAAGAGAGACAATATTATTGATGTTTCTTTATTAGAGTTTGCTGTTAGAGAAGATTTGAACAAGACTGCACCTCGTGTAATGGCTGTTCTTGACCCTATCAAATTAGTGATTGATAACTATGAAGAAGGAAAAACAGAATGGTTAGAGGCTGAGAACAATCCTGAAGATGAAAATTCAGGTACTCGTCAAGTTCCTTTCTCTAAAGAATTATATATCGAAAGAGATGACTTCAAGGAAAGTGCTAACCGTAAGTTCTTCCGTTTGACAATTGGTAAAGAGGTTCGTTTAAAGAATGCTTATATCATCAAAGGGGAAAGCTGTGTGAAAGACGAAGAAGGTAATATTACAGAAATCCACTGTACTTATGATCCACTTTCTCGTTCTGGTAGCGGTACTGAAGAGTCTAAACGTAAAGTAAAAGGTACATTACACTGGGTATCAGCGGAACATGCTGTTGATGCTAAAGTAAACCTTTATGATCGTTTATTCTCAGATGAAGCTCCTGATGCTCGTAAGAATGAAGAAGGAGAAAGCATTGACTTCAAAACTTTCTTAAACCCTGATTCATTACAAGTAATTGAGGGATGTAAAGTTGAGCCATCTTTAAAAGAAAATAAAGCAGGCGATAACTTCCAATTCCAAAGATTAGGTTACTTTATCTTGGATCAAGAGTCAACGCCTGATAATATGATTTTCAACAAAACTGTTGGATTGAAGGATTCTTGGGCTAAAAAGAAATAAGGATTATTAATTTAATTCAAGGAGATACTTTCACAGGTGTCTCCTTTTTTTATTTCCGATTTTAGGTTTTTATTAATTGTAAATTTAAAGGTACTTCCACAACCTTCATTGCTTTCAACCCATATTTGACCATTATGTTTTTCTATAATTTTTTTACAATTCGCTAACCCTAATCCACTTCCTTCAAATTCAGAGTTAGAATTTAACCTCGTAAAAGCATCAAAAATTTCATCTTGTTTATCAACTACTATACCGATTCCATTATCTATTACACTGAACTCCCATCTATCTTTCATTTCCTTTACAGAAACAATAATATTTGGAGCGTAACCGTATCTTTTAAATTTCAGTGCGTTATTGATTAAATTTTGAAATACTCTATATAATCCTAACCTACTCCCTTGTATTAAGGGTAAGGTACCAATACAAATTGTAGCATCATTTTGTTCGATACTTACTTTCAAGTCTTCAATTACATCTTGAATAACTTCAGAAAGGCAAACTTCTTCTATTTCAAAGTATTTTTCAGCTTGACCAAAATCCAAAAGAGAAAGGACCAAATTATTTAACCTATTCACTGATCTATTAATTATATCTAGAAAAGGTCCTTGAATTTCTTGGTTTTCAATGGAAAGTTCGATCAACTGAGCTACATTATTAATAGGGCTTTTTATATCGTGTGAAGCTTGATAAAGCATATTTTCTATTTCAGAGTTTTTCTTTATCAATTTGGTTTCAGAATCTTTTAGATTAATTAGATCTGTAACATCAATGAAAGAGCCCATGATCTTTTTTAATGTTCCGTCTTCTGTATATTCAAACCCAGAATCTTTAGACCTTAGCCATCTCCATTCTCCACTTTTCACCTTAAAACGATATACAATAGTATCTGTTTGTTCAATATCACCATGAGATAACTTTTTCCAGTGAGCATAGATACGATCTCTATCTTCAGGATGAAAAAGTGACATAAAATCTTTACTATTCATATCATAAAATTCTTCATCAGAATATCCTAATAAAAGAGAGCATTGCTCATTTGAAAAAACATTACACCCTTCAAAAAGATCATAAATATAAATTCCATTTTGAGAATTGAGATTCACCTTTTTCAAAAAGTTATCATTTTCTTCTAAAGCAAGTTTATACGTATACTCTTCCGTTACATCTCTCGTTACAAAGTTTAAACGTTCCACCTTACCTCCTTTAAAGAGAGGTGTTACATTTGTTTCAAAATACATTTTTCCTGTTGGAGCCGTATAATCAATATTATACTTTGCTGGTTTACCCGTTCTTTTTACTTCATCTACAACATCCTTTACTTTTAGCTTTGATTCTTCACTAGGTAAATAATTTAAAAATGAAGTACCAATGATATCACCTTTTGTAAGACCTGGAGCTGCATGATTTATATAGAGAATATTGTAATCTTTGTTTACTTGAAATATATGGTCAGTATTGTGTTCAACTAGAGATTTATATTGTTCATTGTCAAATTCGTTTATATTATTTGATTGAGTGATGAGAACAGAACACATAGGTGCCCCTTGTAAAGTGATAAATGATAAAGACACTTTACAATGTATCTGCCCTCCAGGTTTTTTATTTAAAATAAGATCTTGATCTACAACATTAGTATCTTTTTTTTTCAATACTAGTTTTATGTTGTTTTCAAATACTTTAATGCTGGAATGAGTAAAATGTTGAACCTTTTTGCCTAATAAGTCAGATTTTTCGTAGTCTAGTAATTGACAAAAAGATTTATTTATGTACTCTATTTTATTATTCTCATTGATTATTATAATTCCATCATTAAGTTGTTCCGTGAGTGTTAAGTAGCTGTTCAAATTAGTAATATAATCGTTCGTCGGTGAATATATAATTATTAAACTATATTTTTTTCTAGAATAATACAATACAAAACATTCTTTTATTTATATATTAAAAGATCTTATACAAATAATCCTATATTTCAATTGTTATCCATATTATAATTTACTGAAAGATCTATTTCAAAAATATATTGCATTCACCTTATTAATTACTGGGTATTAAATCTAAAATGTTAGTAAAAAAAAATTACTTTTAATCTCTTTACTTACCAAAAATTATTAAAATGATAAGTAACGAATAAGTATTATCATATACTTCATTCAAAAGAACTGTATTTTAATTGATTGAATACTTTTAAGGTAATAAAGTATCACAGCATTCCAAAAGTGTGATCACAACCTTAAATATAAATAAATAGTCATTCATCTATTTCAGTCTAGATTTTTGTATCTCAAAGGACATTATTATTTATAATAGATCATTAAATTAGCAACAAAATAAACGAAATAAATATGCTTCAAGCTTTAATAATGCTGTCTGCACCTATTTTTTTGACGATTGGTGCTAAAAGATTTACTTGGATAGAAACGATTGGTACAGTAATCATCGCCTATGCTATAGGCATTATCATGGGAAATACACCATTTGAATTGGATACAGAAGTCTCTAAAACATTAGTAGAAGCTGCTGTACCCTTGTCAATTGGATTAATGCTTTTATCATCGAATATTAAAATGTGGATGAGCGAAGCAAAGACTACTATTCTGTCCTTCTTTTTTAGTTTAATTGGGATTACGATTGGTGCTACATTAGCTTTTCTTGTCTATACAGATACGGTTCCGAGTGCTCATTATTTAGCGGGAATGTCAGTGGGGTTATACACAGGAGGCACTCCAAATATGTCAGCTATTGGCTTAGCACTTGATGTAAAAGATGAAGCTTTTGTTTTGATGAATACAGCAGATATGATCGTGGGCGGTATATGGATGTTGTTTCTTTTAACTGTCGCTAAAAAAATATTTGGTATTACTCTTCCTGCTTACAAAAACGACCAAGAAAATGTAGTCGTTGAAGATAATATTGCGTTACAAGGTCCTACTTTTAAAAGTATTGCATCAAGCCTTGGTGTCGTTTTAATCATCTTAGGTTTTTGTGTGGGCACATCTCTTCTTTTATTTGAAAAAATGGATGAAATCTACATCATTCTAGGTGTAACAACTTTAGCTTTAGTAGCCTCTACTCAAACTAAAGTAAGAAATATAAAAGGCAGCTTTTTAGTAGGTGAATACTTTGTGCTTCTCTTTTGTATTGGTTTAGGAAGTTTATCAGATTTTGAACAATTACTCAATGATGGAACATTATACATTAGCTTTGTTTTAATTGTCATGTTCACTGGATTTACAATTCATTTATTACTTGCGAAGATCTTTAAAATAGATGTAGATACATTTTTAATTACTTCTACTGCTTGTCTGTATGGACCTGCATTTGTTGGTCCTGTGGCGAAAGCTATAAATAATAAAAAAGTTATCTTATCAGGAATGACAGCTGGAACTTTAGGTTATGCTATCGCAAATTATTGGGGCATTGCACTAGGAAAAATTCTTATGCTGTCCACCTATTTTACATTGTAGCGAAAAAATTATCCTAAACATTTGTTGTTTAAACGAATATTGTTTTACTTTGAAATGTATTTAAAGAAAAAAGGAAACACTATGAGTATTATAGATAATTTAAATTGGCGTTACGCTACTAAAAAGTTTGACGCTACTAAAAAAATTGAGGAAGCAACAGTAAATACTATTCTTGAAGCAGGTAATCTTTCTGCATCTTCTTATGGTTTACAACCTTGGAGTATTGTAGTGGTTAAAAACCCTGAATTAAGAGAAGCAATTGTTCCTCATGCATGGGGGCAAACACAAGTGAAAGATGCATCACATTTAATCGTTATAGCTCGTACTGCTGATTTATCAGTAGATCATGTAGAGTCATTTATCAATAATGTTTCAGAAACAAGAGGGATTCCTGCTGATGCTTTAGGTGAATATAAAGGCATGATGGTAAATACAGTCACTACTCTTTCAGATGAAGCAAAAGATAATTGGGTAGCAAAACAGTCTTACATTGTTTTAGGAAACTTACTTTCTGCTTGTGCACACTTAAAAGTAGACAGTACTCCTATGGAAGGTTTTGTACCTGAAGAAGTAGATAAAGTTTTAGGTCTTGATAAATTAGGGTTAAAAAGTACGCTATTATTACCTATTGGTTATAGAGCTGAAGACGATGATTATCAACACCTTCAAAAAGTAAGAAAGCCGATTGAAGAAGCTATTATTACTTTATAAAAATATTAATTGTACAGTAGTTTATAGTTATTAGATAACATTTATATAAGTGACACCTCTAGTTCTATTTTAGAATTAGAGGTTTTTTCATTAAAAAAAAGGCTGAAGAATTAATACATCCTCAGCCTTCAATATATCCTCAATACCAATATTATTCTTCTAATAAATTAGTCACAATAATTGGATTGTTTTCTAATGTTCTATGCACAGGACATTTGTTTGCTATTTCCAACAACTTCTGTCTTTGTACCTCTGTAAGGTCACCTTTTACCTGAATATTTCTATACAAACGATCAAGTTTAGCCGTACGCTTATTTGTATTTTCAGCATCTTTTAAGTATTCATTTTCATGATTTAAATGCACTGTAACTTCTTCTAAAGGTAACTTTTTGAAATCTGCATACATTCTTAATGTCATTGCGGTACAAGCTCCAAGACCTGCCAATAAGAATTGATATGGATTTGGGCCAAGATCTTTACCTCCATCCTCAATTGGTTCATCTGCAATTTGATGATGTATACCAGCTTTCACTTCAGTAACATACTTTGTTGTACCAATTCGAACTGCCGTTTGATGTTGTGTAACCAATGGATCTTCTGGTTCCATTTGTACATATCGAGCCGACCAAGTAGCAATATTATTTCCTACATATAATCCATTTTCTGGATTTGATAAGAAATGATTGGCATAATCAAGTGAAATAAAACTCTTAGGATGAAAAGCATTTTTATAGATTTTTTCAGCATTAGAAATATCTACAACCATATCATGTGGAGAATGGAAAATTAAGATTGGAATTCTAAGTTTATGAATTACCTCTTTAATATTTTGCTTAGTTATTTCATTTACAAAACTTCCTGCAACACAGAATTTTGTATCTCCAAGGCTCACTTCATACAAAGATTCATCATTATTTGATGGCTTACATATTTTAAGAATACTCTTTGATTTGATGACCGTACTAATCGTTACTACTGCTTCAATACTTGCGATTCTATTCGCTACAACTAAACATGCTGCCCCTGCAATTGAATGTCCTATCAACATTCGTGGGGACTGAAAATGTTCTTCCATAAAATCGGAAAGCAATAATACATCTTCTAGATTAGCATGATATTCTTCTTTTTGAGAAAGCCCTGTAAAGTCAAAACTCACTACAGCAATTCCTTTTTGATTTAGGCCCCTTCGAATACTATCAATGACTGATGTATCATCAATATCACTAAAACAGTGTATAAAAAGTGCGTAAGCATGCGTTCGTTGATCTGCAGGATAGGAAATTTCTGCTTGAACGTCTTTTCCTTTATTACTTTTAAAATTGATAAGTTCCGAAGACATATATTTTTGTGTTTAAACTTCTCTCCATTGATAGGCTTTAGGTTGTGTAAATGCTCTGATTCCTTGAGATGACAAAGTCGATCCAACTCCAGAGTTTTTTCTTCCTGACCATGGTACATTTGGACTGACACGATCGCAACAATTCCAGTAAACTGTTCCTGTATTCATCTCAGTAAATATTTCATCAGCTCTGAATTTATCTGTTGAAAAAATAGCAGCAGTTAAACCGAAAGGAGTATCTTTCATTAATTGCATTGCTTCCTCATCGTCTTTCACCAACTGAATTCCAATGATAGGACCGAAAGATTCATCCATCATTACATCCATAGTATGATTTACATTTACAAGTACGGTAGGTTCAAAATAATAGCCTTCACGCTGTATTTTTTGTCCACCTGTAAGCAATTTAGCACCTTTCGTTATAGCATCATCAACTTGATTTCTTAATAAGTCTAATTGCTCTTTTCTTGTCAAGGCACCAATAAATGTTTCTTTATTTTCTGGATCACCTATGTTGTACCCTTTTACCTCTTCAACAAAGTAATTGACAAAATCATCATAAATCTTTTCGTGAACATAAATTCTTTCTACAGCACAACAACTTTGTCCATTATTATAAAATGCTCCTTCAGCGGCATTAATTGCAGCAACTTTTACATCTTTCACATCCTCCATAACATACAATGGATCTTTCCCTCCTAATTCTAACTGAACAGGAACCATCTTTTGGGCTACTTCTGTCATGATATGTAGTCCCGTTTTATGAGAACCTGTAAAGAAATAACCATCAAGATTGGCTTCCAAAAGGATTTGTCCTACATCTCCTTTTCCTAGAATGCATTGAAAAACATCATTGGGAACTCCTGCTTCATACAATAAATCTTGTATTGCTAAACCTGTCATCGTTGCATATTCAGAAGGTTTATAAGCCACTGAATTTCCTGCTACTAAAGCGTATAAAAATACATTATACCCAACATTATAAGGGAAATTCCAAGCAGATATATTTCCAATTACCCCTAAAGGTTCGTAAACAATTTTTTCATATGTTCCTTCTAAATCCTCAATTACTTCCTCTTGAAGCCATTTTTCCGCATGTTTTTGAAGATGCTCAATACGGTTATGAGCACCTTTGATTTCATTTTCTGCTTGTTGAATAGGTTTTCCTGTTTCAGCACTTAAAATTTCAGCCAAGGTTCCCACTCTACCTTGAACCAATGTACCAAACTTAATAATACAATCAAGCCGCTCAGCAACTGTTTTTTTCTTCCATTTACTTTGTCCATAATTCAACTGATCTAATTTTTCTGCAATAGTCTGAAAAGTATCTTCTTGGATAGTTTTTATTAGTTTTCCGGTTGAAGGGTTGATTATTTCCATGTTTTAGTATTTATACATGACTTAAAAATGTGTCTATCAAAGGTTTTGAATCAATTATTTGATCTCCTAGCGTTGGCGTAAATTCTGGATGCCATTGCACTCCCATTACCTTTCCTTCTTTCTCTTTAGTATATCCAAAGGCTTCTATTAAACCATCATCTGAAGTAGCCCAAACTTCTAAATCTTTACCTAAATCTTTAACCGACTGATGGTGTACTGTATTTACATAGAGACTTGGACTATTATGATATAATTTTTCTAAAAATCTGCCTTTTTCTAATTGAAGAGGATGTTTTATTGTATCATATCTTTGTGCATCCCTATGATTATTTACACCTTCTTTTTGGGTTAGTGTATCTTGATATAAGGTCCCTCCAAAATACACATTCATTAACTGAAAACCTCTGCAAATTCCAAACAAAGGTTTATTGTGTTTGATGGCAAAGTCAATGATTTTCAGTTCATAATCATCTCTATATTTATCACCTTTCCATGGTCCAATAGGCTCTTCACCATAACTTTCTGGTGCAACATCCACACCTCCTTGAAGGATGATACCATTCATTTGTTCCAAAATGGGAAATAATCTTTCCTCAGAAATATCAGGTAATAATACAGGTAAGACACCATTTTGAGCGACATAATCCATCATATCATTTTCTATATAAGTCAATGATTTTGGACCATACACATTTCTATTGATGTCCGGGTACATAAAACTGGGAGTGATACCAATATTAATCATGATTTACAGTGCTTCAGTATAAATTGAAATAAAGTCCTCTTCAGTAGCTACTCTTGGATTAAATGGAAGTGTAAAATCTTTTACCGCCAAGGCTGCTAATGGTTTGATATGCTCTTCTTTTACACCAATTTGAGATAATTTCGCAGGCATCCCAATCTGTTCATTTAATGCTTCAATATGATCGACAAGATATTTCCCTTGATTGCTTCCCATACCCATATAGTAGGCCATAATATCATATTTTTCCTCTAACCCTTGGTAATTGAATTTCAATCCATAGGGTAGACATACGGCATTGGCTAATCCATGATGCGTATCCAATAAACTTGAAAGAGGGTGTGCTAAACTGTGGACGATACCCAAACCTTTTTGGAAAGCTACAGCTCCCATTAATGATCCCATCATCATTTTTGATCTTGAGAACATATCTGGAGAATTCGTCGCTTGAATAATAGAAGTCGCTATCAGTTTCATGCCTTGTATTGCAATTCCATCACACATAGGATTAAATCCTTTGGCAATGTAAGCTTCCATGTTGTGTGTCAATGCATCCATTCCCGTTGCTGCTGTTACAAAAGGAGGTAAATCTAAAGTAAGCATTGGATCTGCAAAGACTCTTTTTGCTAATAACTTTGGTGAAAATAAAATTTTCTTCTGCTTTGTTACATCATCTGAAATAATCGCACTTCTTCCTACTTCAGAACCTGTGCCTGATGTTGTAGGAACCGTAATAAAGTGCGGAACTTCTTCAGTTACATATTTATCTCCACCTATTAAATCATCGTAATCAAAAAGGTCTCTCTTATGATTAATTCTTAAGGCGATTGCACGTGCAACATCCATGGCAACACCTCCACCTAATCCGATGATTGAATCACATTCATTTTTATCATAAAAATCTCCTCCTTTTAATACATCAGATTTTACAGGATTTTTATGCATCTCATGAAAAACGGCAGGCGAAATTCCTTGAGACTCTAATTTTTGAATGATTTCTTTAAAAAATGGAAGTTCAGCCACCAAACCGTCAGTGACAACTAATGGTCTACTTAAGGCATTTTCTTTGAGATAGCCTCCTAATTCATTAATAACTCCTACCCCAAAGCGTATGACTGTGGGAAAGTTGTAAGTATAGGTTTTATGTATATCAAGCATGTTTATATTATTTCAAAGTATCTTTTCGTTTCCCAATCTGTCACTTCTTTCATAAATTGTCTCCACTCCCATTCTCTTGTCCTTGTAAAGTGATCCACAAATTCTTCCCCAAATAGTTCAATCATTAAAGGTGAATTTTTCATGTTTTGAGTTGCTTCCCATAAGTTGGTGGGTAGTGATCCATTTTTCAAATCTTCATACCCATTACCTACAGTTTTAGGAGTGTCTAATTTTAATTTATTTTCAATACCATAGATACCACTTGCCAAACAAGCTGCCATGGCTAAATATGGGTTTACATCAGACCCTACTACTCTTGTTTCTAATCGACATGAATTTTTACCATGAGGAAGAGCCCTTAAAGCAGTTGTTCTGTTATCTACTGCCCAAGTCAAAGTTGTGGGAGCCCATGCTCCTTCTACTAATCGCTTATAACTATTAATGGTTGGAGCTAACATTGGAAGCATAAAAGGAAGGCAATGAAGTTGTCCAGCTATATAACTTTGCATGGTCTCACTTATATTGTCTTCTGCTTTTTCATCAAAAAATAGATTCTCGGTTTTACCTAGATCCCACAAACTTTGATGTACATGACCACTACAACCAGGTAGTGTACTATTTTGTTTCGCCATAAATGAAGCGATCACTCCATGCTTATAGCCAATTTCTTTTGCTCCCGTTTTGAATAAAGTTGCTCTATCGGCAGCTTCGATTATATTGCTGTATTGAATTGCAGCTTCATATACTCCTGGTCCTGTTTCGGTATGTAAACCTTCTAAGGGAACATTAAAATCTTCTAATTGATCGAATAAATCATGAAAAAAGGCACTGTTTTCGGAAGCTCTTAATATAGAGTAACCAAACATTCCTTCTGTCAATGGTTTTATATTTTGGAAACCTTTTTGGTATAATTCCTCTGGTTTCTGCTTAAAATTGAACCATTCAAATTCTTGTGAAAAGACGGGTTCATATCCTAAATTTCGGGCTTTTTGCTGGATTCTTTTGAGTAAGGCTCTTGGACCAACTGTTTCATCATCTTGGTTTTCTCTACTAAAATCTGCCAAGAAAAACGGCAAATCATCTTCCCAAGGTATTTGTCTGAAAGTTGCTACATCTATTCTTGCTGGTGCATCTGGATAACCTGTATGCCAGCCTGTCACTTGGGCATTATCATATGATTCATCCATCATATCCCAGCCAAAAACTACATCACAGAAACCAAAACCTGTCTTTAAAGCACCGATAAATTTATCTACATGCATAAATTTACCTCTTAAGACACCATCTATATCCACGATGGCAACTTTCACTTTAGAATGCCTGCTTTCTTCTAAAAAATCTATAATCTCTTGTTTGGTCATAAGGATTAGTCTTTGGAATAATTATTTTCTTAATGTGTTGTTTATAGCGGATTTTATCTATTGATCCTCTTAACAAATTAATAGATTTTGATGAAAAAAAGAAGGGATAAAAAAAAAGCCTGCAAAAAATTGCAAGCTTTCTTTCCATTAAGGATCTATAATGTAGTGCAAATTACTTACACTTCTTTCATCTCTTCTTGTTCAACGAATAATGCCTCAAGGTATTCCATTGCTCTTCTTAAGTGAGGAATTACAATCGTACCTCCGACAACATTTGCTACACCCATACCTTCAACAATTTGCATTTTAGTATAGCCTAGCTCAACACATTTTTCCAAATGGTATTTTACACAATCGTCACATCTTAAAACCAGAGAAGTTGTCAAACCAATCATTTCTTTCGTCTTTTCATCTAAAGCGCCGTCATTGTAAGTGATTGTATCTAAACTGTAGATCCTTTTGATCACTTTGTCTGAGTTGTCGATAACTTTTTGATTTAAAGATGCTCTCTTTTCTCTATATTCTTCTAATATGCTCATATATGCTTTTTTGTATTTAGTTGGAGTGTCACAAAGGTATTAAGTATGAAAGAATTTTTCCACCTTTTAGATCCTAAATTATTGCTAATTCTTCATTAATTTCTTCGTTCTCTTTTTGCACAGCTTGCAACGCTTCACCTGTGCTCCATAATGAGAACCCTAGTAATAATAAGTCTTTAAGAATAAAACCGTTAGGTACGTACATACCGTCTACAAATCTAAACATATTTGGTGTTGTCGCTAAAAACGATAATGTCGCTAAGAAAGTAACAATGCCAATTGCACCACCAATAACGGCTGCTTTTGCTGACCATGGTCTAATGGCAATTAGTAAAGCGGTAATAATCTCTGTTGTTCCTATAAAATTAGATACTTGCTGAATCGTTAAAAATGATAACATCCAGCTAAAAAATGGGCTATTTTCGATTAAATCTCTAATGGCTTCTGCTTCTGTTGGAGTGAATTTAAAGATACCGTACCAAAGTAATATTAATACTAATCCATAACGTCCTATCTCGATGCCTGCCTTTTGTAAATTGATTGAGATATTGTTCATGATTGATAAAATTTTGCGTGTAAAATGCCAGGACTATTATTTTTGATTAAAAAAATAGCCAAACAGTAATAATAAAAACAAAGATTAAATTACATATCTAAAATACTCATATTCAGATCTATGAGTTCTTTCAACTCGTTTTTATCTGTATATACTCTTCTGCTAATGTTGATTCCATTCCAGAAAGTAATAAGAAAACGTGCTATTGATTGGGAAGATTGAGGGTTCTTTAGAATTCCATCTTCTTGAGCTTTAAGTATTGTAGCAGATAAAATGCTTTCAAAACGCAATAAATAAGATTCAGCCAATGTTTTGATCTCTTCATCCTTGCTTGTAAACTCAATGATAGAATTTCCTAAAATACAGCCTTTACAATCATCTTCGATTGTTGCGTCCAACATATCATAGAAGATTGCTTTAACATCCTCGATCGGCTGACAGCTTTGTGCAAGACTTGCTTCTAAGTTATCCAAAGCACCTTTTTCCAACTCAGTTAAACCTGCTTGAAAAAGTTCTTTTTTACTCTTAAAAACATTATACAAACTACCTTTATTCAAATTTACTTCTTTTAAAAGGTCATTTGTAGAAGTTGCCTCATAGCCGTTTCTCCAAAACAATTCAATTGTCTTAGAAAGTACATCTGCCTGATCAAAAATCCTTGGTCTTCCCGCCATATTTTTAGATTAATTCATAATTGTATAATGCAAAGATAGCATATTTGACCTAACAGTCAAATAATGAATAAAAAATTTTTGACCTAGTGGTCAAAAACTCTTTTTCTACACATGAGCTTCTTTTGTTTCCTCATGTTTTAATGCATATATCTTAAAAGGTATTATCAAGCAATTCACTAAACAAACTCCTAACAGAATTTGTGAATAAAGCTTTAATATCATTCCATCAGGTATAACGAGATAGGATAAAGTAAAAACTCCGATAATAGAAAATAATAATGCTATGTAATATTTTGATGTCTTTTTCATCTTGACAGTTGACTTTATGTTTGCATGCTGATGTAATATAGTCAAACACATCCTAAAATGTATCACTTACATAAGGTATTCAATTAATTTGATAAAAAAGAAATAGTTCATTTACCCTTATTCAATGATGTAATATTACATTAAGATAACACAAGATTTTCCTCTTATCAATCAAGGGTAAACTGCTGATTTGCAATATTTTTATTCTTGTAAGTGTAATTATCCTTATCATCCAAAAACTTCATTACATCATACAGGTTGACAAACAACTGCTTTCCTCCTAAGAGTTCAACAATGTTGATTTTGAATAATAAATCACGAACAGGTCCTACAACTGTGGTAAAATAAACGGCTATGCCTTTTTCATTACATTTCTCAATAAAAAGCTTCATTTCATTGACGGCTGTCACATCCATATAATTGATACTTTCGGCTTTCATCACAATATGTTCTAAATTTTCACGCTGCCTTACCCAATCATTTAATGAATCTAATACATATCGAATATTACTAAAATAAAGGGGAGCATCAATGCGAACAATCAATGTATTTTCTCTCTCTTTCGCATTAGCAAAACGGAGAATATTTCTATGAATTTTTGTTCCTTCAATCTTACCTAAGATAGCCATATGTGGATACAAAGTATGATATAAGAAAACTGACATTGAGACACCTACGCCAATTGACAATCCAATAATCACCCCAAATTCCATCGTACTCAAAAACGTTATTAACATCACTAAGAATTCTTTCTTTTCGAGTTGATAGTATTTTTTGAAATAATCAAAACTGAGCAAACTAGGTGTAGCGGCCATAATAATTGCCCCTAAAATAGTCTTTGGAAGGTAATAAAAGATATCTGTGAAAAAGAGTAATACCAGTGCAATCATCAATGTAGAGACTAGGTTTGATGCTCTTGTATTTGCTCCTGATGAGGCATTAATAGCTGTTCTTGAAAAAGATGAACTTGCTTGATAACCACCAAATAAAGCACCAATACTGTTGGCTAAACCTAAAGCAATAAACTCTCTATTGGGGTCTATTGGACTTTTGGGATCATCGATAGATTTGATAATACTATTTGAAACAGTGAATCCAATTACTGCTACAACAACTGCTAAAGGGATGACTTCAGTATATTGAATATTGATAAAATCAGGTAATTGAAAAACGGGTAACCCTGATGGTATGTCTCCAACGACTTTAATTCCGTATTGTTCTAAATTTAAAAATAGACTTAATGTTATCCCTAAAACGACAATGATAGGAGTACTTAGCTTATTGAACTTTGTTTTTTTGAATAATAAAATCAAAATCACAGTCCCAATACCAATTACCGCTGAAAGCCAATGAATATGACTTGCTTGGCTGATATAGCTAAATAATTCCTCGTGAAGATATTTAGAAGGTGCTGGCGCTATATTTAATACGTTTTTGAGCTGGCTTATAGCAATTAAAAGGGCCGCTGCAGTGGTAAAACCTTTTAATAAAGGAGCTGAAAAGAAGTTGGCTATAAAGCCCAACCTTAGATATCCTGCAATAATCTGAAAAATGCCAGACAAAAAGACGACTACTAATATTGTATTGATATAATTGGGTGATGTTGTCAGAATAGACATTCCTAACATACCAGAAGCTAATAACATTGAGTCTAATGCTGCAGGTCCAATAATTAGCTTTTTCGAAGATCCGAAAAGTAGGTATAATAAAGGTGCAACCAAAGAAGCATACAATCCATACTGTACAGGTAAGCCTGCAATAACGGCATAAGCCATCCCTTGAGGGATCAACAATACCCCTGTTGCAAAACCTGCTGATATGTCTCCCGAAATATATTCTTTTTTATAGGTTTTTATTAATGAGAATATACTGAGTGGATTGTTTGTCATAGTCTAATAATTTTACAAAAAGCAGTTATCAACATATAAAGTTGAGTAGATAGTAACGAAAAGACGCTTTGTGAATAACTTTTAACTTTTCTTGGTAAAATACTATAAATTGTAAATATAATTTAATAGTTATCAACATTCACTTGTGAATAGCTGTAAATATTGTTGATAAGTTTAAACTAAAAATCTCAAAATCAACACAATTTAAAGCTATTGCAAATATACGGTGGTTATTTTTTAATAAAGAATTATATTTGGTTTTTCGTCCAAAATTTACCTTTTGTTGTGAAATCACTGAAATTAAAAACCGACCAATACGTTAGAAGATTTGCTATAGGAGACATTCATGGTTGCTATGAGACATTTAAATATTTAGTTGAAGAAAAAATTAAGTTGAATAAAGATGACATCTTATTCTTACTAGGTGATTATATCCACAAAGGTCCTGATAGTCAAAAAGTCATTGATTATATCACTAAACTAAGAAATGAGGAATATGCGATCTATCCAATTATGGGAAATCATGAGGATGGATTGATTCGAAAACAACAGAAATACAAGCATTCATTTTTACGATTTATGGCCAACATGACCAAAAGTCATAGTTACATATTAAGTGATGATGAAAAACTTTATGAAAAAAATAAACGCTTCCTAAAACAACTTCCTATCCATATACAAATTGAAGATTATCATTTTGTACATGCCGGATTTAATTTTGAGGCAGAAAAACCCAAAAAGGATTTTGCTTCTATGTTAGTGATTCGTAAACCCTACCCTACTGAACCTCATAAAATATTTATGAAAAGACGTGTATTGCATGGTCATACTCCAATTGATTTAGAAAAAACACAACTAATGGTCAATGAAAGAAGTAGGTTTATCAATTTAGATACTGGATGTGCTTACCATAAAGGAACAACTCCACATCAACGTAAGCATCAAGGCTATCTCTCATGTCTTGACTTAGATTCTTTTGAATTAATTTCAGTGAAAAATAAGGATCAGATTTAAAATAGATATAAAAATCTAAGATAGTGAAGAGTTTAATTTAATTCTAAACTCCCCCCTTCTGATAGAAAAGAATGACCCTAATTATTATTTTTAGAATTCAACAAAATCCTTAAGTTTGTAAGAGGTAAACATCAATTAACAACATCTGAATGAAACTATTACTTGTCGTCAATCCTATTTCAGGAGATATAGATAAAGAACCTTTTATCGAAGAAGCTGCTGAGTTTTTGGATAACTATGGGATTGCTTATAAAGTTTTTAAGACTACTGGAGAAAATGATCTTGAGAAATTAAGGCAAGTTGTGGCAGAATTTCAACCTACAAAGGTGGCTTCCATTGGTGGAGACGGCACTACCCTTTTTACATCTATCGCATTATTAGATACAGGTATTCCGATGGGTATTGTTCCTCTTGGATCTGCTAACGGTATGGCGGTGGAACTATATGTAGATGACGAACCCATTTTTGCACTCAGAGATATCATTCTTTCCGATTTGGTGGTAGGCCTTGATTTATTAAAAGTAAATAACGAACACTATTGCCTGCATATTGGTGATGTTGGTGTCAATGCTCAAATCGTAAAAGGATACTCTGATGATACCAATCGTGGAATGACTACCTACTTCAAATATTTCCTCGAACAAGTAAAGAAAAAGAAGATCATTGATTATAAGATTGAAATCGATGGCAAAATCTATGAGGAAACAGGTATTATGCTTGCTATTTGTAATGCACGTAAGTTTGGAACAGGAGTACCTCTTAATAGTATCAGTAATCCATTTGATGGTAAATTTGAATTAGTAGCTATACCGGAGATGAATTTTGAAGATCTCATTATTGTAGGTTTATCCAAATTCGATGAGAGCTTTTTAGAAGATACAGACGGTAATGTGTATATCGCAGAAAAAGCAACGATCTATTTTGATCAACCTCAACTTTTACAATTAGACGGCGAAGTCATTGGCGGTTCAAGTCAATTAGATATTGAAATTATGCCAGGAGCAATAAAATACATTACAAATAGGAGCAATTTGTTATTAGAAGATCTTGAAGATTAAGATTCCTACATATAACAAAGCCCTTATTTAAAACACTTAGATCATTTTGAAATTGATTTAAGTGTTTTTTTATTAAAAATAATAAATCATAAACACCTGATTGTCAGTATTTTATATTTTATTTTTATTTTTTATTCATTTTTTTCTCAATTACTGTGTCTTTTTATGCCTACCCCATACTTCATAGGTGAAAACAGTTTAAAACTTAAAAAAAATAATTGTTATAAAACTTATGAAAGACATCAAAATTTTACATCAATCATGCTGTGGTGTTAACCCTAACATCAGAAAACAAATAGAAAAAGTTGCGAATGACTTAGGTGTTGAAGTAAGCATTACTGATATCACTGATATGATGGAAACTATGCAATATGGAACAATGGATTTTCCATCATTAGTAGTAGACAAACAAGTGTACTCTTACCGTCAAAATAAATCAGATGATGCGATTGCATCTTTAATCAAGTAATTCAAACGATTCACATTTAAAATATATCTCACTCATGAAAGACATTAAAATTTTACACCAATCTTGTTGCGGCGTTAACCCTAGAATTAGAAAACAATTAGAAAAGCTTGCTGCAGAAAAGAATATCGACATGAACATCACTGATGTTACGGATATGATCGAAACAATGCAGTATGGAACTACAGAATTTCCAGCTTTGGTAATCGATGGTAAAGTATTCAATTACAGATTACATAATACTGATGAAGAGGTAACAGCAGCACTCGCTTAGTGCGCTGCCTCTGCATCTCATCACTTTCACTTTATAAATGTTATCGCAATGGAAAAGATCATTAAAATACTTCACCAAGATTGTTGCACCATCAATCCAATTATCAAAAAAAGAGTGGAAAAAGTAGCAGATAAAAATCAAATCTCTGTACAAGTGGAAGACTTAAGAGAGTTGCAAGAGGTTATGATGTATGGTACTTCTGAGTTCCCAGCTATCGTTGTAGACGGAAAAGTTTACAGCTACAAAAAACACCACTCTGACGACGAGTTATTAAAAATATTAAATGCATAAATCTTAATTCTTTAGAAAGAAATCAAAATCATGGAAAGTTTACTAATCAAAGCCGCTGACTATCTTGTTTACCAATTAATTGGTTTAGCACCTGAATCAACATTCGGAAGTGCATTACACTATTTCTTTGTAGGAACTACACATATTATCCTTTTAGTAATAATCATTACTTACTTAATGGGAATTATCCAAAGTTACCTACCGCTAAATAAAATTAGAGCTTACTTAGAAAAAAATAAAAGTTTCGGAATAGGTAATATCCTTGCCTCAACACTTGGAGCAATCACACCTTTCTGTTCATGTTCATCAATTCCGCTATTTGTTGGTATGATGCAATCAAGAATTCCTCTAGGCATCGCCTTGTCTTTCTTAATTACATCACCATTGATTAACGAGATCGCCATCGCCATGTTCCTAGTGTCATATGGAGTTAAATTTACTATCGTATATGTATTATTCGGTATTGTACTTGGTGTTGTAGGTGGTATTTTATTAGACAAATTAGGAATGGCAAAATATGTTGCTGATTGGGTTCAAAACCTTGCAGAAACACACGCTGTTGAGGATAATGACTCAAGATCATTGAGAGAGCGTATGCCAGAAATTCATAAAGAAACTGTAAAGACTTTAAAGAATTTAATTCCTTATATTTTAGTTGGTTTAGCGATTGGATCATTTATCCACGGTTTTGTACCTCAATCATTCTTTGAGAAATACATTAATGCCGACAATCCTTTTGCAGTGCCAATCGCAGTTATTTCAGCTATTCCATTATATATTGATGCTGTAGGTATCTTACCAGTTATTGATACATTAATTGCTAAAGGAGTTCCAGTGGGAACAGCAATTGCCTTCATGATGGGTGCTGTTGGTTTATCTTTACCTGAAGCCTTATTATTGAAAAAAGTAATGAAAAAACAACTAATTATCACATTCTTCGCAACAATCGGAGCTGGAATGATCATCGCAGGTTACTTCTTTAATGTGATGTTTAGTTAATTATAAGTGAAGTGAGAGAGAGTCCTCTGAGCAATCAGAGGGCTTTTTTTGTATATAAAAAAGGAGCTTAATTAGCTCCTTCTTCATTTTCTAAACTGATCTTTATTTGTTCTTTTCCGATACAAGTGTCATTGACGGTACAATGGACAAAATTACCTTGAGCATCATATTCAATATCACAACACTGATGGAAAAGTTCTAATAGTTTCTTTCTTGCACGTTGAACTCTCATCTTAGCACCAGATAAGCCTATTCCTAACCGTTCAGCAATTTCTTTTTGTTGAACACCATCAATATCCGCCCATTTCAGTGGCTTTGCATATTCTTCAGGTAAAAGATCAATCATAGAAATAATATAATCTGCTGCATCAGATTTTTCTTCTTCTTCATCAAAGAAAGCGTTTTCGTCAAGAATAGAATCTGTACTGATTTTCTGTGATTGATAATAACTATAGATGACATTTCTCGCTACTTGAAATAACCATGCTTTGATATTTTTTATCTCAGATGGTTTCTCACAAGAGGTTGTCAATCTAAACATTACTTCTTGTGTTAGGTCTTCTATATCTTCTGCTCTGCCTACTTTTTTGGCAATGAAACTATGTATGTAATCGTAGTAATCATGAACGATTTCATTCATATTACTACAAGAGTTTTCGCTCATATCTATTTGGTTAATAAATTATTTTTCATTTTCAGTAATGGTTGTGGTTCGTAAGACATGATAAATCATGCCTCTACAGGTGTATTTTTCAAGCCAATTTATCTATGAGAAAATAGGTCTAGAATTTTTCCCACCATGGTTTTGTTGGATAACTTGTACTATCATTGACTATAAACGTTTGCCCGATCTCAGGCGTTGTGATAGGCATCCCAATGTTTTGAGCAGCTGCCGTAACACGTACTACTGGGTCTGTCCACGAATGCAGTGACAAAGTAAATGCTCCCCAATGTACAGGCATCATAATTTTAGCATTTAAATCTTTAGCAGCTTGTGCTGATTCTTCAGGCATCATATGAATTAGTGCCCATTTATCATTGTATTGCCCACACTCCATTAATGCGATGTCAAAAGGTCCATACTTCTCTCCAATTTCTTTAAAATGATCCGCATATCCACCATCACCACTAAAATACACTTTTTCATTCTTTCCTTCAACAATCCAAGAGCCCCAAAGCGTTTTATTTCGATCTGTTAACCCTCTTCCTGAAAAATGCCTTGAAGGAGTAAAAACAATATTTAAATTTTCATATGCTTCTTTGTCCCACCAATTCATTTCATGAATCTTTTCTTCTGCAATTCCCCATGCTCTAAAATGGGCTCCTACACCAAGTGGAACAAAAAAAGCGTTGACTTTGTCTTTTAATTTTTCAATTGATTCATAATCTAAATGATCATAATGATCGTGAGAAATAATCACAGCATCTACAATAGGAAAATCTTCTATTTCTAATGGTAATTCTTTGCTATAACGAGGAGCTCCTAACCATGGATGTGGTGCAGCTACTTGTCCAAACATCGGGTCCACTAATATATTTTTATTATCAATTTCCAGTAAAAAAGCGGAATGACCAAACCATGTAACTTTTGTAAGAGTATCTTCTTTAAGAATTTCTTCAGCAGTAATCTTTATAGGAGGAATATCTTTTTCAGGACGATCATTGTCTACTCCTTTTGCAAATTCTTTCATTGTTTCCCAAATACTTGAGAAACTCATATCCATTTTTGTCTCAATTAAATTTTGAAACTCTTCATTTTCATAATGACCTGATTGAGTATATCTAACTATATCACTTTCTGTATGTGTACCACCAAATTGTGGACTTAAGTAAAGAAAACCGATACCCAATAAGATAAAAAAAGCGATCAACGCTAGAAATATATAGCCTAATTTTTTCATTTTAATTTTACTATAGTAATTCAACTAAAGGTATTAAAAAAGGAGTATAAATCGTATACCCCTTCATGTATTTATAAACATCAATTTCTTTTACTTCATCAAAAACTTGCTGTCACTCATATAGATATAATCATTCTCTCCATCCATTTTAAATACTTTATCCACATCCAATTCTTCGTTTTCTACCAAGTCCCAAAAACCTTCCCCTACTACAGCTACCTGTTGCCCTTTTTCTAATCTATGTTCAGTTAATTTAAATTTCTTATTGAAACCCAATAAATTCTCTGTATCTATTCCTTTACTCCTAAGAAAATTTCTAACATTTGGGTTCATTCCGTTGGAAGAGTTATATGTATATTTTGAGAACAAATCATATTTGATCCTTTTATTATCAATAAATGCAATTTCATTTTCATCTCTGAGGTAAAGATCATTTGATTTTTCAGATTTATAAATTGTCTTCCAGCTACCATTATTGTCTCCAGATGATTTATATTGTTCTACAATTACTTTATAATAAATAACATCTTTTAAAGTCAAGGGTGATAAAAAAGGAGCTGATATACTATCCAAAGTTCCTACTACTTTAGAAGTTTCATTATCCTTAAAATACTTTAGCGATACCTTTTTATGTTTTTTCAACTTTCTATTCACTACAGCTTTATCATTAAATAAAGCACCAATAATTAGCATTACAACAACGGCAACAATGATTAATGGTATTAGTATATTTTCCATCTTTTAATGCTTTAAATTTTATATCTCTTTTTGATAAGAAACAACATCTAATACCTTCCCAAACTTCTCTCCTACATTTTTATAATGTGCACATTTTGTATAACCTGCTTTTTCAAACAAGGCGATACTTCCTACATTGTCTCCAGTAATTAAACCTAATAAATTTTTGATTGGTGTAGGCTTTGCAATTTCTTCCAAATACATCATTGCTTTCATTCCGATTCCCTTTTTATAAAAATCAGGATGCAAATAAATCGTTACTTCTGCTGATCTGTTATATGCTTGCCTTTTTTTAAAATTCGTTAGTAAACAATAGCCTACAATATTATGTTCTTGATAGATCATGAAAGATTTATACATCGGGTGATTTATATAAATAAATTCTTTTAATTCTTCAATCTGAATAGGTTCTGTATGAAAAGTAGCTGTAGAATTAGCAATATACCAATCATAGATTTCTTTAATCTTATGAAAATCTGATTCTTGAATTTCTCTATAAGTAATCATAATCGATTAAAATTTACCTGAATCTTGCTTAAACCAATAGTGATATGTTACTCTCAATAATGTGATTTCACCTGCTATCATAAATAAAATAGCCTCTTCATCTAACTCCTTTACCATATCAGCTTCTATAGAATACATATTTTTTAGTATTATCAATAGAATTAAAGGATAAGCGATAGAGGCAATTCCATATATTATTTTTTTGGTATGACTAAAAAAAGATGAACTAATGAGTAGAATAAAAACAAAACAAGCAGTTCCTAGTAAAAGCTTTCCTAAAAAAATATTTTGGTTAATAAAAACAATAATACCAGCTACAAAGGAAATAATAAAAAAGCCCGCTAATAGACCTATCCCTTTAAATTCCAATTCTTCATTTTTGTTCATAATAGTAAGTTTTTGTTTCGTTTAGTTAATCATTAATTTTTTGCATTGCAGCAATATGTTCATAACCCATTTGGCAACATCCTCCTACAATTGACGCCCCTTTTGCTATCCATTCTTTGGCCATTAGTGTACAATGTGTCGGATCTGAAATACCAGACCAAGTTTTGGTATCAGCATGATATACTTGCCCTGAGTTGGGATATACAACAATAGTTATTTTTTTATTTACTGCTCTGATTTCTTCTATTAAAGAAGAGATAAATTCAGGTTTAGTACAATTGACTCCTAAAGCAAAAACATGTGGTGCATCCAATAAATATTTTGAAATCTCTTTGATTGGTGTACCATCATTAAGATGCAATCCATCTTTACAAGAACAGCTAATCCATCCTTGATGATGTGTTGATTTTAACAGGTTCGTGATTGCTTTTACTTCTTCAAAACTAGGTATTGTTTCACAAGCAAGTAGATCTATTTCAGTAGAATCAATGATTTCAATCCTTTCTCTATGATAGTCCATCAACTCATTAACAGACTTATTATAATCACCTCTATATTCTGAACCATCTGCTAAAAAAGCTCCATAGGGACCAATACTTCCGGCAATATATGCCTGTTTCCCAGGATTTTCTTGAAGATATTTTTCTCTTGCATTGACAGCTAACTGAGTTGTTTTTTGTAATAGTGAAATACTTTCTTCTCTTGATTTCCCAATTTTCTGAAAACCTTCTATTGTTGCTTGATAAGCACTAGTAATCACACAATTTGCTCCTGCATTGAAATAGTTATAATGTGCTTTTTCTATCAGTTCACTTTCTTCCATCAGAAGTTTTGCAGACCACAATTCATGGTTTAAATCAGCACCTTCTTGTTCAAGTGCATTAGAAAGTCCTCCATCAAGGATAATTGGAAATTTAATTTGATTTGTCAAAGTTTATTATTTTCAGTCTATCAATATCATAAAGATATTCTATTTTTTTGAAATACAAACTTGACATAAGCGTTAAAGGAAGTAGTATTTTAGTTTGCTCATTTTGATTATTACTGTCTAGTCAATTCAAAACTATGATTTACCATCTTAACATCGAACGAAAATATAAATATGAAAAACCTCTGCCCGAAGACAGAGGTATTGGTCTTAGTTGTAGTTGCTAAATCATCAAAGGTATTAGAATATAAAACCGATACCGAGTTCTAGTAAGTTTTCTTCGATAGCTGCATATTTTCCTTTTGCTCGATTACTTCTAAACTGATAATCAACTTTAAAAGCAATCTCCTCTCGAGGCTTAAAGTTTATACCTACTGTAATGATATCAGAATTAAAATGCACCATATTAGCATGCTCATTATCAAGTAAGCTTTGATTGTAATCTTGATGCGTATTTAGATATTCATATCGAATAAAAATGGGTAATTTCACTTCATGAGGATCAATAATCACATTCTTTTTTCTAAAGAATTTCCGACTATTAAAAAGTGAGAGTAGATCATAACTCCCTTCTACCAAATACCCTACATTTTGAGAGGCGATAACTTGTCCGACTCCTCCATTATTTTGAGCTGTTAAAGCATACAAATCTTCAGTACCAGACATAAAACCAAAAGAAGCTAAAGCCATGAAATCCCAATTACGTTCTGTATATTTCACATAAGAAGTATAAAGTTGAGCCATTGCATTGGCTGTCTTTGATTGTTGGTTTACATCTAAAATTTGTTGTTGATTTCCAGCTTGACCAATCAAAGCTGAAGTACTTAAAATCCAATTTTTGAAACCTGTATAATTGAGTTGAGGGTTAATAAGAATCGTATTAAATGTACCCTTATCAAATCGAGGTTCTCTCCCTTGCCGAATCCAAGTTCCACTTAGAAATTCACTGCCATCTAATCCTTGTGTCACTCCTAATGAAAACGTAAAATATTGGGTTATTTTCCCATAAAAATTAAATCCTAAACCCATCCAAGTAGACGGAATGATCATGCGTTCGACATCCGATCTATTGACAGAAGAAAACATAACAGGATCATCATTATTATTAATATATCCAATATTTAAAGGGAAAATACCAGTCCTCACATTAAAAGATTCATGCAGAATAAAATCGATAAATGCTTCTGTGATCAATTCAAAATGAGCATGTCCATCAGGACTTTGAAGGTATTCCACCATTACCTCTGAATTCCATATGATTTTATCTGAAAAACGATACCCAAAGAATGTTGAAAAACGATATAAGGAGTTGTTACTAAGTTCGATGTCATCTTGAATCCCCACTGGAACTTCATTCCGATTGATATAGGAAACTTCTCCAAATCCAGATATACTCCATGGTTTCTCTGAAAAATAGACTTTTGAAGCTGCTTTTGCTAAACCAGGTTGTTGTTGGAACTTTGTTTCAGGAATTAATTCCTCTTCAGTCTGTTCTTTTATTTCTTGTCCAAAAAGAACACACGTATGTAATAGGTACAAGCACAATGTACCTAATGTATATTTAAATTTCATGATTGTATAAGCTTATAAGAATGTTTAATTATTCTTGAGAAAAGCACGACAATGTGCCTAGCTTATACGAGGTGGTGGTGGAATAATATCCTTAATAGGAGTTGGATATTTTTTATCTAAATAGAAAGAAGGAAGTCGTTCTGCCAAAGCAAAATCACTTACTTGTTCTGCTACAATTTGAAACTTTGGAAAAGACAGACAAATCGTAGGTGAAACACTTTTGGATTCATTTTGTGAAAAAGGATTATCAGCCATATCACTGAAGTCATCCTCCGAAAAAATACGGTAGATGATTTCTCCAAAACTTTCTATTTTATCTCCTTGGACAAAGGTTTGATTTGTAGAATAATTGGCTTGAGAAACCAATACAGCATCAATATCCACACTGTAATTAAATGTGTGGAGGGCTACCCATATACAGAAAAGTGGGCGAATGACTTTTTTATAGTATTGATGCAGTTTCAAATGATAAAAATCTTTATTGATTTCTGCAAAATAAACGAAAAGAAGAGATTAAAGTCTTTATTTAAATGATAATATATGTTTCTAAATTATTGATAATGAAGTAAAAAATAAAGGTATTGCGTTATACAATACCTTTACTAGATTTATTTTTTTACAAGTCCCCAAATCAAGAGAGGTATACCAACTGCAGCTAATACTGTACATATCTGAGTTAAGATTACAACCCCTTCTTCTAGGAAATTAAAGTAATTCTCTTCGGTACCCGCATAACTATATTTTACCGCTACATCACCGTTTGATTCTCTATGACCTAAAACCAATAGTGGTGTTCCTCTTTTGATTCCCTGCCATTGAATTGGTGCATTGGATGATGTTTTTTCTTCTAAAAGAATATGAGCAATTTCATCTCCTCGATAAGGAACTTCCTTAAAAAGTAAAGTCTCTTGTCCTTCTTTAGTTTGTAATTTTACAGGTTGTAATTTCTTTTCAACCGGCTTAAAACCGTTATGTTTTCCAGCACCTGTAAACTCCTCTTTTGAAGCGATAACAAAGAAGTTTTGAATGGTATCATTAGCGTTATCTACTATACCTTGTAAAAATACTTCACTGTCGTGTCCTTCTAAAGCCTTATCCAAAAATGTTTTTTCCTTGGATAATTTTGGCTTTCCTACACCATAAAGTGTCAGTGCTATTCCTGTCAGGATAATACCGATTACGATTCTTACATTCATTATTTTAATTTGACAAATGTAGCACCATAACCAAATTTTTCTTTACGTGCATCTTCGTAGTAATCTACATCTTTATGTCCTGATAAACGTTTCTGAATTTCAGTTTTCAATTTACCTGAACCGATTCCATGGATAAAAGTAATATGGTCCATCCCACTCACAATTGCTGCATCCAATTCTTTCTCAAAATGAAGAATTTGCATACTTAAAGTAGAGTTTCCCATATTAGGGTCTAAACCTAAAGCTTCCGCATGTAAATCCACTTCTGAAGCAGGTCTTTGTACTACTTTTTCTACTTTTTGAGCAGATACTTTTGAAGTATCCACTAAACCATCTTTGATTTTTTCTACATCAACAGCAGTTAAAGCTTTAATATCTAATTGGAATACATAGCCATCTTGTTTCATTCCAGGCACTTCTTGCTTATTATTGAAGAATGTTGAAGCTTTAAATCTTAATTTTTTCACCAATGGTTCATGATTCACACTTCTTCCAGGATAGAAAAATAAGGCTTGAAAAACATAGGCAGGCCATTCCTCAAAATTCTGTAAAGTAACTTGATCTGCTTTAACTTGAGATCTAGGCGTCAATGTTGACGTAAAAACACCTTTGTATTCTCCTTTACGGTCAGTACCTAATACAAATGGAATTGTAAGGTCTGAATTATTACAAACGTATACGTCTAATATTTGATCATTTTGATGAACAAAAGCAATAAAAACACCTCTTTCAGAGATCAATGGCAATGCTGCTTTTGGTCTATCTTTATTTTTTTTCTTTGCTGCTGTAGATACAACTCTGTCTTCTTCTTCGATACTTCCGAATTCCTCTGATTCCACAGTAGAAACTACTGCTAAATCCGTTTTTAGAAAGTCCATTCTAAAACCATCTGTATCTTCAATTTCAATTATTTGACCTTTTACAGTAACGACAATTCCTTCAATTTCGTCATGTAAACTTCTTACTTTATCTCCTATATTCATTGCTATTCATTTACAGCGTTATAATAAATAAAATCATTTCCGAATTGAGCAATCATTGTATCAGCAGTTGCTGAAACTACATAAAAACCCAATTTTTGTTGCTCTAATGTATCTGTGATGATAATAAAAGAGCCATTACTCACAGGTGTAAAATAACCTTCAAAACTATCATCTTCACCTTCTTCACAGTTTAATTGTTCACTTACATATTTGAAGTCACCATTTCGATAAAAAATCAACTGATCATCTTCTAAACATTCAGGAACAGGTCTTTCTACTCCAGAAGCAACATCTACGTAGCGATTATAAGCCCAATGTTTTCCGTCTGCAGCTGTCATATTACCTAAAAATGAATTCCAAATAATGACAGTTATCGAATTTCTATATCCAATCTCAGTTGCAAAAACATCTACTGCTGTCGACACTAATAAATTGTTTTTTTCAACATCATTTGTATCTACATATACAGCAGAAACATAATAGGTTCCTTCGTCTAAATCTAAGAAAAATGCACGCCCGTTTTCATCTGTTGTACTTGTATTTCCAACTTGATTTGTTTCATTGATAAAATCATTTTCTGTTTCATATAATTTCACCTCACAACCTTGCACTAAATCTCCTGATTCATCTCTAATAAGGACATATAAATCTCCATAAGGTTTAGGAGGATCACATTGAAAGCAGAGTAGCGTGAAAATAAACAGTATAGATAGTTTTAGATATTTCATTAAAAATCGATGGTCTTCTGTTCTGGTAATAATTTAAAAGAATTTCTATGCCAAGGAGTAGTTCCATACTTTGCGATTGCTGCTCTATGCAATTTTGTAGGATAACCTGCATTTTTCTCCCATCCATAGTGAGGAAACTCTTTTGCTAGATTCGCCATTAACTCATCACGGTGTGTTTTGGCAAGAATAGAAGCTGCAGCAATACTTAAAAATTTGCCATCACCTTTTACGATACATTCGTGTTCAATTCCTTTATAAGGTCTAAAACGATTTCCATCAATCAGTAATAATTCTGGCTTGACTTTCAGTCCGTCAACACAACGGTGCATCGCGGTAAAGGAAGCTTGTAGAATATTAATTTTATCAATTTCTTTAGCTTGTACTTCTATTACTTTGTAATCAATCGCTTCTTTCAAAATTACTTCACGTAAGATTTCTCTTTTCTTTGCCGTTAGTTTCTTAGAATCGTTCAAATCAGGGTGTGAAAAATCTTTTGGTAAAATAACAGCAGCTGCCACTACAGGCCCTGCCAAACATCCTCTACCTGCTTCATCCAAACCTGCTTCTACTTTATCGTCTGTAAAACTTGTTGCTAACATAGTGATTAATTCTGTTCTCTAATTATCAAAAAAGCGAATAATATTGCTAGTTAAGGATAAAAAAAGAGTGAAACAAACAGATTGATTCACTCTTCTAAAAATAAAAGAAATGTTTGAATTTACATCGTTACTAATTCATCGATCAGTGTTGTAAACTCAGCAACATAATCTTCATAATATTTTCCAGTTCCAGGTCCCGTAAAGCCTGTATGAATTTCTGCTACTTCTCCTTCTTTATTCAATACGATAGAAGTAGGAAATGACATTACTTTGTTCAACATCGGTAAGGCTTGAGCAGTTTGCTGAGGTGTTCCAGCATAGACTACATCATAATTGATATCCAATTTATCTTTCATTCTATTGATACGTCTGTAGGCTTCAGTAGGCTCTTCAGCTCTTTCAAAAGATAATCCAATAATCTCTAATCCTTTATCCTTATATTTATCATAAAGAGGCACAAAGAAATTTGATTCATCCAAACAGTTCGGACACCAAGATCCCATAATTTGAACAATCACTACTTTGTCTTTGTATTTATCATCCTCTAAAGAAACAGATTCTCCTTCTTCATTTTTGAAAGAAAAAGTGAATTTATCAAATCCCTTGTTGAGGTAAGTTAAACTTTTTGAATCTGGTAAAGATGCTCTAGGATCATTGATTCCTTTCCAATCTTCTACTCTTGATTTGCCTGACCACATTTTACCATTGACTAGCTTATCTCCTTCTAATTCTGCTTCAAAACGAAGAATGTGCGTACCATCAAATGAAGATAAATACATTTTATTTCCCGAAACACTCCCTTCCAAGAATCGATAATCACCACTTGCTGTCAAGAAAGTTCCTGTTAAGTAATCTTCGTGTTGATTAAAAAGACCAACTGCATCTGTTTTACCTAATTTGACAGCATATGTTCCTGTAAGATTTACAGTTGGTTTTTCACCTTTTGGGAATCGACTTTCACTTCCTTTTACTGCTTTAAAAGGAAGACGGTAGCCATTATTTCTAGCAAATTGTCCATTGATACTCTCTTCTCCTTCTTTTACGATTAATTCTGCATCAAAAATTAAAAGAGGGATATGTAAGGAATCTCCTTCGTATTTTATTTCATCCAATACTAACCTTTCTTCTCCATTAATAATGGTCCATTTCTGATTTTGGCCTTCTCCTTCAATCGTTAAATAGAAGGGTATTTCTTTTTGGTGAGCATTTGTAATGGAAGCTCTCCATTTTGTAATTTCTTTAGTAGATTCTTTCTTAGTTTCATTACTTGTTGTACATGAAGTGAAAAGAATACTAAAGATAATAGATAAGATAAATACGTTTCTTATTTTCATTTAATTGATTAGTTGGTGTTTTGATCGTAATGTGATAATAATTGCATGGTTAGATGCTTCATTTTTTTGGTTTCTCCGTAAACGAAAAAACTCCTTAACAAATGTAAGGAGTTTCTTTATTAATATTTTATAAAAATTACTTTTTATGCTCTAATTTCCACCAATCGATACCTTTTTTCATTTCAATACCTTTTTTATCTCCGATATTAAACTGAGCAAAACTATCATGGTGTACCCATAACTTGCTTCCTTCGTCTACTTCCCATTCACCATAACTGGCATTCCCGAAGTAATCAACATGTTTTAATACAGCTGTATGGTCTGCTTTTTCAGGGTCTACCATTTCTAACCATTCTGGTCTAGCCATGTATTCTCCATCTTCTTTTACTACACCTAACTTCTTTAATTCACTTGTCGCTAAGACATTACAGTGAGGGAAGAAGTGGGCTGCATATTTATTTAGCGGTTGCTTATAAATTTCAGCTGGAGTAGCGATCTGAATAAGTTTACCTCTAGACATTACACCAATACGGTCTGACATTGCCAACGCATCATGTGTGTCATGTGTTACGAACACAACAGAAATGTTTGCTTCTATGGCAATATTTTTCACCATTCTTCTTAGATCACTTCTCAAAGCCATATCCAAGTGAGAAAATGGTTCATCTAATAAAAGAATTGGCGGTTCATCTGCGATCGCTCTTGCAATTGCTACACGTTGTTTTTGTCCACCTGATAATTCTTTTGGTCGAGTATCACGGTAATCTTCTAATTGACAGATACGTAATAACTCGTTTAATCTATATTCTTGATATTCTTTCGTCGTACGTCTGATAGGATATTTGATATTATCCGCCACAGTTTGATGGTTGAAAAGATTGTAATCTTGCTCTACCAATGCAATTTTGTCGTGACCTGCTAATAACCTTTCGTGTGGTCCTAAGATACGTTCTCCATGAACATAAGCAGCCCCATCATCAGGTCTCATTTGTCCAGAAAGTAACTTTAATGTAGTCGTTTTACCACAACCGCTTCGCCCTATCAAAGCAAAAACCTCCCCTTCTTTCACATCAAAAGATAAACCGTTAACAGCTAGTTTACCTTCTTCATAAGATTTAGAAAAGTTTTCTACTCTTAGAATTGTTTTTCTCTTTGACATATAATTGTTCGTATTTCGCCACAAAAATAACTGATTATTTAGAAACACCCTCAATCATTTTGATGTATTTATAAATAAGAAAGGTGAAATGCACCTGAAATGCGTTTCACCTTCTTAATTAAACTACTGATCTATATTTTTAAGACTTTGGAATGGTAAAATAGAAACAACTTCCTTCTACTTCATTTCTTTCCACCCATATCCTTCCGCCATGTAAATCAACGATTTTTTTGCATTGGGCTAAGCCAATACCTGTACCTCTAAAATCTTCATTCATCCTTTTGAAAAAAGAGAATACCTTTTCCTTATGTTTCATGTCAATACCTATGCCATTATCCTTCACATAAAAAAGCCACTCAGACCCTTTGTCATTTGCTCCAATCTTCAAAATAGGTGTGATATCTTTATTTTGAAACTTTATAGCATTACCAATGAGATTTTGCAAAAGCATATGAAACTCTACAGCATAACCATTAATTTTAGGTAGCATCGTTTTAAACAATTGTACCTTATTTTCCTCTATTGTAAGGGTAAAATCTTCTAGTACATTATTTAAAATCTTATGTGTATCAATTTCTTCTTTTTCACTTTTCACTCCCAATTGACTAAACTCTAAAATAGTATTAATCAATCGACCCATTCTACTTACACTTTGATTCATATAGTCAAAATAAGTATTCCATGCGTCAGGGATTTTTTCTTCTTTATCTTCTTTCATCAATTGCACTACTCCTTTTATATTTCTCAAGGGAGTATTCAAATCATGAGAAACGATGTAGGCAAATTGTTCTAGTTCTTTGTTCTTTTGGGCAAGTTCTTTGAGTTTTTGGTTTAATAAATTATTCGATTTCTTTAGATCAACTTCAAGGTGTGAAATATCTCTCCAGCATGAATTACTATACAAGATATTTCCATCATTATCTTTTACAGCTTTAGTACTTAATAAAACAGAAATAGTTCCTCCATTTTTCTTCTTTACTTTCAATTCAACATTGTCAATGATTCCCTCTTCCAAAAACGTTTTAAATTCATCTTGTACCTTTTGGTGGCAAGAAGGGTCATAAACATCAAAAATTGATTTTCCGATTAGCTGATTTCTTTCATAGCCGATAGTCTCACAAAGTGTTTGATTGCAATGTAAAATAGTAGCTGATTTGGGACATACTGACAGAAACATTTCTGGTGACTTATCGTAGATCACGTTAGTAATTATGTTTGGGTCTAATAGGTCATATTTTACTAGTTCGTGAGTATTCATTATTAGTATTAAATTAAATTGGTAGGTTGATCATCTTAATTTAAGAATATGATTTTCAATAGGTTCATTCATATAAAAAAATTACAATAGAATCATTTTTTTGTCAAAAGGATAAGGGAAATTTGTTCACTATTTATTAATTTAGACTAAACAATTCAATATATAAATCTTCCGATGAATCGACGACAATTCTCTAAAAAGCTACTTGCCTCTGTTTCTAGTTTTGCACTCATGGATACCCTCACAGCTTTTAATGTTTTAGAGGCAAAAGTGAACCCGATAATCCAACATTGGAGTATTCAATTGGAAGAGTACTGTAAGGATTTCAAAAAAAATACAATCACACCTGAAGAATGGCAATCTAGAGTAGAAGAACTTTATCGTCAAATAGAGCTTCCTGAAATAATTCAATTTATTGATTTTCAAAATCTTACTAAACAATTTAATTACCCTGATTTAGGTGTTAATACCGAGCGCGTATTCTTTCCTGAATTATCAGGCCTACCCAAAAACACTACTTATTTTAAAAAGATATTTGGGATGCAAAAGGACCGTGCTGTGATCCCTCATGGACATAGTAATATGGCTTCTGCACACCTTATTTTAAAAGGTGAAATGCATCTTCGACATTATGATAAAATAGCTGAGGAAGATAATCATTTGATTATAAAACCAACCATTGATACGATTACTTGTCCTGGTGAAAGTTCTAGTATTACAGATGAAAAAGATAATGTACATTGGTTCATTGCTAATACAGATCAGGCCTTTACGTTCGACATTATATTATTGGACTTAAACAAGAAAAGCTATGACATTCATAACATAGATATTTATGAAAAGGTAGATCTCAAAGATGGGACTTATAGAGTTCCAGTTTTGGATGTTAAAACAGCTCTAAAAAAATATGGAAAACACACACATCACTAATATTTTTCCTTAAATATTCTGTGAATAAATGTAACTATTGCAATTTGTATTACGTATAATTGAAGGTGACTTACCTAAAATATTGTTTGCAATACTTTAGTATATAAGTCTTACTACTTAAAGCAAACTATCATGAAATTAAGCATCAATAGACTACAACTTAAGGCAGAAATTAAGTGGGGAAGTAAATCTGTTTTTTCTAATGTAAAAAACAGTATTTATGCTCTAATTGGAGGAGGAGTTGTTTCTTCTATTGTACTCACTTCTCCCTATTTTGATACTCTATTGGATAGCTTAATTTTCATCAGCATTCCTATCTTCTTTTTTGGTTTGACCTATGCTGTGCAATATTTCATGCAAGGTGAAGCTAATTTGATTTGTGATGCTGATGAGTTGATAGTTAAGAATCAAGATAAAACAATACAGTTATCCACTCATCAGATTGCTCAATTCTACTTAAAGTATAATAGTAATGATACCTACCAACAAGATAATGCTAAAGTTGATTTTTATTTAGTCACGAAAGAAGGAGAAGAAATTAATTGTTTTGAAGACAAATCTCTTTTTGCTGAGGAAGGTCGTCAATTAGAAAAAAGCTTAGAAAAGTTTTTGGGTATTGAAGACTTTTATGTGGAAGGAGAATATCATATAGAAGGTCATCAAAAGCAAAGTTTAATTCAAAAATCTGTATCTTCAGTGGGGCATGTAGGTGAAATTTCAACAATTGGTATTTCTGAAGGTATCATAGATAAAAAGTTTCAATTCGAATGGAAAAATGGGACATCAGATACACTAGTTTGGTTAAATAAAGGGCATCATACTGAAATACTTTACAAGACAGCAAATAGCACTTCTATCGAACATAAATTGAATTCATCTTTGTTTTTTGAAGCATTGGGATTTGAGCAGTTTTTAGGATGGGATTTAATACCAGAATTTTATTTTTATAAAGGAAAAAAATACCAACTCGTAGAAGATAAAGCGGGACATTTTATCAGTTCTTATTCTGAGCAAAAAGACATTACTGTGAAACAAAAAGTTTTTACAGCAGAAGATAAAATAAATCAGATCCGAATTTCTCAATTTCAAGAATTGACCTATGAAATTGCAATAAGTAAAATAGTTTAAGAGATGAATATTATAGAAACTAGACAAGGAGGTTATTTATTTACGTTAAAAAGTCATCTCTCGAAATCGATCAAAAGAGAATACAACAAAACGAAAAAGAACAACAATAATACAGCGGCATTCTTTTTCATTCTTTTTCTTGGGATCTTATTTTTCCCGATTTTAAGTACTTATCCCCTATTACTTAAAAGTATAGTAGTTGGTGGTTTCTCATTTATGGTCGGTCGTTATTTCTATTTCAAAAAGAAGTTGAATAAGGTAAGTTTATCGATATCTGAAGCTAGTATTGGGTTCAATACAAACATTGGAGGTGTAAGTTTTAAAAAGCATTTTTCGGTAGAGCAATTTGATCAATTGTACATCAAAAAAACAGATATTAATCAGTTCACTTTGTTTATCATCTTAAATCATGGAAAAAGAGCTACTCAATACCCTTTATTAGTTGGAGATAAAAATAAAGTTCCTGAATTAACGGATTTGAAAGATCAAATTCATGAATTCTATGGAATCAAAGAAGATCTTTTTGAAGGTGAACATATATACAATGAGCTCAAAGAACCGAAAAGGAAACGTCAGTTTTTTAAAATTTTTGATCAAAATGTAAATGATATACGCAAAAATGGTGTTTTAACTATTGCAGGAAAAGATCATCTAGTATCAACTATTGAACAAATTGATTGGCAGACAGGCTTAAGTTCTTTTCAGTTCCAAATTGAAGAATTATTTTATTTATATTTTCATTTTTCTTCGATTCAAAAGTATATCATCAAAGAGCGTAAATTGTCAGAAGATATTGACATTCTCAATTTTCATTTAACTTCTGACGTTATAAATTTACCTCAGAAAGTTGAGGTAAATGCCATTACCTTTTACCAAAATGAACTGAATAAAGGACTACTTTATAATGAAAAAAACACCTATCAAATAGCTTCTTCACAAGCAATTTATGAAGATACAAATGGTGAGTTTTTCTTAAGAATAGTAGAGGTAGACTCACAATGCCAAGCTTATATCGGTCAAAAAGTAGAAGAGTATCAATTGGAAGAGATTTTACCTGAAGTAGAAGAATAGAAATAATGAAGATAACTAAAAGCAGACAAGAATTAAAAATAGAAATCAACTGGAACGATGGAAAAGCCGATAAGGACCTAAGTATTGGAGGATTAATTATCTTGGGTTCTTTCATCTTTGAATATCTATTCTTTGGACACTATTTCACAGGTAGTTCTTCTACGATTCTTCTTAGTATAATTTCACCAATAACCATTGCTACTTTTTTCATTTTAATTAAAAGAGTACGTCGTGGTTCTTCCCTTGTACAATGCTATGAAGACGTATTGATCATTTCCAATAATGGTAAAAGAAAGGTTTTTAACACCAATAAAATTGCTCAATTTTATCTTTCATATGTTAGTAGTCGACATGGACTCAATGTTTTCTTAAGAAATAAAGATGATGAGGATTATGACTGTTTTAATGCACGTGTTTTGGTTCCAGAAAAAGCTAGAGAACTCGAAGAAGCTTTAGAAAAGTTCTTAGGAATCGAGGATTATTATATAGATGGGGAGTATCAAACGGAAGGTCATCAAAAAAGTGAACTTAAAGAACAAGTCAACACTTATACTCCATTTAAAGGTGAGGTTTTTTCAGAGAAAACCATAGAAGGAATCATCGATAAGAAGTTTCAATATGAATGGAATAACGGTACAATTGATCATTTATATCGATTAAACACTGGAGGAAATAGTGTATTAATTTACAAATCCAACGATCAATTAATTCAAGAACAAACCATCAATAAAACCTATTTTCTAGAACAGGCTGAACTTCCTTTTACTATTGATTGGGACAGATTTCCAATGAAGATTTATTTTGAAAAGAATAGCTATATCTTAGAAGAGGAAAATGAAGGACAGTTCTTTAGTAATTATGTTGAAAAACAAGAAATTAAGGTAGAACAAAAACTCTATTCTTTCGAGAATCAATGGATCAGAATAGCGAAATATTCTGACATAAAAATAGAAATATCAACAGGTATAACAGTATAGATAATGCAAAGAAATAGTAACTCAGAAGAAAAACAACCACTCTCCTTCTATGCATTAATTGGAATTAATGTTATAGTAAATGATCTCAACAAGTTTATTAATGATTTCCTTGAACATAAAATAAATAAATACTTATGGAGGATTGTACTTATTTGTTTATTAGCTTTTTGGAGTATTAAATTGGCTATTCCTGTGTTATTTATGTACCTATTTATTAAAGTAAATGATTTTGCTCAAAGGTTAACACATTTAGAACAAGTCAAGGTTTCATTTTCTCGAGAAAGTGTAATTTTTGAATGCAATGTAATGTTTTCGGTATTAGAATTTAAGATCAATAGAAAACAAGTTACTGAATTTTTAATTTATCAAAATCAAGACGCTAGATATTGCATTTATGTTCAAAGAAAAGGTAAAAATACTCCTGAATTACTTTTTACTGATGATTGTAGAATGTTAGAACGCTATTTTGAAATAGTAAATGCTATACACCTTGAACTAAATATTGTACCTAAAGGTAGTGAGGGTTTTATTGATTTACCGATAAAATATGTGCCGAATAGAAAAAGAGAATACTTTAAAATCTTTGATCAAGAAATTGAAGATATCAGAAAAAATGGTGTTATAGAAATCGATGGTAATAACTTCCTTGTCGAACAATCTGATCAAATTGACTGGGAGACAGGTATGAGTTCCTACCATTTCCAACTTGATAATAATACTTACTTTTTCTTTCACCCGAAGGTAGTAGATCAACTTCTCATCATTGAAAATGAGATTGAAGACTTATATGATTTAGAAAATTACTTGTTCGAAGAAGATATATCTAAAATGGATAAAAAAATCGAATACGATGGTATGACATTTTATCAATCAACTATCAATAAAGGTCAATATTTCAAAGGTGATGAGTTAGTCGATGAATTGATTACTCAAGTAACTCTGGAAGATGTCCACAAAATTCATCATCTGAGAATTGTATTGATCAACAAAAGGATAAAAGCATACATTGGAAAAATAATTGAAGAGCACCAATTACAAGAGATTTTACCAGAAATTAAGTAAAGAACAAACGTGAATATATTTGAAAAAACAAGAGGTGGCTACGCTATGTCTTTTAAAGCAAGCATCAGTAAGAGTCTTCGAAAGACTGGATTGAGTCAAACAAGATATATTTATTTAGAAAGGGAAGTGAGAATATTATTTGTTGCATTATTAATCTTCGCTTTATTAAGTTTTAAAATCCCTTTTCTATTCATAGCCTACTTATTGATCTATTTTATTTTTCGATATAAAAAGTATCAGAAAAAGTTAAATAAGCAAGAGACAATATCCTTGGCTTTATCTGAATATAATATTTATATCAAAAGTCAACTTCTAGATTTACCTTATGATTACACCATTAATAGCAATAACATTAATGAGTTTTATATACTTCCAATCGATGATATTAAATACGGACTATATGTTAAAAAAGTCTATCAAAAGGATGAACTTTTATTTGTAGGAGAACATCATAAACTTCCTGAATTTATTGATATAGTAAACTTCTTACATCAATTTTTTGGAATTGTTCCTGAAGGTGTAGAGGATTCGATTAATCTCACAGTGAAGGAAAATCCAAATAGAAAAAGAGAATACTTTAAAATCTTTGATCAAGAGATTGAAGACATCAGGAAAAAGGGTATTATTACTATTCAAGATAATGATTATTTCATCGATGAAATCAATCAGATAGATTGGGATACAGGAATGAGTGCCTATCGTTTCCAATTAGACACAAATACCTACTTATTTTATTACCCTAAAATTGTAGACCAATTATATGTAATTGAAAAAGAAGTTTTCGATGTAAAAGAATTACAAGAATTTGATCAGACACTATCTGATATAGATAAAAAAATTGACTATCTGTTTCATTCTTTTTATCAAACGTCTATCAATAAGGCTAAATATTTTAATGGAGAAAATTTAGTTGATACATCTTTCGAACAAGTAGCATATGAGGACTTAGATAAGAAATATCATTTACGTTTTACTAAAATTAATGGTGAAATCAAGGCCTTTTATGGAAAAATAATTGAGGAGTACCAAATACAAGATATACTTCCTGAAATAGAAGATTAAGCAGTTCTTTTGTTATATTATCTTACTTTCTTTGATACTTCATTTAGATTCTCTACATTATTAGCGGCACAAAGTAATTTTATTTAATTACGTCATAACTTTTATGGATTTTTCATTTTGAATACTACTATTTAATGTTGATTTCTTACAAGTTGTATTGGCCGTAAAATTTAAATATTGACATGGGAAGATCTCAACAATCGTTTAGTAAAGCAGAAAAAGAGAAAAAAAAGCAGAAGAAAAAACAAGAAAAGCTCGCTAAGAAAGAGGAACAAAAGAAAAACAAAGGCAAAAGTGACTTAGAAAGCATGATGGCCTATGTTGATGAATTTGGTAATATCGTTGATACTCCTCCAGATCCAACAGTGGAAAAAGAAGAGATTCGTTTAGAAGATATTCAAGTTTCAGTGGCAAGAGATGGTGAAGAACCTGCGAAGAAGCAAGGCCGAGTGGATTACTTTAATGATGAGAAGAAATTTGGATTCATCAATGAAAAAGGAAGAAGAGGTAGACATTTCTTCCACATTTCAGGTGTAGTACCAGGTTATGATATACAAGAAAAAGATTTTGTTGAATTTGATTTCGAGGATACTCCTAAAGGAAAAACTTGTGTCAATATCACAAAAGCTGAATAATAAAAAAGCCAAGAAGTTTATCGCTTCTTGGCTTTTTTATTTAGTTCAAATTAAAACACAGCACTGAAATATCGTCTTCCTGTTCTCGTGCAAAATTTTGACTTATATATTCTTCAAAACTTTCTTCCCAAGATTTACTCATACCTTGGTAGAATCCACCGATTACACCTTCAAGTTTTTCTGTACCCACTGCCTTTCCTTTAGCGTCTTTCTGCTTGACAAAACCATCCGAAGAAAGTACTATTACATCATCCGAATCCAATGCATATTCACGATCTAAATAAGGTATAGAATTGTCTGCATAAGTTGTCGTACCAATAGACCTATCAGAACTCTTCAGTTTAACCATTCCAGAATCCTTAATAATATAACCTATACCATTTGCTCCAGAATACATCAAGTTATTGTCTTCTATATACAAAATAGATAAGTTACACCCCTTATCATTGATGTTACTATACTGATTAAAATTTTCCCTTACGTATTGGTGGAGGTCATAAATCAATTCTGATGGACGTGTTGGTAACACTTGGATTGTATCTAAATAAGAGATAATTACAGAACCTAATAACATACCTGTCATCCCTTTATTATAACAGTCAATCAACACAATTAGGGTTGTATTTCTAAAATTATTGACATAATAATAATCCCCTCCTACAGTATCTTTTGGCTTATAATAAATATAATGTTCTGCGAAATAATCACTTAAAACTTTCTGACTCGGTAAAGTATTCAACTGGATTTTAGAAGCATATTCAATACTACTTTTAATGGCTTCTAAGCTATTTTCTGCTTTTAATTTATCTGTTTCCAATTGCTCTTGTTTCATCTTTTCCAATTCAATTTCCTTGGTCTGAACGGCGATGATTTCTTGTTGTTGCTGCTTTAGTTCTTCCTCTTGTTGTAATACCTCTTTCTGTTTTACTTTTAATTGAGCAATGGCTTTGTTCTTGATTTTATCATAATTCATGATTGTTACAATAACATCTAAGCCAACGCCCGTCATAATTGCATAAGAGAAAATCTGAATATTTGTCGATGCAAAATCAAGTTGATCAAATGGATTTAATCCCATTAGATCTGTTGCAAAAGTGATGGAAATAATTGCTAAAACACTAAACGTGAAGATCTTTCCCACTCTACTTCCAAAAGAAAGATGTGCAGACATAATGGGTGATAAATAGAAATAACATACAGGTGTAGTCAATCCACCTTGTACCACACTAAATGAAAAAACTATAAAAACCATATACACATGTAGCACATAGTTTTTAAAACTTCTACTATAAGGTGTAAATAATAAAACACCATATACGACCGCGTGTCCGGCAAGCATATATGCCTCTTTGTATAGTTGTAATGGTACATCGACAAAGATAAACGCGATAATCAAAAAGAAAATCAAATTCAGCTTCGTCTTTAAAAAATGATTTTGGCTGTTCATTTCAGAGTTATGTTAAGTCACTTTGTAGGAACTAGAATATAAGATTAGGTAATGCTGGTTCTAATTGATTGTATATTTATCTAGTTAAAAAAATCACAAAGTAAAAGAGTTATAAAATAAGTATTACGTAAAATAATCATTATAAGATAATTTCTCTAGTGAGATATTACATTAGAATCTTAACAAAAAAAATCATTTTATTATTCAGTACCTAACGAGTGTTTGCAAATATTTATTAATAAAAGCTAACATGAATTGGATGAAAGTAAAGTTTATCATTTTATATACCTTTAGTAGCATTGATTTGAATCAATAAATGATTGTACATTTTTCTTAAGCCTCTCTAAATAATTGATATGGCTTATTTTTATTCTTTCATTTTTTTTGAATGTGCTGAAAAATAAGAATCTTATTTTTTGACTTTTAATTCTCTTTTCTAAATTATGATTCAATTTATTTAGAAATTCATGCTGTCTTAATTTATTAGTATCATTTTTATTTATGATTTCTCTATATTTTTCTTCACGATCAAAATAAAGTTTCTTCCAATCACTAGTGGTAAACATATCCTTCCTTTCAACATAAGATGAAATTTTGAAAACACCTAAATTTGCAGCATCACTATAGATTTGTATGGTATTAGGTGCTACTTCTTCAAAATCTACATAATCACCAATATATCTTTTTAAAATATTGTGCAATGTATCGATATTGTTTACATCAACTAGTTCTAATGAAAAAGTATAAAATTCCTGTTCTTTAGAATTTCTATTTCCATCTAATTGAATGATTAAATTATTATCTTTTTGTTTTACAGCTAATAAATCAAACATTAATTCAGCATTTACAATATTCATGTTTACTAAATTCTTAAATTGAGAAAAATAATTTCTAAGCACAAGCCCTATCTATAGCAAAGGCTTGTACTTTTAATTTACATTAATCTAAAAACTTATTGAGTTCATTTGGATCTGAAGCCCAGCCCAAATCATAAATCACATCAGCATCTTGTCGATTTTCTTTAATCTCTAAATGATGTAATTCTGCTTTCAACTTTAGAATATCTCCTATTTTAATTTTAGCATTCATCTTTTGAATTAAACCTTCAATTGCTTTCACATCCATATTCTGAATAATTTGACCATTAAAGTCCATTTCCAACCAAATGATTTCCCTTTTTTGAATATCTAATACTCCAAAAAGCAACCCTTTCGTCAAACCTTCTTTGATACGAATCAGTTTTTGAACATGCAATGGATGATAAGCTACTCCTGTTTTAGAAATTGTCATTGGATAAGCTGAATCCATCCAACCTACTTTCATATTTGGACTTAAGTTACCATTGGTATAGGCATTACAAGTAAAAGTAACATATCTAGCTCCCTACTTTTCTAGGTAAGGAATATCTATATCAATGTATTCAGCTGTACCCACATTATCAGGAATATACTGAATGTCACCACTATGTTTACATCCTGGAACTTGAAGATTGGAATATGAACAATATTCTTTTTTTTCAGGGTAAATGACTAGACAACTTAAATCCATATCTAAATGTTGAGCTTTCAAACCTTCTCCCCATTGAATAAATAGCCTTACTTTATCACCCTTTAATTTATACCGAGCCCCAGCTGGAACATGATCTACATCTTGAATATGATTACTTCGATCTCCGATTGAAAAAGGAATATCAAATAAATGAGAATCAATAAACATTGTATAGTGTTCACTCTTTTGTTCCATTAATTTTGTTCTAATTACCTCATATGTCAATTGATTGATCTGTTTGATCATATTTTGAATATCCTCCTCTGTATACGCTTCAATTAATGGATTTTTGGGAATTCGCTTACTCATTCCCCCAAGAGGTCTAACCACTCTATTAACTGAGTTATCAAAATACGTATCAGCATACATATTCAATGTAAACACAAGTCTAGTTGGTAACTGATGCATCACTTTTTTGAAATGATCAATTGTCACTTCCGGTCCAAACCAAAGCATAGATGAGAATAGAGAACGTGCAAATAAACTTGGTCTTTGCTTCAATAATTCGAATGTTTGTTCAGCATCAACTTTTAGCTTCGATTCTTGCACTTTGCCCTGCCATACTTCATAATCTTTATTATAAAAGACATCGAGTAATTTTGCCAAATGTTCAAAACCTTTACGTTTACTATATTCAGCTAACCTTAATGCTCGAATTACTCTTACCCAAATACCTCTTTGAGGATGCATGTTTTCACATTGTTTTCTCACCTCCATTTTCAGATCATTTAACCAATAGGCATATATTTTGGCTTCTGTTCTTGAAAATTTCAGTTTAAGCTTTTCAGTCAATCTTTGTTTCGTTATCTCTTTTTTATCAAGAGATTGATGAAGATTACGGTTATTTAATGCTCCTCTATGAATGATTGTTTTTGGCTTCACAAGTTGAACATAACCAGTATGTTTAAACCATAAATAGCGTAAAATATCACTTGGAGACTGAAAGTAAATAGTAGCCTCTTTACTTTTTCCATTTTTCACCATGGCATCCACTACATACATTACTGTTTCTTTCATTCCAATTTCTACATCTTTCGGCATCTCAAACAAGTGTAGTAAAACGGTTAGTTCTTCTTGCTGTGTCGCATCCAATGGTACATTAGAATTTAATAACCCCCTTAAATATTTTTTTGCCTCTTCATCAGTCCAGAGAGTTAGCATTTTCAGAGATTTATTCTCTATCTCAATAACTAACTTCTCTAATCGAAAAGGAGTACCACAAATAGGACATCCATTAAAGTTTTTAATGAAAAAGGAATCTTCTGGTAAGTAATGATTACAAGGTAATCGGTAACCACTTTTCAATCCAATCAAATTGTTGATCCAAACTTCCACTTTATCTCCAAATGGAATAATACTCAAAGGTTTATCCCATTTTTTAATCAATGGTGACCAGTTTAATGAAAGACCATATACTTCTTTAAATACAGAATAAATAGCCATCTTTTGAGGAACTCTCAATTGGTTTAAAACCAACAGTAGTTCCGGTGAGAAATGGAAACCTGCTTTTTTAAAAAATTGAAGAAAAGTATATGTATGTTCATTTATAGGCGTTTTTTCTCCTTCATTTTTTTGATCTATCGAAATATATAATGCTCCTTTTCGGATTGCTATTTTTTGTAATTCATTTTTCATAAGAGTAAGTTTAATAGCCCATGCAGAACGCATGGGCTTGATTAATAAGTTGAGGTAATTGTATTACTACAAGATCCCTAATATTGTGAGCAAGTGCTCAGAAGTAAGTAATAATTGACCTCAAAAAGGTAATTGCTCCTCTAGTGCAACCAATCGTCTAGCTGGGATTCGAACCCAGAAAAAAGAAGTAAGAGGAGATTGACCTATAAAAGGAAATTCAAATTCAATGGGATTCGCCCCCCCCTTTAACCGAACATAAAAGTATGAATTTGTTGACCTTTAAATAGCGAGACAGGTGGGAATCGAACCCACGCCCCAAAGTTTAACTATAAGTAAGTTTTTTTTGTCCTAGATGGTAATTAAAAAACATATCTTTTGCTCTACCTACTGAGCTACTGTCTCAAAAAAAGATAATAGTAGAAGTATATATGTTTACTGATAAATGAAGTAACTTCTACTTGACCTTTTATTAGTTATTTGCTTTAAGTAATAGCAGTTTATGCTTTACGACGTCTAGACCTTCGTCTTTTCCAAGGTTGATTTTTTTGCCAATCACCAGCCATAATGGAACCATAAGGAATGACTTCATCTATAATTTCACCTAACCCAAATTCTTGCATTTGAGCTCGAACTTGTGCTGCATTTTTATACGCAGAAGGTAATTCAGTAATATCAATTTCTTCAAAGAAAAATCGCACATCCAAACCTGCTGTTTCTTGATCAAAAACCTCTTGTACAGTAAGATCACCTTTAGATTTTCTATGCATCGATCGACTTACATTTCTCCCTGCTCCATGAGGTGCAAAACCAATATTTGTAGGGGTCGTTTTTCCTTTTACAATCAATATAGGTTCTGCCATGTTCAGAGGAATCAATCTTCTTTGGTCTTCTTCTACTGAAAAAGCGGGGTGTAATGGTGTTGCTCCTTTCGCATGATAAAAATGGTTTTCTTTCTTGAATACAAAATTATGCTCATTCCAAAAACGATCTTCCACCTTTAAGTCAAGTTCATCAACCACTGCATCATGAAGAAAAGTATGGTTATATTTTGTCCATTTTCTGATTATTTGTAATGCATCCCAATACGTTTTTCCTTCTTCAGTATTAAAAGGAATCCAAGCATTTTGCTTTAAAGTAGATGGAGATAATTCTTTTCTAAACCTCTCTGCGATTGCCATTCCTTTTTTATAAAGTAATGCACCAATTCCCCTAGAACCATGATGTGTTACTAACATGGTATTTCCTGTTTGTTTTGATTTCCCTACAAAAAGAAAATGATTCCCATCTCCTTGTGTTCCAAGATGTGCTCTAGCTCTTCCAATGGCATTTTTATCATTCAATAAAGTATTACTTTCAAAGTCTTCTAGTAAGTCGGTTGGAAAACGAAATTGAGCATCTCTATCTCTTCCTCCAGGACCAAAATGCGTGATCGATTGAGCTACATCTAATACTCCTTTCGGGTCAGCTTTTCCTAAATCAGTAAGTAATAATGAACAACATATATCTGCACTATGCATCCCTGGATGAATTGCATTTTCAGTCACGACAACTCCACCAACTGGAATTGTTCCATCACTTCCTGAAGGACAAGCATCCGGCATAATTGTTCCATTAACCACTGTTGGAGTTTTCATCACAAGATCCATGGTCCTTTTCACCTTCATTAAGTTATCCTCTTCCATCTCTGTTTCTGCTTTCAAATTTACACAGTAAGGAATAGCCTCTTGATGTAAAGGAATGGCTGGTGGTGTTTTGAATTGTGACAAATAATCCTTGATTTCTTCGTCTGACAAATCATTTGCATTCAAAAATTCTAAGGCTTCTTTGAACCACTTTCCAGGCGTAAAGCCCATTTTGATTAAGGTATTTCCATTCATTTTGTTTTTATTTTTTTCAACACTTCAAAGGTGAAATAGAACTACGCAATCATTTTGCGTAGATGAAAATAAATTTTAATTTTATGAAATGGCACAAAATAAAAACGCTTTAATCAGGTATAAAACCATTGACAAATGTCTGCGTAATAAATACAGGAAATGGACTCTAAATGATTTAATTGAGGAATGTTCCGAAGCTCTATTTGAATATGAAGGAAGAGATATAAATGTAAGCAAACGAAGTATTCAATTGGATATTCAAATGATGCGTAGCGATAAGTTGGGTTACAATGCTCCGATAATTGTCTATGACAAGAAGTATTATAAATACGAAGATGAAGAGTATTCGATCATGAACATTCCTTTGACAGAAAATGACATGAGTATACTTTCTGAAAGTGTAGAAATGCTCAAACAATTCAAAGACTTCTCACTTTTTTCAGAATTAAATGGTATTATCCAACGCTTGGAAGACAAAGTACATACTGAAAAAGGGAAAAATAATGCGATTATTCATTTAGATAAAAACGAAAATCTAAAAGGGTTAGAACATCTCGATTCTTTATATCAAGCGATTTCAAAAAAAGTATGTCTGATTATTAATTATCAATCATTCAACTCAAGACATGCATCTTCTATTCATTTTGTCCCTTACATTTTGAAAGAGTTTAATAACCGTTGGTTTGTGGTTGGCAGAAAAAAAGGACGTGGTATTTTGACTTTAGCATTAGACCGAATTGAAGGCATTGAATATGATTTCAAAAGAGAGTATTCTGATAAAGGTTTTGATGGAGATGAATATTATAAATACTCAATCGGTGTCACAGTTCAACCTCAAGAATATGTACGGAGAATTCAATTAAAGATTGACAGAACTAATGCACCATATGTCTTAACCAAACCACTGCATCACACACAAACCTTGATCAATACAGAAAAAGATGGAAGTATCATAATAGAAATAAAAGTGCATGAAAATTATGAACTGGAACGCTTGTTATTGGGTTTTGGTGCTTCTCTGGAAGTCTTAAAGCCTAAAAAGTTAAGAAACCGTTTAAAAATGATCTTTGAAAAGGGACAGCAAATGTATCAGGAAGATTAGTTTTCTAAATTCTGATTAGATTCTGAAAATCTTCAATCACAAAATGATAAAATTCAAATTCTGTGTTACCGTATATATAGACATACAAAAAATACAACAACACACATTTGAATTATGAAAAAGTTCTTAACGACAATCTTTATCAGTTTTGGTCTGTCTGGTCTTTTATTCGCACAAGAGACTGCGACAACTACAACATCTCAACCTGCAACAAGTTCTTCTATTTCTAAAAGCTTAGGTTTATATGTTTTCCCATCTAAAAATCAAGATCAGAAAACAATGGACGCTGACGAAATGGAATGTTATAAATGGGCAATGTCTCAAACAGGATATGACCCGATGAACCCTACTGTAGTACAAGCACAACAAGTACAAAAGGGTGGCAATGGATCTATGATCAAAGGTGGTGCTGGCGGTGCTGCTGCAGGAGCTGCGATCGGTGCTATTGCTGGTGATGCTGGCGAAGGTGCTGCGATCGGTGCTATTGCTGGTGGTCTTAGAGGAAGAAGACAAAATCGTATGCAACAAGAAGCTCAACAACAAAAAAATAATCAAGCTGCGAGTCAACAAACGCAAGCTTTAAAAGATAATTATATTAAAGCTTTTTCTGCATGTATGGAAGGAAAAGGTTATAATGTACAATGAAATGAAAGCCCGATTGCTCCTAAAGTAATCGGGCTTTTTTTTAGCCTAATTTAAAAGTATTTATAATTTAGAATTGCAAAATTTTTTATGTAATTTTTAGAAATAAGAATAAAAGCAACCCCAAAAACTATCATGAAAAAAAATCTACTCTTCTTTATATTATTCTATTTTCTCACCCTTACAGCAATAAATGCTCAACACAGAGAAATCAACGATGCAAACTATCAATGTCCTTCTCGATTTACCGTAAAATCTGGTGAAGAGGTGGTCATCAATGGAAACCTTATCATCTCTGCTCCTGATTATGTAACAGTACAAAACAATGGTACATTAATCATAAAAGGAAATATTGTTATTTATGGCATGCGTAATCAAATTCATGGAAACCCACATAATTTTCATAAAGGAACTCCAGCCAATATTATTAACTCAGGTACTGTTTTGATAGGTGGTGATGTAGAACTTCATGATGATGTTGACTATGAAGCAAGAGGAAATGGTGCCTCTTTAGCAGTATTAGGAGAATACATCAATGCCTATGGATCTTCCAGCAGTCATGGTTGGCAACATGTCACAAATGAAATACATGGAACACCAGGAAATCACAACTTCGTGGGTGAAAAAGTACAATTTAATAGTCTTGCTCAAAGGTTCTTTGGAGGAGGAAGGCCAGGAACTACACCACCTACTCGATTGACAAAAGAAAATGCAAATTTGGTCCCCGATAATCTAGCCAATCTCATTAAAACAAACTTTCCTAATTCACAATCCTCTGCGGCTTTGCCTATTGAATTAGTTTCATTTGAAGGTACTATTGAGGATGATAAAGTAATTTTGACATGGATCACGGCCACAGAAATTAATAACAGTCACTTCACTATTGAAAAATCAATGACTGCAGGTAGAGATTATGAAATTATTGAAGAAAAAATAAAAGGAGCTGGTAATTCTGATGAAACAATTGAGTATACTTTTGAAGATGAAAAAATTAAGGATGGACGAATTTATTATCGTCTAACGCAATATGATTTAGATGGTAAATCAGAATCGTGGGTGACTATTATTAATTATCATGATGATTCTAAGAAAACAGAAGTTATTTCTGTCTATCCTGACCCTGCAGATTACAATTTAAATCTAATTATTCATCACCAAGAAAACCCTCAGTTTACTTATCGTTTGATACATGTAGAAGATGGTACAGTAACAGAATTAAAGCCATTACAACCAATGATTAATGAAAAGGTAACTTTTGATATTAGCCTTCTTCCTGCTGGAGCATATGTAATTGAAGTAGCCAATCATGGTAAAACTTTTCACAAAAGTGAATTATTAATTAAGCATTAATCAAATAAAAATATACTTTATATTACTCCTTCTGACTATACCGGAAGGAGTTTTTTTTGCTTTAAACTTTTTTAAAATCAACAATCAACTCATTAAATAATATTAATAAATAGTTAAGGAATCTTAGAAGCTTTAAAATTCATAAAATTAATTATCATTTCCATCTACATCCCTGTACATTATTATTATTCAAACGATTACAACATTATAAAATCCTCACTTCAACCCTCTAAATACATCAAAACTTATGAAAAAACTACGTCCACTATTATTAAGCATTGGTTTGTTTATACTCACCTTATGTATCACTTCTGCTCAAAAAAAAGCGATTCTTGTTTCAGGTAATGTCTACGAAGAAGCTTCAACAAAAGTACTTTCAGGTATTGAAGTTTCTGTAAAAGGGTCAGATAAAAAAACATACACTGATCAACTCGGTTACTTTCTAATAAAAATGGATTCTGATGAAGATTCCTTAGTTTTCTCACACCCCAATTATGAGAATAAAACAATTAAAATATTTGATCAATTTAATCTCACTATCCATCTGAAAGCAAAAATAATCAAAGACTCTAAAAGTGATGAAATTGAGATTTCTGAAATAGCAGATATTGATATTCCAGAAGAATTTGATGAGGAAACTATTGATAATATGTACACTTACCAAAAGCCTCCTGTTGGCTATACTTCGGGGATCAGAATCCGGGGAGTTAGTTCAATTTCACCTATTCAAAAAAGTAATACAGAGAGCTATGCCCACGTTTCAGAAAATGACTTCAAACAAGTAGCTATGAACCCGTTATCTACATTTTCTGTGGATGTAGACCGTGCTTCTTATAGTAATATTAGACGCATTTTAAATAGTGGAAACCTTCCTCCTACTGATGCGGTAAGAGTAGAAGAAATGATCAATTATTTTGACTATAAATACCCTCAACCAACGGGAAAAGCTCCTTTTAGTATCAATCATGAACTTTCAAATTGTCCTTGGAATCAAAATAACTTATTATTAAAAATTGGTTTACAGGGCAAAAAAATGGATCGTAAAGATCTACCTAATTCAAATATTGTTTTTCTATTGGATGTTTCTGGTTCTATGAATTCTCCCAATAAACTTCCTTTATTAAAATCATCATTAAAGATGCTTGTCAATAATCTTACTTATAAAGATAAAGTAGCAATTGTAGTTTATGCAGGCAACTCTGGATTGGTACTTCCTTCTACAAAGTGTGATGAAAAACAAATCATTCTAGATGCTTTAGATAAACTTCATGCAGGTGGTTCTACAGCTGGTGGAGAAGGATTAAAATTAGCGTATAAAGTGGCAGGAGAAAATTATATTAAGGGGGCAAATAATCGAATTATCCTTGCTACTGATGGTGACTTTAATGTGGGTCTTCAAAGTAATCAAGAAATGGAAAAATTGATAACAGAAGAAAGAGAAAAAGGTATTGCAATTTCAGTATTGGGTTTTGGAATGGGAAATTACAAGGATGATAAAATGGAACTAATTGCTGATCGTGGCAATGGTAATTATGCCTACATCGATAATCTTCAAGAGGCTCAAAAAGTATTGGTTTCGGAGTTTGGAGGAACAATGTTTACTATCGCTAAAGATGTAAAGTTCCAATTGGAATTTAACCCAAAATATGTAGCTGAATACCGTTTGATTGGGTATGAAAACCGACAATTAAACAATGAGGATTTCGATAATGATAAAAAGGATGCTGGAGAAATGGGTGCAGGTCATTCGGTTACCGCTCTATATGAAATTGTACCTACAAAAGGTAGGAATAAGAAATCTACATTAAAATATCAGTCAGGAGAACTCACAGAACAAGCAAAAAACAGTAAAGAATTGATCACCTTAAAACTACGATATAAAGAACCTGATCAAGAAGAAAGTAAACTTATTGAAACAATCGTTTCTAATGTTTTAACTCCCTTAAACGACACTTCTACAGATTTCAAATTTACAGCCTCAATTGCTGAGTTTGGAATGCTGTTGAAAGAATCAAAATACAAAGGGACTTCTACTTACGAAAGTGTCATAGAGTTAGCAACCGATGGAAAAGGAAAAGATATAGATGGGTATAGAGGAGAAATGATTCGTTTGGTGAAATTAGCGAAGTCAATTAAAGTGAATTAATAAGGGATTATATTTTTGTAATATAGAATATAATTTATTATTTTTAGTTAACAACAACTAAATTACTTTAAATAATAAGCAACTATTGTATGAAAAAGACCACACTATTATTACTACTGTTCTTCACATTATTTATCACTAATAGTCAAGCTCAAAAACTGATGACTATTGAAGGAAAAGTAGTTGAAAAATCCAATAATAATCAAGGTATAGTAGGCGTTAATGTCACTATAAAAGGAACAAAAAAGGGTACTATAAGTGACTTTGATGGAAGTTTTAATATTAAAATAGATTCAACTGATTTACCCATAACATTGGTGTTCAAATTTATTGGATATGTAACAGAAGAAGTCGTTATCAAAAATGATAAATTTTTAACTGTAAAATTACAAGAAAATATAGAATCGCTTGATGAAGTGATTGTTATTGGTTACGGTAAATCCAAGAGAAGTCGTAAAAAAGCGTTGACAGGAGCTGTAGCAGGTGTAAAAGTAGAAGGTTTTAGACCTGTTCAAAAAAGTGCAAAGAAAAAGGATCGTGACGTAATTGAAAATGATGAAAGCTATGCTTCTGTTAAAGAAAATGACTTCCTCTCTGTACAAAAGAATCCTTTATCTACTTTTTCAGTAGATGTAGATAGAGCTGCATATAGTAATATTAGAAGGCATCTAAACAATGGAAATTTACCTTCTACAGATGCTGTTAGGATTGAAGAAATGATCAACTATTTTGACTATGATTATCCTCAACCAAAAGAAGATGTTCCTTTTAGTGTTAATCATGAACTTTCAAATTGTCCTTGGAATGAAGATAATTTATTATTAAAAATTGGTCTTCAAGGAAAAAAAATGGATACTGATAAATTACCACCGTCAAATATTGTTTTCTTACTTGATGTTTCAGGGTCAATGTCTGATCAAAACAAACTTCCTCTTTTAAAATCATCCTTAAAAATGCTACTCAATAACATGGATGATAAAGATCGAGTGGCAATCGTTGTATATGCTGGGAGTTCTGGGCTAAGACTTGAATCTACTTCATGCGATAACAAAATGAAGATAATTGATGCATTAGAAAGCCTTTCAGCAGGTGGTTCTACTGCTGGTGGTAAAGGATTAAAATTAGCGTATAAAGTTGCTGAAGAAAACTTCTTAGAAGATGGTAATAACCGTATTATTTTAGCAACTGATGGTGATTTTAATGTGGGTATTCAAAACCCTAACAAAATGAAAGATTTAATAGAGGAAAAAAGAGACAAAGGAATAAATATTTCTGTATTAGGGTTTGGAATGGGTAATTATAAAGATGATATGATGGAAATTATTGCTGACAAAGGCAATGGTAACTATGCTTACATTGACAACCTACAGGAAGCACATAAAGTATTGGTAAAAGAATTTGGTGGCACTTTCTATACTATTGCTAAGGATGTAAAATTCCAAGTTGAATTTAACCCAAAATTTGTCAAAAAATATCGTCTTATTGGCTATGAAAATAGAATGTTAGCGGATGAAGATTTTAAAGATGATAAAAAAGATGCTGGTGATATTGGAGCAGGACATTCCGTTACAGCTTTATACGAAATTATTCCATCTAAAGGCAAGCAAAAATCAAGTTCTGACTTAAAATATCAAACTTCAGAACTAACAGATTATGCAAAAAAAAGTAATGATATTATCACTTTGAAACTTAGATATAAAAAGCCCAAAGAAAGAAAAAGTAAATTAATTGAAGTTATTGTAAAAAATAATGTAATACCTCTTACTTCAACTTCTACAGATTTCAAATTTACAGCCTCAATTGCTGAGTTTGGAATGCTGTTGAAAGACTCAAAATACAAAGGAACTTCTACTTACGAAAGTGTCATAGAGTTAGCAACCGATGGAAAAGGAAAAGATATAGATGGGTATAGAGGAGAAATGATTCGTTTGGTGAAATTAGGGAAGTCATTAGATTCAAATATATAATCTCAAAAGTTTTAGAAAGAGAGTTAATGATATGAATTAGCTCTCTTTTTTTATAAACAATATTTTTTGTCAATAAATAGCTAGTGTAAGAAAAGATACATTTAATACCATATCCATTTTTTTTAAATATTTGTCTAAAGAACACTTTAACATAAGTGTATACTTTCTAGATTTTTTAGAAATACTAATAGACAATGAAAATACTTTACATATTACTTTCAACATTCCTTTTATTCCTTCATACTGTAACAATAGCAGAAGGTATAAAACAAGATCCCCGTAATTATTTTATTAGCAACGAAGGATTGGATACAAATGATGGCGATAAAAATTCACCTTGGAAAACTTTAGCAAAAATATCATCTATTGCATTAGTAGAGGGAGATACCATTTTCTTTGAAAGAGGAAGTCGTTTCGATGGACATTTTATTGTAAACGGATCAGGTAAAGAAGGTAACCCTATAGTGGTAACAGCTTACGGTGAAGGTGCATTACCTATTATCACCGGTGAAGTGGGCGCTGAGAATGGAGGTGATTATGAAGAAGCTATTTTAATAGAAAATAATAGTCATATTGAGCTTTCTTATTTAGAGATAAATAATGAACGAATCCATGACCGTGCAGGCGTCAATGAAGATGATGCATATGGAATTAGAGTCCTCAATTCAGGGAACGTTTCTATTCAGGATTTCCATTTTCATCATTTGACCATTCAAAATGTTTATGCTCCTAAACCTATCTTAAGAGATGAAGGAGAAGATGCTTTTAATAGTTTAGAAGTATCTGGTATTCGATTTATCTCTAATAAAAATAAAATAGTAGGTCAAGAAAAAAACATTTCTAATATATTGGTAGAAAACTGCTATTTCACCGATTTACAACGTTTGGGTATTCATATTAAACATGATGGTGCAAATACAGGTGTTGGAAATGATGATACCAATACTAATCGAGATATTGTCGTTAGAAACAATGAATTTTCTTATACTGGTGGTACTTGTGTTTTACCTATTAGAACCTACAATACACTTATTGAAAATAACATTTTTGATCATCCCGGAACTGATGTTGACGAAAGAATGCCTGCTCGAGGTAGTGCTGTTTGGACTTGGAGATGTTTTAATACGGTCATTCAAAAAAATCAATGTTTAAGCACTAGAGGCTACTTAGATTCTCACGGTATTCATATTGATCATGAAAATGTCAATACCTTTGTTCAGTACAATTATATGGAAGATTGTGAAGGTGGTTTTGTAGAAATTTTAGGAGGTAATGAAAACTCTGTTTATCGTTTTAATATCAGTGTGAATGACGGTTGGAGAGACAACCCTAATTGGGTAACAAGTAATCATACGATTTGGATCAATGAAAAAGTCCCATCAGGAGATCATTTTAGTGATCATAATTACATCTACCATAACACTGTTTATATGGATAAAGACTATGATACATCCATTGATATTGATGGTAAAAATACTTACATTTTTAATAATATCTTCTATTCTTCTGGAGGGAGAATTGGCGGAAAACAAGTTGCTGTAAATACAAATGGAGAAACGTTATTGGTGAGTCACAATATTTTCAATGGGAATATTCAAGCAAAATTTAAAAATTACGATACCAATAAGATTACCACAAATCCATTGTTTGTCAACCCAGGAACTGAAGATCAAACAGGTTATCAATTACATGAAAATAGTCCTGGTGTCAACGCAGGTATGTTGGAAGTAGGACCAGCAATTCCAGGTGCAGGAACAGGTGTTTTCAAAGATCTAACGGCTTATCCAGAAGTTGATTATTATGGAAATCCTATTGATTTATTTGAAGGCACACCTAATATTGGAGCTTCTAACAACAAGCTTATCACGGTTGAAAGCGTTGAATTTGAAGTGAATGAAATTGCATTAGAAGTCAATGAGACTTTCCAACTTAATTATACATTAATTCCAGAAGCTGCAAATAATAAAAATGTGACTTGGTCCGTTGAAAATGATGCAATTGCTTCAGTGGACGAAAATGGCTTAGTGACTGCTAATAGTCTGGGTAGTACAACCATTACAATTACTACAGAAGATGGCAATAAAACAGCTACATGTACTCTAAATGTTCAAGAAGTAATTATCAATACTCCTTCTGAAATTGTGGTCATCCCTGATAATTATACCGCACAAGTTTCATGGAAAGCAGAGGAAGATGCGGATCATTATAATCTACAATATAGAAGTGGTGATGAAGAATGGATGCAAGTCAATACGATATCTGAAGCGAGTTATTTAATAGAAGATTTATTACCATCTGTAAGTTACGAAGTAAGAGTTCAAGCCGTCGAAAAAGGTGTCAATTCTAATTGGTCAGAAAGTATTGCCTTCTCAACTGTTGCACTTGAAAAATTACCGACACCAAGTATTACAAGCATTACTCCTCAAAAAAATGACGTAACGATCGAATGGGAAGCAGGTGAAAACAATTCTTCTTTTATTCTTCAATATAAATTATCCATCAGTTCAACGTGGTTGACAATTAATTTGAATAATGTCTCATCAAATGAATATACCATAATAGGTCTTGGTGAAAATACTTCTTATGATATCCGTATCAAAGCTGTCAATCCAAATAATGAATCTGAATGGTCTGAAATATCTACTGTAAATACGCTAACTGATATTGTCAATTCATTAGAAGATGAACTAAAAGAGATCAAAATCTACCCTAACCCTACTTCATCAATGTTAAGGATTGAGATGGATCAAACTCCAAAAAATATTCAAATCAGTGACCTTTATGGAAGAAGTTTAATGCAAGCTAGATCTACAAAAATGATCGATTTATCTTCACTTCAAGCTGGGATCTATTTATTACAAATTGACAATCATACTCCATTGAGAGTAATCAAAAAATAAAAAAACAATTTCAAGTTATCAACTCCTAAGACGGTACCGTTTTGGGAGTTTTTTTATGCTCACTAATTAGAATTCCACTGTCGACAATTAGTTTGTAATTCATTATTTATTATCTACCTTGTAATAAACCATCTAAAGCATAAACTAATTATGAACATTTTAAAATACATTCCAACGATTACCAACACTTTAAGTAGTATCAAAACACCCTTGAAAGATGTAGAGTATTCAGTATTAAATAACCAACTTTTCACTGCTGCTTACAAGGAGAACCTTTCCGTTTTTGACAGTCAATTATTCATTAATTTTGATGCAAGTAGTCATTTTAATATCAATGTTTTCAACAGCAGTGATGATTTTGAAGACCAAGAAAATGTCATCTTAAATAAAGATCATTTTTATAAATCTCTTATTTCTGACAAAGTAATCATAGAGTATATTATTACAGGAAGTATGAAAGGAAATGCTAATACTTCTGCTTCTAAATTCTTTTCTGTCAATGCTAGTGGTAAACAAGATTTAGCTATTAATTGGTGCAAAGTTCATCCTAATACAACCTCTACTGGAGGAGCAATCGTCAATGAATTAACAGATTTAAAAGAAATATTTTCGGAATGTACAACAAAAGGTTTTTGGGATGCATTCGACAATTACGAAGGTGTAGGTTTTGCTTTAGATGGAGAATTAAAAGGTGAATTAACCATTGATATTGTTGAAGTTTTGGCTTCAATACTAGCCCCTGTCCTTGCCTTGACAAGTACAGGTACTACTGTTCCATTTGACGCCGGTGCTTCCTCAGAAATAGGGTTTTCTTTTTCAAAAAAAGATACTTTCCAATGTTTCATTCACAAGGAAGACGATCGTTTTCATATTAATATTAATAAGCAAAAAAAGAAAAGTGCAGGCATTGGACTATCGGCAGCAGTGGGAATTAGTTTAGATGAAAAAGCAGTCACTAAAGTCTATAATTTCATTGATAAATATATTGAGAAATATCTTGGTGCGCCAATGGAAAATATCAAACAAAAAGTCAATGAAAATTTAGGTGATGAAGATGTTATTGCAATCCTTCAGAAAATAGACATGAAGGAAATACCAACTGCTGAAAATGTCATTAATTTCTTGGATCAATACGAAGAGAAAATAGCCGCAGCCAAAGAGCAAGTTTTAATGCTTCTAAAAATGAAATTGGAATTAGGTTTAGAGTATTCGTATCGTAAATCTGTTTCCGAAAGTAGTATGTTAGATGCGTATGTTTCCTCTAAAATATTAGCAAAGCATATCGGTAATATTCTTCGTTTAGATATTAGTACTTTATTGAAAGAAAAGAATATTGAAATCAATCAATTCTTAGCCGGTAAAGGACTTTCAATTCGTAAAACAATCTCGGTAGGTTTAAAAATTGGCAACTGGGGAACAGGACGTTCAATCACTCATAATGAGGAGTTTATCGACATTCAACATGGTACTGATGTCATCAAAAGAGAAGTAGTATATGGCTTAGAGAAAAAAGTCGTAGCAGATATGTTTGGAAAGAAGGATGCTTCATTTGAATTAGTTCTTGATGTAGAAACACCTACACCAAAAGAAGATTTAAATTATAATGACTTAAACTATAGTTTAACTCTCTTAAATACTTTTCGGGATGAAAAAGTAAAAAGCAACATAAAAGAATTACAAGGTATTGAACGTCTGTTATTTGTCGCGATTATTTGGGGTATAATTGAAGAGGAAGAGTACCAACCTACGTTTGATGAAATTATCAAAAAGATAAAAGGAGCGGATTATTACGAGATCGAAACATTATTTCATGTGCCTCCATCAGTTTTGGGTAAGTTATTAGGAATTCTTGGACAAAAGGTAACTCCTGAAGATTTTTCAAAATCACTTGCTGCTGCTATTTTACCAAACGATAAAGTGGAGAAAAGTAAATATATGGATAACCGTAAAGCATATTATGCTCCTCTCCTTTTACAAAAAATGCATTTAAAATCCGTTCAAGAACTATTGAACACACCTTATTATAGAAAGGAGAATAAGACTTGGACCAATAAGGATAGATTTATTCACGCCAACACCATTGAGAAGACTTTCTTTGATTATTATCATGCAGTGGTATCTTCTTTAAAAGGACTATATGTGGATTTTGAAAACAATAAACCCATACCAAAGGAATTAAAAAATTCTCAATTAGATCAAGCTTTTGACCGTATTAAGAAAATCTTTAGCAAAGCGAATTCAGGAAAGAAAAATGGGTATGAACAAAGATGGTTTGGACATCTACTTCATGAAGCCTGTATTCAACATGCACCTGAGTTAGCTGATGAAATTGAAAAGTCCTTTATCGTAAAGTATAAAAAAGGGAATCAGCAAGAAAAGACCATTATCATTGGATAACAAAGAGGAAGAGATAGTATGTATTTGCTATCTCTTTTTTTATATTGCACAAACTAAATAAATATCATATTACGATATACAATCCAAAACAAACAACTAAATCATGAAAACGATTTTACTGGTATTCATTACTTTTTCTCTACACTTCAATTAAATGCTCAGGAAGTAAAGTTTTACACTGAAAATTATTTTCCTACAGATAAAGGAAATGCTAAAATCTATTCTGTAGAAACAGGTGATTCAATTCAATATATCACCAGAAAAGGTACATTATTACTAAAGAAAGAATATTATAATCAAGGAACAAATATTCTAACAGAAGAACATATTTTATTCTCTGATGGGAGTATAAAAGAGAAATTAATTTTTAATGGACAAACAAAAGAATCAGGTACAATAACACGCTTCTTTAAAAATGGGAAAATTCAATATAAAGGTCGATTTGAAAAATATGACACTCTATATGATGAGGCTTTTGACTTAGAGGGAAAACAAATAGTAAAGGATGGAAATGGTCATTTCAAAAGGTTTGATGTAGAAAATAACCTTATTGAAATGGGAAAGTTAAAGCATAGCAAAAAAGATGGAGAATGGATCGGATACAACAGTCAAGGTGAAATTCTCTACAAAGAAGAATTTAAAAATGGGAAGTTCAAAATAGGCTTTAATCGATCAGGAGTTGGCATCAAAAGATATGATCATGTATATACTGTAGCAACTCGACCTGATGGGTTTGAAGGATTATACAAAGGTTTCCAAAAATATGATATTCTTAAAGGTGAAAGAATTGACCCAAATATGAATATGAAAGTACACATTTCATTTACTATTGATAAAGAAGGAAATGTATACAATGTCATACCATTATCAAGAATTGGGAATGGTATCGATGATAAAATACATTATGTCTTTTTTAAAGTAATTGGTACATGGACACCAGCATATTACCACGGAAGACCAATAGAAAGCAATATTGTGTTACCTATTAAATTAATGTAATTTAAGTAGCTACTTTGGTAAACTATCAAGGTAGCTTTTTTCTGTTCCTTCTAGCAAGTTGCTATTGTAAGGATAAAAATTACCATCTACCTCTACTTCTTGGTTTTCTCCATGAAATCCACTTCCTACATACCCAATATTTTTTCCTTTGAGGATAATTCCTTTCCAACCACCACATTGATTTTGCGTAACAAAAATCACTTTTATTGCTTCTTCTTTATGAGGTAAATTTTGATAAATATCATTCAAAAAAGTAAGTACAAAACGATCCTGTTTCTCATCATATTGGTTGACACCATCCAACAATAGATAGGAAAGTAAGTTATCATAATATCGATAATTCTCTTTATCATTCAACTCTATTTCTTCCATTATAAAACTTAACTGACTTTCCTCTAATTGATGGTATTTAGAAACGATTTCTTCAGCAAAAGATTCATCAATCTGAATAACAAATGAAGCTGGAATTATCTCATCAATCACCCCTAGAACAGTTCGCATGAATTCATCTTCTTCTCTATCTTGATCTATATAATAAGCTTTAATATCATCAGGAATAGTAATTTCAATGATTTTTTCAAGTTGATCAAATTGTGATTTTTGGATTTTCATATCATGATATTTTAAAGGTATAAATCTAATTTAAGGGAAAATAATGGATGATGCTATATGGTATAAGTAATATCTTCATAGAGCAACTAATTGAAAGGATATCCCTGTAGAGGCACGATTCATCGTGTCTCACGAACCAATTGCATTTCTAAAAGACTTTCAATTTAAATGGAATATCAAAAACATTAAACTACCTTTTGAAAACGCTCTAAACTAACGTGAGACACGATAAATCGTGCCTCTACAACGGTAGTTTTTCATAATAGAGTTGATACTAAATTAGGATTCTATCATTTCAGGATTAAAGATGTAGAACAAAAAATTGAATGGATACCCCTGTAGAGGCACGATTTATCGTGTCTCACGAACCACATACATTTCCGGAACATATTTTGAGGTTAAAACACTAAAAACTAGCATTAACGATTCAAAAAAATGGATAAATTTAAAGGTAAATATCTTATTTCTTCTCATAGATACAAAAATGCAGATTACACCGAAGAAGGTTCTTACTTCATCACATTTAATACTAAAAATCAAGCTTATTACTTTGGATCTGTCCACAATGGTAAAATGCTTTTGAACCAGCAAGGATACCTACTAAAAAGCCTCATAACTGAAATACATGAACGATTTCCTTACGTTGAATTAAATGCATTTGTTATTATGCCAAACCACATTCACCTTCTTTTAAGTATTTATCAAAGTGATTCTAATAATAATATAGAACCTATGAATAAAAAAGAGTTTATGAATAAAGAAGGGATTCCAAAAATCATTAGATGGTTGAAAGCGCGATACAGTTATGAGGTGAAAAAATTTAATCCTTATTTTTCATGGCAACCTAATTATCATGACCATATAATAAGAGATAAAGATTCTTTCATTAGAATTCAAAATTATATCGAACATAATCCTGAAAAATGGGAAGAAGATAAGTTTTACATTAAAGGCAAAAAGGGAATTCAACTATAATAAGACAAGGTTACATTATTTTACGCTCTATTCTCACGTGAGACACGATGAATCGTGCCTCTACAGCTATAGTTTTTCAAAATAAAGTAGGTACTAAATTTTAATTACATCATTTCATAATCAAAGAAGTAGAACAAAAATTGAAAGGATAACACTTGTAGAGCACGATTCATCGTGTCTCACGAACCACTTACATTTTACAAAAAACTTTCAATTAAAAAGTGAGATTAAACTCATAAAACTACCTCTTGAAAACGCTCTAAACTTACGTGAGACACGATGAATCGTGCCTCTACAGCTATAGTTTTTCAAAATAAAGTAGGTAGTTAATTTTAAATATATCATTTCAGACGCAAAAAAGTAGAACAAAAATTGAAAGAATACCCCTGTAGAGGCACGATTTATCGTGTCTCACGAACCACTTACATTTCACAAAAAAAATCCCCTCCTCGATTGCTCAAGAAAGGGATTTTAGTGTCTAAAAAGGTACTTAAATCAAAATGTAATAATTAAAATTTAAGCTTCTGCTTCAGCTTCTTCGTAATCACTTACAGGAATACATGAGCAGACTAAGTTTCTATCTCCAAAAGCACTGTCGATACGACGTACTGTTGGCCAGAACTTGTTGGCTTTAACATAAGGAAGAGGGTAAACCGCTTTCTCTCTTGAGTACGGTAAAGTCCATTCTTCAGTAATAGTCATTGCCTGTGTATGTGGAGCGTTCTTCATTACGTTCTCAATAGGATCTGCAACGCCATCAATTACCTCTTGGATTTCTTGACGGATAGAGATCATTGCATCACAGAATAAATCGATTTCTGCTTTGCTTTCTGATTCCGTTGGCTCGATCATTAATGTACCTGGTACAGGGAAAGATACTGTTGGCGCATGGTAACCATAATCCATTAAACGCTTTGCAATATCTTCCACTTCGATACCTGCTGGTTTAAACTGACGGCAATCCACGATCATCTCGTGTGCGTTGCGTCCGTTGGTACCTACATACAATACAGGATAGTGCTCTTTTAATCTTGATTGCATATAATTTGCGTTCAAGATGGCAATTTTTGTAGCATTCGTTAATCCTTCTGCTCCCATCATTCGGATGTAAGCATAAGAAATCGGAAGAATACTTGCAGAACCCCAAGGTGCTGCTGAAACTGCTGAAGAAGCTTTTTCTCCTACATTGTTATCAATCACAGCGTGTCCTGGTAAGTAAGGAGCAAGATCAGCTACTACACCGATTGGCCCAACACCTGGTCCACCGCCACCGTGAGGAATACAGAATGTTTTGTGTAAGTTCAAGTGACAAACGTCAGCACCAATGTTTGCAGGAGAAGTTAATCCTACTTGGGCATTCATGTTGGCACCATCCATATATACACGTCCACCATTGTCATGGATAATTTGACAAATCTCAACTACCGACTCTTCAAATACACCGTGAGTAGATGGATAAGTGATCATCAATGAGGATAGGTTTTCGCTGTGTTGCTCTGCTTTCGCTTTCAAGTCTTCCACATCGATGTTACCTGCTTCATCACATTTTACAATCACTACTTTCATACCTGCCATCACTGCTGATGCAGGGTTAGTACCGTGAGCAGAAGAAGGAATAATAGCAATATTTCTATGCCCTTCACCTTGTCCTTCGTGGTAAGCACGGATTGTCAATAGACCTGCATATTCACCGTTTGCACCAGAGTTTGGTTGTAATGACATCGCATCAAAACCAGTGATCTCACACAACCAAGCTTCCAAATCTTTGAAGATTTCTTGGTAACCTTGTGCTTGTTCTTTTGGTGCAAATGGATGTAATTGACCAAATTCTGGCCAAGTTACAGGAATCATTTCCGCTGTTGCATTCAATTTCATTGTACATGATCCTAATGAAATCATGGAGTGTACTAATGAAAGATCTTTGTTCTCTAAACGTTTCAGATAACGTAACATCTCGTGTTCAGCGTGATAAGCACTAAATACAGGATGTGTTAGGAATTCTGAATCACGTTGTAAAGAAGCAGGAACTGCAACTTCTATATTGTTCGCCAACGCTTGAACATCCACAGCTACATTTAATCCCAATGCATCTTGGAAGATATCAATGATATCTGCAATGTGCGTAATATCTGTAGATTGATTCATTGAAAGACCAATATTTCCATTTTCGAAGTAACGGAAGTTAGTCATTCTTTCTTCAGCTAAAAGACGAATTGCTTTCGCTTGAAGAGGCGTTGTGTTGATTTTTACTGTATCAAAGTAATCTTTGTTGACTACTTCTAAACCTAATTGCTCTACTCCTTTTACAAAAAGATTAGCCATACCATGTGTACGGTAAGCAATTGTTTTTAAACCTTCAGGTCCATGATAAATAGCATACGCAGCTGCCATAACACCTAATAATACTTGTGCAGTACAGATGTTTGAAGTTGCTCTTTCACGCTTGATATGTTGCTCACGCGTTTGTAATGCCATACGATAAGCTTCATTACCGTCCTTATCTTTAGAAACACCAATAATACGTCCTGGAATTTGACGTTTGTAAGCATCTCTTGTCGCTAAGAAACCAGCATGAGGTCCACCGTATCCCATTGGAACACCAAAACGTTGTGCTGAACCTACTACGGCATCAGCATCCATTTTACCAGGTTCTTTTAGAATTGTCAGTGCTAGAAGATCTGAAGCCATCGCCACTAAAACACCATTTTCGTGTGCTGCAGCAATAAAATCAGTGTAATCAGAAATACCACCATTTGTATCTGGATATTGAACCAATACACCAAATAATGTAGGGTCTGTTACATCTAATTCTGCAACATCTCCAATGACTAACTCAACGCCAATTGGAGTACAACGTGTTTTAAGAAGATCTAAAGTTTGTGGGTGACAAGCGTTTGAAGCGAAGAATTTGTGGGCTTGCTTCTTTTTAGCTCCCTTTCTTGCTCCGTAGAACATGTGTACGACTTCACCTGCAGCGGTTGCTTCATCCAATAGAGAAGCATTAGCTAATTCCATACCTGTAAGATCAGTCACCATTGTTTGGAAATTCAATAGCATTTCCAGACGACCTTGTGCGATCTCCGCTTGATAAGGAGTATAGGCAGTGTACCATCCTGGGTTTTCCATGATATTACGTAAGATCACAGGAGGTGTAATCGTATTGTAATAGCCCATACCAATGTAAGAACGGAAAATTTTGTTCTTCTCCGCAATTGTTCTGAATTGACGAAGGAATTGGTATTCAGTTAATGGTTCTGGGAGATCCAACCCTTTTTCTAGGCGGATTTTTTCAGGGACAGTTTGTGCGATTAGTTCATCAATATCTGAAACCCCTAACGCTTGCAGCATCTCTTCGATTTGAGTATTGTTGGGCGCGTTGTGCCTTGCCTCAAATCGCTCGAAGTTGTTTAAATCAATCTTCATCGACTATGGTTGTGTTGTGGTAATTAACATCTTGTATTGCAGGTTAATAGAAGAAGTGGTAAATTGAGCCCGCTACTTCCCTGCAATAGCACGGCAAATATAGTTAACTTTATTTACGAAATAAACTTAGACTTACTAATGAAAAGGATTTTACTGACAATAAGTCTCTTATTTTCATATTTTATAACACTTGCTCAAAGTGTTAACCCTTCTGATGGAATTTTGTTTCCTTCAGACGAGGTAAGTCGCGTAAATATTACGATGGACGCTGATGATCTTGCTTTTTTATTAGCACCTGGAAATGAAGAAAATCGTGAATATAAAAACTGTATTTTTGAATTTGAAAACTCAAATCTGACGGATTCTTTACATAATGTCGGTATTCGATTAAGAGGAAATACTTCTCGATATGCCCCCAAAAAGTCCTTTAAGCTATCATTTAACAAGTTTATTAAAGGAAGAGAATTTCATGAAGAGAAAAAATTTAATTTAAGAGCAGAACACAATGACCCTACACTTTCTAGGGAAAAGTCGCTCTTGAAAATGTTTAGAGAAGAAGAAATTCCTGCCGCAAGGTCAAGTCATGTTGCCCTTTATATTAATGGAGAATATTTTGGCTTATATCTTAATACTGAGCAAATTGATGATTTATTTTTGGCGTCAAGATTCCAAAATGAGGAGGGAAAACTATACAAATGTAGTTATGGTGCTGACCTTGTAAACGACCCAAATATCTATCTTGATGACGATATTTATGAGCAAGAGGAAGGTGATGAAGACCATAGAAATGAATTGTCTTCTTTCTTAGATAGCATCAATATTTTGACAAATGAGGAGTTTCATCGCTACATTGACAAAAATTTTGATATAAAAACATATATTAAAACGTTAGCGATTGAGCAACTTTCTGGACATTGGGATAACTATACCTACAATAAGAATAACTTCCTGATTTACTGGGATAATTCTACAAATAAATGGACTTATATTCCTTATGATTTAGACAATACTTTTGGTATCGACTGGATTGGTATTGATTGGGGGACAAGAGATTTGAATCATTGGATGCATCCGATAGAAGCTCGTCCATTAGCTAAGAAAATTTTAAATGACCCCGAGTATAATAATGAGTACAATGCTTATTTGCGTACGTTTATTGATTTGACTTTTAATAATGAAATTTTAGATCCTTATTTCAATACACAACATAATCTACTACGCCCTTATGTTGTCTTTGACACTGAATACACATCCAATTATGGATGGACTGTAGATGATTTTGATATCGCTTTTGATGAAGCAGTAGGTGGACATGTAGAATATGGATTGAAAGACTATATTTCAACAAGAGTTCAATCAGCAAATAATCAAATTATTGTGACTGACTTAGATTCAGAAATTACTCAATCTGAAATTAAAGTTTATCCTAACCCTACAAGTCATCATATGATTGTAGAGTTAGCTGAAATACCATACAAAAGATGTTTGATTACACTAGTAAGTCTTAATGGTCAAACCGTAAAACGTTGGAGTAAGAAATCAGGAAACATCATTGATCTCTCCATTGATAATGTTCAAAAAGGTACTTATGTTCTTTCTGTTGAGATCGAAAATCAACAAAGAAGTTGGATTAAATTACCTGGTAAAAAAGTAGTGATTTTATAATTTGATTCATTTTACTTCTATACCTTATTAGAGATATACACTCTGATTAGCTCTTATTTTTTTGACAGAAAAAATAATTCTGAAGATTGAGAATACAAACATAAAAATCAAAAATAGTTTACCTAGAATATAATCAATATTATTGCTCCTTATTTCCTCCTTCTTATTGAGAATCAATTCATCATTAATCATCAACCCAAACATTCTAATATTCTTTTTCTGAAAGTTATGATCAGATTTCTTAATCCAAACTGTAACTGTATTCTCCTTATTTAAATTTAAATTAGTATCAATGGATTCCAGATAATCTAATCCTTTTATTTCAAAAGATGTCTCATCATATTCATTTAAATTTAGAAGTACATAGTCATCAGTAAATTGATATTTACCTCCGCTTTTTCTCTGCGTTTGAATGTGTTCTTGATAGGTACCGTGTATAGTTTCTAAATCATCATTTTCTAAAAATTCAGTATCTATCAAACAAAACAACGAAATTGAAGCAATCAAAACAGTTGAATTAATCCATAAATTTATTTTCACTAATTTCTTTTGTTTATTGAGATAAGTAGACATCCATTAAATTTTAATGTAATAAATAGTGCAAATGTAGTTGAGAAGAAATGTTATCCATAATATGAAAGACACTTTTTATATCACAAAAAAAGTCAATATCTTATGAGATAAATGACATTACATCTTTCTATGAAAACTATACTACTCTTAATACTAACATTATTCGTAACTAATTTATGTGCACAACAACTTTCTCAGCTGCCTAGTATTCGTAATTTTCAAAAAAATGAATATGGTGCCCTTCCACAAAGTTGGGATATTGTCCAAGACAAAGAGGGTTTAATGTACTTTGGGAACAATCATGGATTATTACAATTTGATGGTGAAGAATGGAATAGATACCCTCTTCCCAATAAAAGTATTGTACGCTCGCTACTCTATACATACGATACCATTTATGTAGGTGGACAAGGTATTATGGGTTACTTTCCTTTGACAGGTGAAAAAAGATTGACATTTCATTCTTTGTCGGATCGATTGCATACCATCGACTTTGAAGATGTGTGGGATATTGTTAAAGAACAAGATGGAAGTATTGTTTTTCATTCTTTTCAAAATGATTACCGATATCATCACAACGTATTTCAAAAAATACCGCATTATCCTGGAGAGTTTTTATTTAATGTGGGAACACAATTAATTTCATCTGCATCCCTAGATTTTCAAAATGAACACCCACCCTATCAATTTATTGGGACTATTCAACCACAAAAGCTTCTTTTATTTACAAAAGACAATGGTATTTTCATCCATCATAAAGACAATACAAAACCTTTTTATCCTGAAAAAACAAAGGAAATCATAGAAGCTAGTATTTACTCTGTGATCTCATTAAATAATTTTGAGAACAATGCTCACTTTGCCATTGGAACGGTACGCAACGGAGTCTATATTTTAGATGAAAAGGGAAACATCAAAGCACATTACAATAAAGAAAATGGATTGGCTAATAATACTGTTTTGGCGCTCTTTCAAGATCAAAACAATGAACTTTGGTGTGCATTAGACAATGGGATCGCAAAGATTGATCTCTTTTCAAATGTCTCTTATTATTCTAGAAATATACATTTCACGCCCTCGGTTTATGATGCTCATTTGTTTAAAAATGAATTTTACATCGGTACTAACCAAGGCATCTACAAAAGGTCTTCGAATGCTCATCAACATGAAAAAGTTGCCGGAATCAATGATCAAGTATGGAATATTTTTGAATGGAATAATCAACTGTTTGTTGCACACAATAAAGGTCTTTCTATCTTAAAAAAGAATACATTCGAACTCCTCTTCGCGGAAGAAGGAATTTGGAATGGACAACCTTTGAGAGTTGCTAAAGGTCAGTTGTTATTAGGAACTTATAAAGGCTTTCGATTAATGAATTTGAACGGTGAAATCTCTCCTCTGATAGAAGGGTTAGATATTACTGCAAGGATTTTCATTCAACTAGCCAATGGAGAAATATGGATGTCTCACGGCTATAAGGGAGTCTACAAGTGCACTTTATCCTCTTCCTTAAAAAGTTTTTCAAATGTGACCTATTATAATCATGAAAATGGCCTTCCTTCTTCTATTTTCAACAATGTTTTTAAGGTCAAGGAGTCCTTGTATGTTGGGACATTAAAAGGCGTCTATACCTACGATGAACAGCAAAACTCCTTTCATCATTCAACCAATGTACAAGAGTTTTTGGTCAATGATACTACCCATATTAAGTACCTTAAAATAGATGCTCGTAATAATTTCTGGTTACTTTCTGAAAAGAACTTCACGACTTCTTCTCACAACTTTTCTTATGTCAATAATAACTTTTTGGGGAGCTTTGTCGCGGGATTTGAGTTTATTTATGAATATGATCAAAATAAATATATCATTGGGTTGGAAGAAGGATATGCACTATTTACCAACTATTTGTATCAACGTCAACACCAACCACTCACCACTTATATTACTTCGGTAAAAGTAGGTGAGCAACGTTCATCGGAAACAATTCACCAACAATACCAACGCAAGAATGATATTGAATTTGAAAACAACAGTTTGCAGTTTTCATTTTCTACACCCTATTTCAAAAATATCGATTACAATCAATATCGTTTTTATTTGGAAGGGTTTGATAAAGGATGGTCCAATTGGTCGAATCAAAGTACTAAGAGTTATTCTTTTCTTAATGAAGGAACGTATACTTTTTTTGTGCAAAGTAAAAATGTAAACAACCAACTTTCAACCCCAACTTCTTATACCTTCCATATCTTACCACCCTGGTATCGAAGTTTTTGGGCGTATAGTATTTACGTCTTTTTGTTTGTCGCTTTCTTCACTTTTTCTATCCTTTTGGTTCGTCATAGAGCGAAAAGAGAAAAGAAGTATTTGATGATCAAACAAGCCAGTGAAATGCAAGAAATGGAATACAAACTGATGAAAGAAGTTGTGGATTCTAAAGAAGAAATTGATAAGCTAAAAAATGAAGCGTTGCAATCTGAAATCAAAAATAAAAACCAAGAACTAGCAGCAGTTACGATGGCCATTATGCAAAAAAATCAAGGTCTTCAATCCATAAAAGAAGCCCTCTCTGACAAGTATTCTACCTCTAAAGATAAAGATCTCAAAAAGATCATCAAGCAGATCGACGAAGCAACGGATGTTGAAAACGATTGGGATGAATTCAGTATTCGTTTTGATCAAGTTTATGACAATTTCTTCGAAAAGCTAAAAGGGAAATATCCAGAACTGACACATCGGGATGTACAAATTTGTGCTTATCTCAAAATGAAATTGAGCAGTAAAGAAATTGCCAATACACTTAATATTTCTGTCCGAAGTGTAGAACAAAGTCGTTACCGTTTAAGAAAGAAAATGAATATCCAACACGGAGAAAACTTGCTGGATAGAATTTTAGGTATTTGATCAAACTTCCAACAGCAACAGAGTAATAAACTACACCCTATTACATCAAAAAAGGTTCTTCTATATCATCGTATAAAAGAACCTTTTTTAATTGATTACACATGTAATGGCTTAGTCATTACACTCGCATGGAGTTTTACCCAAAGTATTAATGAAATCGATAAGATTACAAAGTTGTTTCTCCATCTCTTTCATTTCCTCTTCCGTATAAGGTACTTTTGGAGCAATCGTCATATGGTAAATATTGATATCGAACTTAGTTCCAGAAAAAGCCTTTTGCACATCAAAGGTTTTGAAATCTGAATCATCGAAGAAGTAGATTTTCTTGAACTTGTTCTTCTTTACATAATCCAAAAGAATTTCACCTTTGTTGCCCCCTCTAGTATAGACTACATTGTCCTTTAAGATCACATGTGGCCCTAAAGTAGCAGAATCTGTCTCTAGAAAAGTATAGCCATTTTTTGTCAATTGAAATTCTGTAGAAGCAGCGATATTCGGTGTGAATGACCTTGAAGTCACCGCGATCGTTTTGCTTTTTCCTTTTCCTAATCCATCCACCAACTGAGGTTGTTCATCAAACAAAGCCGTTGCATTGAAAGTAGAATAAAATAATGGCGTTAAAACACCAAAAAGGCAATCATTAGAGATATTTAATTTTAACTCAGGATGTTTTTTCGTTTGTGTATACCACCAATCACTACCAAAACTATTTTCATTTGTAATGATCAGCGTATTGTCCACATCAAAAACAAACAAAGCATCACGCTCTGATTTTATTTCTTTAATGATCTTTTTAAAGGTAATACTATCACTTACCGTCTGTATAGGAATTAGCGTATCATCTTGTGCATAAACAGTACTAATGAGCATTGAAAGCACAAAAGTGATCAATTGTATTTTTAAGAATTTCATAAAATTATAGTTGTACTTTATTCCTAATATATAACACATTAGGTCTTCAAATCTTTCGTATTATAAAGGTATTAATGAAAAGAAAATAATAGAATAAAATAGTAATGTATTAATAATCGCTAACTAAAAATTCAGGAAATGTTATATAACTTTTAGGAATAGTTGAAATTAAACACAATTCACCATCAAGCCGAAAGTGTTAAAACGAAGTCGTCACTTGTGTCTTATATTTTGAAGAAATCTGTTGATTTTAAAAAATATCTAATTCGTTAACCAAAAATAGAATATTAAGATGGATAGAATTACATATAGAAAATCTAATCTGTTTCTTTTTACTACCAAATAAGATAAAATAATGATATGTATACTTGTCACTAATTCATAACTAAATGGTCGTGATTTTGCACTAGCTCCATTCCCAAAAACTAAAAATTGAAACAACACCGATGAATACACCAAAGCAACATAAATACATAAGTTTATAATTACTAAAATTGATGTGTTTAGACATTTATTCTTTGATAGGTTCATGTTGCTTATTGATGAGAAAATTCTACATTAACGACTATCACTGTTCCGTGTATCAGACCGAAAAGTGTCAATCGGAACTAGCTAAAATCGAAGTAAAGTCTATTAGTTTGAAACCACGAATAGTAAGGAAGATTACACCCTAAACTTTCCAAAATAAATGACTTTCAGTGAAAGATGAGAAGTATTTCCTTCCTAAAATTATTTTTTTGAATCAAATTAGAAGAGTAAAAAAGGTTGTAACGGTTCGAATGTGGGGCGTTTGGCATTTTAAATGCTCCGACCTTTCAAACCGTTATATATTTTATTAATTGTACTTATATTCAATTTTAGCACTATCCGCCAAATGACCTATATTTATTGTTAGGTTTTCGTGCTTTATTTTCCTCAGTCTGCCCGTGCGTTGGGGCAGCCATACTCTTTGACATGTTTTGGTTTGTGTGTCAGCTTATTTGAGCGACTTGGCAATGTGTATGGTTGCGTAGGATAGCTATTTCCTACTTTGTTTTCTATAATTCTCTACAGCTTTATTATAATCAGTTTTTCTATCTTTTTTATTCCACTCTGTCCAAAAATCAATAGTACTACTTAAAGGTCTATTCTCCTCTTTTGGCATATCAAGCATAATTCTAGAAGGTAAAAGAACTGCGTCACCAAGTACAATTGTTTCACCAACATCTAAAGTCGGTAAGATATCAGCAAATACTGTTAAATTGTCCGACATAAAAGACTTAACTGTACTTTGATCTTGTTTATTAGACAATCTTAATGACATAATATTATTACATTGGCTAAGAATTGTTTCACTAACATCTGAAGGTCTTTGACTAACAACCAATAAACTAACTCCATATTTTCTACCTTCTTTGGCAATCTTTTCAAAGTTCTCCAATGCTCTTTTTTCATTAGGACTATTTTCACCTTTCTTAGGCAGATACAAATGAGCTTCATCGCAAACAAGAGCAAGAGGGTGCCTTTCTTCTTTCTCAGTCCAGAATTGAATATTGTATAGAATCCTAGCGACCAAACCTATTATTATAGGCATAATATCAGTAGGAACTTCTGAAAAATCAATCACTTTTATTCCTGATTCATCACCTTCAAATTCTATTAGTTGCTGTATTATTTTAGTTAACGCATCATAATCATTAAGTTCGTCAGGATGTTGAAAAAGAAAACCATACCTTTTATCGGTCAGCTTTACACTGAGACGAGTTAACAATCTCCCAAAACTTCCGTTATAATCACCTTTCTTTAGTTTTCCATTTGCACCAGGTACCATTTCTTCATTTAAACGACCTAGTTCACTTACAACAGAGTTTAAGCAATAAGATACTGGGCTATCAATTGTGAATGTACTAATAACTTCTTGTTTATCATTGTCATTTAAGTGCTTTAACTTTTCATCACCAACTATTTTTTGAAACATCATAACTTGGTTATGAGCTGAGAATTCCGAGCGGTCAATGAACATAGCCTGCATTTCCTCCGAGTTTAGTAGCCAATATGGCAAAAACAATACTTCATCATCTTTAGAATCCAAATCGTCAGGACCAGCAACTCTTAATTGTTTTGCAAATTTTAGTGTTGAATATTCACCGTGTAAATCAAAAACAATCATTTTGGTGGTTGGCAATTCTGCTGCCTTTTCTAATATTGAAGCAACTGTCCATGACTTACCAGAACCTGTACTTCCTAGTATAGCTGCATGGCGCTGAAAAAACTTATCTCCATTCAATTGTGCACGAGCCTTTTCACTTAATGAATATTTACCTAAATCAAGTGAAACATCCGATTTTGATTTGGCAGAAAGTAAGCCCATGAAATTTTCTAAGTTTTCACTTTCAATCGAAAATGCCTCGGCATCAATATCTGGGATTTCTTGAATAGAACGTGAGAAGTAATTCGTTTCTGTTCCTTTCTTCCCTTTAAATGTCGCAACAATGGTAATAGTTACAATATTTGAAACTCTTTCAAGAATAGAATCTGCACTTACAGGGCTTGGTTCTTCATCATCATTTGGCTGAACAATGTTTTTTAACTGTTCAGTTGATGGATTTTTAATAACTCTTTCTACGATTGCAATTGCCCATTCTTCTACTGCAGATGAAATTTTTACTGCAACCAACCGACCGACTCTAGCAAGTTTAAGTTCTTTGGGTTTAACATCTAAACTCAATTTAGTTGTATCAACATATACAACTTTACCAACATAGTCTGTTTCTTCATTAAAATTAAAAAGCTTTACCATTATCTATAATATTTCATTTGCAAATTCATCAATTTGCCAAATCGGTTTGTTATGTTCTATTTCAGTTCCTTGGTATCTAATTATAGCACCTCCTTTATAATTATCACTTATTGCAATTATCTCTGGATTTTTATCGATTATTGTTTCTGCATTCCCGATTAAATCTTTAGTTACAATTATAGCCCTACGGCTTACCTGATTAATATTTTGACATATTTTTTTATCTATGTCGATGTCATTAAATCCGTATCCTATGAATAAGTAAGTTTGTGCCTTATCTATTGCGTTATCCATTTCACGATAGAAGTGTCTATTCTCGACAATTCTTTTATGTTTTGTTTCACCAGGAGTTATAATGAACCTTTCATAATCGTCAATACTTTCAAAGTAAGATAAGCTGTCATTCCGATAAACATTTTCATTCTTCACAAAATAGTTAAGTGAACCGTGTACTTTGTGTAACCTGAAATGTGGATATACTTTAGAGTAGATTTTTCCAGTTTTACTATTGTTTTCTAATCGGTTGAATATCTGCTCTGATTCTGCCCAATCAAATTTCTTTTGTATTCCACCATAAAATCCATCGTTATAATCTATACCGCAATGAGACAAGGCATTTTCAATAATCAAATCATAATTTGGTGTAATTAAATCAATTATTGGATTCGTATAAGAAAGTGCATTTTTAAGTCGTTCGAAAAGAGCTATAATTGGTATATTACCAATAGATATCTTTGAAATGTTCTTATAATTAACCCTCGCAACATGTTTACCAGTTTCAACAATTATACTTTCAAGTAAGAAATCTGACTTTACAACATTTAATGAGTTTTCAAAATCAATCTTCTTGTTTAAATTCTCTAGTACTAATTCCCACTCACTTTCAGCTTGTTTATCTCCATTTATTACAACAGGAACAACTGATTTTAAATGAGACTCTAAAGCCCCCATGCCAAAATCAAAGTCAACTGAAATTGAACTTCCTGTACCAATTATCAAAGCAAGTTGTTTTCGAAGTCTTTCTTGTATTTCTTGATATATTTTGTTTAAATCCATTCTATCTTAAAATATGTGTGTGTCGGCAAAAATTTGGCTCTTTTACAAGCTGAAGAATCAGCCTGTGTGTTGGAGCTTGTAAATGTGCCAAATGTACGTTGGCTTGTCGCTCTTTTCATGAAACCTAACGTTTTGTGTATGGTACGTATCCCGAAAGGGATACACTATACATTTTTTTGTTAGGCACAGTTTTTATGTATCATTTAATTCACTCAATAGCTCCTGTCTTGTTACTTCATTCTCCAAACTTTTGATAACCTTAAGAGTAATTTGTCGGAGACGAATAAAAGAGTCATTTAAGAAGCTGTCATCTGGTGTTTCAATACCATGCAGAAGTTGATTTCTGATGCGTCTAAATTTTTGAAGGTCATTTATATCTTGTTTAGAAAGAATCTGTAATTCAAACAATTTTTCCAATCGAGGCACATTGTACTTTCTAGTTCTATCAATTATACCATTTTCATTAAGGACTATTGAATAAGCCTTTTCAAGAACTATCCATGTTTTTACGAATGACTCGAACGCAGAAGTATCTTTATTAGGACCCGTAAACTTTATGAAATAGTTTTTCAGTGATTTGTCCTTCATGTCATCTTTTAAATAGTCCTTTAGGAACATATTTAGAAGTTGATCCGAAATCGTTTCATCTACACTTTGATTGATATTGTTGAGATATTTGGTAAAGGTATCTGTATCATAATTGTAGATATTCTTGAAATAGTTATTAAGTACTTTAGTATCTCCAAGTTTTAATTTGTTGATGTAGTTCTTATTCAGAGAATTTGTGATAAAATTGGTCAGTTCATATTTGTTAGAAATCTCTTTGGTTTCCTTTGTCCTTTTCGTCATTGCGTTTTGCAATCTCTCTAAGGCAATTTCACCAGTTAGTACTAGACCATTGATTTCATCTAAAATGGCCAATTCTTCTTCCCACAAGTTTCCAGATAAAGGTTTATAAACTAAATCATGTTCTACTTCTGACCATGCATGCATTAGAACAGAAGCAACTTGGATTTCAAATAAAGTATTTTGGTACCTTTTATTTGACTTATCAGACTTATCAATTTCTACGCGATAGTGTGTAGCCCAATAACCAGAGAATCTTTTCGTATGCTTAGGTTTATGTGAAGATACAGGAAAGACCTTCTTCTTTTTAACATTGAACAAATCATTTACGATTTCATCTACTATATCTCGATCAGACGGAAAATACAATGCAACTCTAATACCAGCTAAATCAACAATGTCGTTAAATACATCCTGAACTTTCTTGTATTGTTTTTCCTTATTCCTTTGAACAAGTTTGTCTTTTAGTCGATCATTACCTTTAGCCCGATATGAAACAATTGATTTTATTCCTCTTTTTCTTAATTCAGATTCCAACTTAGCATTGCCAATCCTGGCCAATTCCGTGTAGAAATCAAATTGCTTGTTGTATTGATTTAAGAATTCTTCGATTATTTCCATTCGTTCTTAATTGTGTCCAACATTCAATAAACAACATAGTCACTTTATCTCAATAATGTGACTATGTGTATATCCATTAAAAAATCACCTTCAATCTCCTTTCAAAAAAATATAGTTTGCTGTTAGATCATTGAAAGCCCTAACAATTTAAATCTTAAATTATCACAATACAACCAAAACATTACATAAGGCATTTTGAATTACATATTTTACATTATAATTAACAATCATTAATATTTCATTTTTCAACCACTGTGAACAAGAAGATTAAAACACTTCAATCGATTGCTAAAAAATAAATTTCTAAAATCAATTCGTGAGCAAATGCAATTTTTCTCCCTCTTCTACCAAAAATGAAAACAAAGCAGTCCACTAAGAAAATTTGGACATAAAAAAATCCCTAAAAGGGATATCAATTTCAAATAGCCGTAAGAAGTGTGGGGAATTTTTGAGGTGAAGAAGAAAATAAGAAAGCATTACACACACCTCTTCTGTTCCAACTGGGAAGCTGGGTTTTTCCAGAGTGTAAATGTTGTTTCGGTTTTGATAAGGGCACGCATCCAATAATATTTTGGGGTGGATGCTGATCTTTGTTCTTTGAAGAGTTTTAGGTGTTCCATCCAAAGGTCGTAGAGTTCCCAATCGTTGTTGTGATCGAAATACTTTTTACCGAGACGGTAAGCATATCTTTTGGGAACATGGAATTCATCTTTCCTTCTATTGGGTATTTTGAATTTATAATACTTATCAGAATACCAGTAAATAAATCGTCTTTGGGCGTAAAGTTGGTAATTGGTTTTTCTTCTTGGATGATGTTGGAAAGGGTTCTTTTTCTTTGATCCTGCATATTTCTTTCTAGCTAAGAATAGTTTGTGAGCATAGTCCGCATCATACTTTTTAGTTTTAGGATTTGTATTTCGCTTCAACTCACGATAGATCGTAGAAGGAGAAACTTCTAAGCCTTCTGCAATTTCTTTTACAGAATATCTCTTTTCTTCTATTAGACGTTGGATGATTTTTCTATGGTGCAGTTGAAGATTCTTCATTTTTTTATTGTTTACCACTCTTACATGAGACACGATAAATCGTGCCTCTACAAGGGGATATAGAAAGAAACTCCAAGATGTTTATTCCAAAACCTGTATGACTTATTACTTTAAAATACACCTTTGGAATTTCTTTACTATAATCATTTATTATTCTGAATTACGCAGTAATAGGATCAGGAAGTAGGTTATAATGATTGACTGTCCAGCTTTGTGTTTCAGCATAGTCAACAACCACTTTGATACTTTCACGAAGTTCCATTTTATGTGCATTTTCTACAGCTGTTTCGAATTTGTTTTTGATAAACCCGAAACCACATTTTGTTTCATAACGCTTACGAACTTCTCTTTCTCTTACATATGCTTTGTCACGATCAAGTTGTGTATCGTCTTTCAAATTGCCCTCTGATAAGGTAGCAAGAAGTTCATCTAAGCTTACAATTTCACTTTGGATTTTAGTTAACTCATTAAGCAACTCCTGTCGAGTTGTTTCGCCTTGATCGGCTTGATACTCTCCTTTGATGAATTCCATTTGAAGTTTTTTATACTCCTTACTCATCTCATCGATAAAGTATTGTGCTTCTTCTTGAGAGCTTACGAAAATTGAAACATTAGAATCGCTAAGTGTTTCGTTGAAATTTATTGTTTGCATTGTTGCAAATTTAGTTTTTGAAAAGTCATAGCAGTTTTTGGTTGTACAAATCTTGCAAAAAAATCTTTTAAGAATCACAACTACGGATTACTTAAACTTTATTTTCTTGAATAGTAAATAGTTTTTATTGAGATAGTTACATGTATATTAATGAAGAGTGAAAAGTGAAGAATGAAAAACTTAATATGTTGTTTTGGGCTTGGAAGTCTTCAAACTTCTTCAAAAGAATAGTTCCAAGTGACGCCAATCGGCTTAACACTTGAAACAGGTTTAATTTTAGAGAGTCATCTAAAAGAGATATAGTAGTCGATAGAATTATATTTATCACATTACTTCTACCACAAATAAACGAATCCTTTTTTATGATACTTATTGAATATTTTATGCTACTACAATGATGTGATATTTTTCATATTTGATAGAAAAGAAATTGAAATGAAAAGAGATAAACTATTACTGATATTTACAGCTTTATTGTTAAGTGTAAATTCATTCGGTCAAGAAAAAACTCCGAAATGGAGGTTTATAAATATTCCAGATTATCACAATGCAGAAGGATTGACAAGGGTTTGGAATAAGAGTAAAGACCCTGCCTTTAAAAATGCTAGAGAGGAAAGAATTGCGGCACAAACTGCTTCTTTTTTAGCCATGAGAAATGCGCATGGTGGTGAGTTGGTCATCCTTCCGGGGGATACAAATGGTGGTCATTGGTACAAAAGTAAATATCTTGGTCCTTTTAAATCGTATCCTGCCCATGCTGACTTTACGGAAAGAGAGGTAATTCTTGAATCTTCTCGATTGTGTTATCAAGGGTTGAAAGATATCGTTTATGGAGTGGGTTATGAGGAGTTTTTGGTCGCAGTCGGTGATCATGAATTGGGTGATAATCCATGGAAAAAGGGTTCAAAAGTAGTGAAACATTTACCTAATTTCAGAGAAGGTTTTGCAAGCGTTTTCACTTTAGATGAAAAAGGAAATTCTCGTTTTACAAAAAAAATTGGTAAGGCTGAAGCTAGACCTATCGGGACGAAATACGAACATACTTCTAATGCTATTCAATACAAAAACATCTTATTTGTCACGATAGATATGTTCCGTTTTGATGGTGCAAACATCAACTTAGGTGAAGAAGGTACAGTGGAAGGAGACATCACTGGAGAGCATCTAAAATGGTTTGAGTCTGTACTTAGTGAAGCACAAAAAGAAAAGAGCATTAAGCATATTATTGTACAATCTCATTTGCCGATTATCTATCCTGTGAGAAAGTATGCAAGTAGTGGAATGTTGGTTTCTAGACATGCTGAAGAAAAGGTTTTGAATCTGTTACGAAAGTATCATGTTGATCTTTATTTGGCAGGAGAAGTACATATGAATACGGTGACAAAAGATGAAAAATCAGACCTTATTCAATTTGTAGGAAGAGGGAATGATTTAAGCAATGTAACCACTGTGGATGTCGAAGATGACAAATTAAGTTTGGTGACTTATCATAAAAATGGTGATCAATTAGGCACTTTGACGATTGATAAAACGAATAAAAACACAAGCATTTCTTCATCAGGATTGCTTGCTCCTATTTCGCCTAAAAAACTACAAATCCATTGGAGTTTTGATCAAATAGTTCCTGCCGATGCATTTAAATTTAGCGTTACAGGAAACTTCCCGAATAAGGCAAAAGACAAAGTGCATTTCCAAGGTATCTCCTCCCCTGTTGCTTACCTCAACGACGGTGGGTTTGAGTATGATTATTCATTGCTTGGTGCATCTTCTAAAATAGAAAAAGGAATCATTAATAATGCGGTTAGAATTGATGAAAGTTCAAAGCTATTTGTGTTACCGATCGGTCCAATTGCGAAAGGATATGAACGTACTATTTCAGTTTGGTTAAAAACAAAAGCAGACGGTAGAAGAATCATTTTCAATAGTAGCTCATATTGGGGTAAAGGACAGTTTTACAACATCTCTATCAACGATGGACAATTGGAGTTAGCCCTTAAAGCCGACACTTATACGGCTACTACCAACCAAAAACTCAATGATGGACAATGGCATCATGTAGCAGTTGTGGTTCCTCACTATGGAGCACCCCTACAAGAGAATTTATTATATGTAGATGGAAAATTAATTTCGGAAAGAGATACAAAAGGCGGAGCCACTAATGTAAATACAAGTCAAGCCAATTGGATGTCGATTGCCACTCAAATGAAGAAGCATAAATCTAATTTGAAAGAGACTATGAATATGCAAAACTTCAGAGGGCTATTGGATGATATTTCGATGTGGACAAGAGCCTTAAACCATGAAGAGATTCAGCAGATTTACACTTCTGGATTGGAAGGTGTTAGTGCGTTAGAATTGGATCAAAAGCTTACGCAATAAGCTTTCTTTTTAAGGTAAAAGGTCTATATGTAATGGATTGATTTTCATCACATATAGGCCTTTTATTATTCTTGATTTTTAGTCGTTTTAAATTTAAAACTTAAAGAATAAGATAGTTTGTAGTTACGCCATCGCTTGAAACTACGAACAGAAATGCTGTGATTACTTTTTTACAATGTGTGTTACCTCTTTAAACGTAAGCACATCATTAAATACTAAAAGTCAACACTTTAACTAAAATACAACTATTTACTGTGAGGTAAAATAGAGTACTGTTGTGAGGTGATGTAGAGGTGGTTTATTACCCTTATTACCCTATTTCCCCCTAATATTGTGATACCAGTTATAAAACTCTCAAAACACTAACACAATTATTATTTACAACAACAGTATGAAACAGAAATTACTATTATGGAGTGTTACACTTCTCCTACTTTCTTTAGAATCTATTGCACAAATCGTCCCAGTTGGACAAGGAAGTTATACCAAAACTTTCCCGGGGCCTGCTGTACAAGGACGTAGAGAGCAACCTAGAGGTTTGGGTTTTGGCACAACTGCAACGCCTAAAATTTCAGACAATTTGCAAGGAAAACCAATCCCTACGAATGATTGGTGGTCGACTTTACTTTGGACCACTTACAATAGTTCTTCGCATGGATGGGGCTTCTATGCTTATCCTTTAGCGTATCGTTCAAGACCTGATGGTTTGGCCATTGAGTACACTGTTCCAATTTCTAGCCAACGTAACTACAAACAGCCAATGTCGGAAGTGTTTCCAATCGTGGTTGGTGTAGAAGGATTAGGGACTTCTGAATCATTGGTGGATGACTTTTCGGATTGGACAGTGACTGCTGGCTGGTTAGAAGGTAATCATCATTTCAAAGCAACTATCGGTATGGCAATGCCTTTTACTTACTTTGAGAAAGCGCCTAGTGAAGTGGCTAAAGTGAAGTTAAACTTCCCATCTCCTGTGACGGTACAAGGCAATATTTTGATTATTGAAGACAATTATAATGGTGCCGACTATGCTGTATTTGGTCCTGAGGGATCTACTTGGACACAATCGGGCAATGCTTATACTTCTGATTTCAATGGTAAAACGTATTGGAGTATCGCTCATCTTCCTGAAGGTGTAAACATTCAAACGGCAGTCAATGAAATGAAGAAATATGCATATGTATTCCCTGTCAATACTTCTGTGGATTGGTCATACAATGAAAGCAATTCGGTGATGACCACCAATTTTAATGTAGAAGTAGACGTCAAGGAAGGTACAGAAAATCAGGTTTTATTGGGGTTATTACCGCATCAATGGGAACATTTACCTTCGGAAGCACCTACATTGCATCCTTACAGTTATACCTCTGTAAGAGGTGATATTAAGGCAATGGCGGCTAATTCTTTTCAGATTGAACATGGGTTCCAAGGGATTTTACCAACACTTCCGAATTTAGGCAAGTACAGTGATTCTTATTCTCAATCAGAACTCTACAAAATGGTGGATGATGCCAGTGGTGGTTCATTAGCATCTTACACTGACTCATACAATGATGGCAAGAAGATGAATCGTCTAGCTCAATTGGCGCATATCGCTGATCAATTAGGAAATGAAACAGCAAAAGAAAAGTTAGTTAATACCGTTAGAGAGCGTATTGAAGATTGGTTATCTGCTGAACAAGGTGAGACAGATTTTATCATGTATTATGATGAAACTTGGAAAGCGATGTTAGGATACCCTGCCGGTCATGGTCAAGATTACAACTTAAACGATCATCACTTCCACTGGGGATACTTTGTACATATGGCGGCAATGATCGAGCAATACCAACCGGGTTGGGCAGAACAATGGGGTGATATGGTCAACTTACTGGTCCGTGATGCCAACTCTTATGATGCCAATGATCCTTTATTCCCATATTTAAGAAACTTCAGTCCGTATGCAGGGCACTCTTGGGCGAATGGTTCCTCTACAGATCCAAATGGTAATGATCAAGAGTCTAGTTCCGAAAGTATGCAATTCCACTCCGCTTTAATTCACTGGGGTGAAGTGACAGGCAACAAAGAAATCAGAGATTTAGGAATCTATTTATATACAACAGAATTATCAGCCATTGAGGAATATTGGTGGGATGTCAACGACAATACCTTCCAACCTGAATTAGGCTATGAAGCAGTGTCAAGAATTTGGGGTGCAGGATATGATGCTGAAACATTCTGGACCTTGGATATTGGACCGATGTGGGGCATCAACTTCCTTCCTATTCATGGTGGATCATTGTACTTAGGATACCGTCCTGAATTGGTTCAGAAGTTATGGGATGACATCACTGCGAATACAGGTATATTAAACAGAGAACAAAACCCTAATATTTGGTACGATATCTATTGGATGTATTTATCATTTACTGATCCTGAAAAAGCACTAGATTACTTTGAAGGATATCCTGATTATTCCATTGAATTTGGGGAATCAAAAGCACATACCTACTATTGGTTACACAATATGGTTGCTTTGGGACAAGTTGATGTGACGATTACGGCTGATCATCCTATTGCAAGTGTATTCAGCAAAAATGGAAATAAAACGTATGTAGCTCATAACTATTCTGATCAAACAATTTATGTCAACTTCTCAGACGGTTATCAGTTAGAAGTACCAGCAAGACAAACGGCAACCAGTAAGGATGTTCCATTGGATGTAACGATGACAAGCCCTTCTAATGGTCAGAAATTCCCTTCGGAAGCAAGCATTACTTTACAAGCCAATGTCGAAAGAGGTACACCTGATAAAGTAGAATTTTATGATGGAGAAACGTTATTAGGTACAGCAACAACGGCTCCGTATAGCCTTACTTTAGACAATGTTCCTGATTATGTTTACAACTACAATGCAAGAGCATTTTTAGGAGGAGATTATAAACAATCAAAATATGCAACGGTACAAGTTGGTTTGGGGATTCCACAAGATCCTTACAGCGGTTTTCCTGCTACAATTCCTGGTCAGTTGTATTCAGGTCAATATGATATTGGAGGACAAAATGTGGCATATTATGATGTAACGCCTTACAATGAAGGCGATGCAAGACAAGAAGATTATGTAGACGTATCAGCTTCTCAATCAGAAGGACTTTCAGTAGGTTGGATAGATAAAAACGAATGGTTAGAATACACTGTCAATGCCAATGAAACAGGCATGTATGATGTAGAATTTAGAGTAGCATCAGGACTTAATGAAGGAGGCGGTCCATTGCATTTGGAAGTCGATGAAGTGACATTGGGTACTCCAGCTTCGATCAATTATACAGGTGATTGGGGAGCATGGCAAAGTGTTTATATTCGAGATATTCCCATTCAGCAAGGAGAACATATTATACGTTTAGTCGCTGATGGCGGAGGATTTAATCTAGGCCGTTTTACCTTTACAAGAACAGGTGATATTGCCGATCAAGAATCCCCTTCTACTCCTCAAAACTTAGTTACAACAGCCAAAGAAATCGATCAAATTTCCATTGCATGGGATGCTTCTACAGATAATATTGGGATAACAGGTTATCAAGTCTCATTAAACAATGTAGTGGTGGCAACAGTCAATCAATTGAATTATACTTTCTCTGGATTAAACGACAATACGACTTACACAATCGGTGTTGCAGCAGTAGATGGAAGTAATAATATTTCTTCTTCAACAACTATTTCAGAGACCACATTACCGATTATCATTGATAATGAAGCTCCTTCAGCAATCTCTAATTTAAGTACTCTAAATATTGGTTTATCTTCTGCTGAATTATCATGGAATGCAGCCACTGACAATATCGGTGTTGCTGGCTATCGAATTCTTTCAGAAGGTACTCTTTTAGCGACAACCTCTAATTCAACTACAGTTTTAAGTGGTTTATCAGCAGACACTGATTATACAATAGAAGTGATTGCTTTTGATGCTTCCAATAATACATCAGAAAGTGTAAGTACTTCTTTTACAACCTTAGCGGATACAGAAGCACCTACATTTACAGCTCCTGTCACATTGGTAGAAAGTGGACAAGATTTCTTGACGGTAGCATGGAATTCAGCCAATGATAATGTAAGCGTTGCAGGGTATTCAGTGTATGTTGATGGAACGTTTGCAGGAAGTACTGTGGATACGCAATTTAATATCCCAGGCTTAACGGTTGAGACAAGCTATACTATCAGCATCACAGCAGAAGATTTTAGTGGAAACGTTTCTAATGCTATTGAAAATACATTCTCTACATTGCCAGAACAATTAATCTGTGAAGGTGGACCCGAATCAGGGGATTACACTTATGAAGTAGCCAATGAAAATAATGCTCCTACCATCACTTTTGTTCCGGGTAGAACAGGTGTAGGTAATTCTGTGATCATCTTATATTATAAAGTAAATAATGCGGATCGTGGTGGACATATCGTTACGCCAAATACACCTTATGGAATTAGTGCAACAGAAAATGATGAGATTGAATTCTATTTCACTTACAATGTTCCTGAAGGAGGTGAAAGAAATACGGCGGCTAATCCACATCAAGTAACACTGGGTGAATGTGGTGGAAGTAGTGGAGAAACCCCAGATACGGAAGCGCCAACGATCCCTTCTAACCTCACAGCAAGCAATATCACAACCTCTTCATTTGATCTAAATTGGAATGCTTCATCAGACAATGAAGGTGTAGAATACTACGAAATTTATCTTAACGGTACTTTAAATTCAACAACAACTATTACTCAAACTAACTTACTTTCACTGACTGAAAATACTAATTATACTGTTGGTATTATCGCTAAAGATGCGGCAGGTAATGCATCATTATCTGCCAGCATTTCAGTGACTACGTTAGCCGAAGACAATGGCGGTGGAGATAGTAGTATTTGTGGAGGTACAGATCTTAATGGAGATTATACTTATGAAGTGACAGCCAACAACGGAAAGACGTTTATTACTTTTAGTCCTTCAAGAGCAGGTGTAGCCAATTCAACATTGATTGTCTATTATGCAGGAAGTGAAGGTGAAGGTCATCCAGGTTATTTTATGAGCACTGATACTCCTTATGAAACCAACATTAATGCAGGCGATGATATTCATTTCTATTTCACTTATAATATTCCAGAAGGAGGTGAAAGAAACACTGCAAACAATGCTCACTTAGAAAACACTGGAAATTGTGAAGGTGGCGGAGATAATTCGAATCAAGACACAGTTGCTCCTAATGCTCCATCTAACTTATCTGCTAGTAATGTAACAACAAATAGTTTTACCACTACATGGAATGCTTCAACAGATAATGTAGGTGTTACAGGATATGATGTCTTTTTGAATGGTAATTTTGTAAGTACAATCAATACAACATCTTATGCATTTTCTGGTCTTCAAGATGATACACAATACCAAGTAGTTGTTACCGCAAAAGATGCGGCAGGCAATACAAATTCAGCATCAATGTTAGTCACTACTGATACAGAAATCATCAATAATGGTGATAATATTTGTGACGGTGAAGCAGGCTTTACTACTTCAGGTACAACAGATTATTTCTACACAGTAAACTATGAAGGAAATGATGTCATCATTGGTTTTGAACCGCAAAGAAGTGGTGTCGGTAATACATTGAGGTTAGCCATTATTAATGGAGCTGGATATCATATGAATGATGATGGAGATGGTACATATTCGTATAGAATTTCAAATACAAATGCTGTGAATTTCTACTTCGTGTATAACGTACCGGAAGGTGGAGAAAGAAACGGAAGTACTAATATGCATTCATGTGCTAACAGTAATGCAAGAACAATTGCGTTGGAGGATGAATTAAAAGAATTAGAAATCAACCTCTACCCTAACCCAGCACATAACAGTCTTCACTTATCAATTCCGAATACAGTTACAGATTCAGAGTTTACTGTTAGAATCATTAACCTAGGTTCAGGACAAATAAAAGAAGAACGTGTTCAAAAGAGTAATTTCTCAACATTTGACATTCACAACTATAGTTCTGGTATGTATGCCATTGAAGTACAAAGTGTACATTATAAAACAGTTAAAAAGTGGATTAAGCAATAAGCTAAAACCTATTTTTCAGATTCAGCCTCGGTGTAATGACCGGGGCTGATGATGAAATTCCTTACTATTTCTCTTTAAATAAATATAGTGCTGATTGTGGGCCGTGAGACACGATGAATCGTGCCTCTACAATGGTAGCTTTTCAATCATAGGTATCCCCCCCCCCCCGTAGAGACTCGATTTATCGCGTCTAACGAGCCATTTACTGAACTATTAATCCTTCCTACCTGTGAATAATTGTAAAAAGAGCATGTAAAATGTTTATTTAGTTAATGTTTTCAATCTAACTCCTTAATTTTGTAGAACTTTATTGATGGCTAACCGTAATTAGACCTTGATAATTCTATTATTTATTTAATAGTTGAAAAGGTTTTATAACCTTTAGTATATGTATTTAATTTTCGAAATATTTTACATTTGCTTCCTCGTCATTTGCTATTTTGTCCTAAGGAGAAGAGATAAAGAACTAAGAGTTGAAGTGTTTACCTTTGGGTTCATTTTTATGAATTTAGTGGTGGTCAACTATGTGCTTTTAGGTTTAATTATCGAATACTTTGGATTTGATTTCTCTGAACTATTATTGGCGATTATCTTCTCAGTCCTCCCTATTTTACTTTCTGCCCTCTTTTGTTATCTCCTTTGGCAGTTGTATTCTTTCATTTTAAAGAAGGTAAAAAAATTACGTTAGCTCAAAATTAGAAATCGTAATTATACCATAAATTCATAACATTTTACTGCAAAGGTAATAGCATTATGATTACCTTGCGGCTCAATTTGTTTATGAGCTATGGAAGAGAGAATAAGAAAAACAATAACAAGACAATTTAAGGCTATCTTTCCCAACACGTTGAATGCAAACAACACGCTGTTTGGTGGAGAAGCTATGAAGTGGATGGACGAAGTAGCTTACATTACAGCCACAAGATTCACAAGACAACGTATGTTTACGTTGAAAACAGAAGATATCAAATTCCTTAAAGCGGTATCTCCTAATACAATTGTGGAAGTTGTGGGCAAAGTTGAAAAAGCTGACCCTGTCAAATTAAGAGTCATTCTTGAAATGTATGCTGAAGATATGTATTCAGATACCAAAGAAAAGGTTATGGAAAGTGTATTTATTTTCGTTGCTTTAAATGAAAATAATAAACCTATACGTATTGACTACAGTCGATTTGAAAAAGAAGAACTAGTACTTGAATATGTATAATTAATAGATAACTAAAAAAGCCAACATAGATATTAAATTTATGTTGGCTTTTTGCTTTAATATGAATCTTATAGTTCACCTTTTTCTTTGGCTTTCATAGCTTTCATCAGTTTTGGACTAGGAAGAATCATCATAAGATTAATTCCCAATTGCCATTTATTATTTTCTAATACATCAGGTCTGATCGCATTATAATTTCCTACTACACTAAGATTGATTGGCAATTTCCCTCCAACTTTGAAAAGTTGACCTACACCTAATCCAAATGGTACTAACCATTTCTTATCTCCTGGAATTGCTTCATTGTACAACAACAATGGAGAAGAAATAATTTGAAAACCACTTTTGAAATTATACGAAAGCATATATTGAATCAAGGCTGTGTTTACTTCATCGCCCCCTACACCCCATGACGGTGAAGCAGAAATTAATCCCATAAACCCTTTATTTTTGTATACACCTAAAAATGCAAATCCAACTCCCCAATTGTCGTCCCCATAAATTTTATTTTCATAGGTATTTGTATTGAATAATATTGAAGGTCCTAAACCTAGAACCACCTCGCTGTTTGTGCCGACTTTAATCGGTTTTTGACCTGTGAAAATTCCTTGATATTGTAAATTTCCTAAAGCAGTCTCCTTTAAAGCATCTGATGGATTTCTAGTATCTACAGGTAGTAAAACCCTATTGACCATTCTTATTTTTTCTCCAAGTGAACTTGGTACCAATGCATTTATATATAGTGTATTTGAGTTACGATTACTAAAATTTACTACATCTTGGAAAAATACTTTATAAGCATTAGCCATAGGGTTATTGGCTATTTGAGCTAACTTCTGTTTCTCTTCTGCTGACATTTCATCTTGTCCATAAGTAGCAATTGATGAAAAGAGCAATACAATTAATACTAGTTTCTGAATCATATTCTTGAAAATAGAAAGAAAATAATTTTTAATAAAAAGTTACTATTAGGTGTTATATATCTTCTTTTTATATAAACAAAAAACTTTATGCATTCTCTAAAAAACATATCAAAGCCCCCATTTTTTTATGTATTTAAATATTTACATATCAATTCACTTGCATTTTGAAAGTATTTGCTTACATTTGAATACTTGCATTTCACAAGTGAATTAAAATTAACTAAAAAATCATTCTAAAAAGTACTCTTATGGAAACTCTTCAAATCAATTTAGATCACTTAAAAAAAGACTCATGGTCAGACGCAGAACTAGGTAATGCGAGCATTGTAGTGGACTTCATTCAAAATATAATGAACAACCATAATTTTGATTATATCAAAGAGAAATATGGAAGTAATCCCTACAAGCAACACAATCAAAGTATGACAGATGGTCTAGATGGAGTATTGAAAGTGGTATCAGATTTTGCTAAAAAGTATCCTGATTATCAATATGATGTCAAACATATGTATGTAGATGGTGATCATGTAACGGTTCATTCTCATGCAACTAACAATAAGAAAGATCGTGGTAACCCTAAGCGAGGACTAAACATTATTGATGTTTGGAAAGTAGAAGATGGAAAAATTGTAGAACATTGGGATGCCGTTCAACCTATTAATGGTTTTATGCGATTTTTCTTCTGGATGGTAGGTGGAAAATTTATGAATAGTAATACCTATTTTTAATATTCAAATAGAAAAATCTTAGATGAAAGTTTGCAATTGTAGAGGCACGATTCATCTTGTACTTCTAAGTTAGTACACGATGAATCGTACCTCTATAGAGATATCTTGAATATTTAATGAGAAGCTTTTAAATTGCAAGCTTTCTAACTTCTAATTATATAATTATGAGATCTGCTTGTCCTGTTAGTTTTGCACTTGATTTTTTTGGAGATAAATGGACTTTACTGATCATTCGAGATATGATCTTTGATAGGAAACGTTTCTATAAAGAATTCCAGAATTCAGGTGAAGGTATTGCGACCAATATTCTTTCTGATCGACTTAAAAAATTGGAGCAAAACGGGATTATCATTTCGAGAGTGTATGAACAAAAAAAAACACAGAAAGAATACTTTTTAACCGAAAAAGGAAAAGCATTACTTCCCGTGTTATTAGAAATGATGGTATGGTCTTATGATTATAATAATGACCTCAATATCCCTGCTGATTTTGTAGAAAAGATCAAGAATAATCGTGATGCTGTTTTACTTTATTTTGAAGAAAAATTAGCTTGATTAATAATAAGCAATTTCTCTTTCTTCATAAGACCTGGGCACTAAAGTAGGTTGATTATTGAGCAACTTTTTTTCTTTAGAAAGCCTCACTACCCAATTCCCAAAATCGTCATATTCTACATAATCATATTCGATGATTTTGTCTTCATACCAAGTTTTTATGACGTTTTGGATGGGATAGCCGTCTTCATTGTAGACGGTTTTTTGAAGGGAATTATCCTTTTCATTTTTGTTGATGGCTTGATCTAAAATCTTTCGACCTGCTTCATCATACATGTAGATATAAACACCTTCTTCTTGATTATTTTCATTAAAATAAGTCTTTTTTAATTCCCTCCCTTGTGTATCATTTTCACAAGTGATTCGACCGATCAACTTATTCTTTCCATCCAATGCTTTCATTTCAATAAAGAAGCCATTGGAATCATAATAAGAGTATCTTTTTTGTTCTAAAAGACCTCCCTGTCCATAGACTATTGCCTCTATTTCTCTGTTATTTTCATCGTATTTGTAATAAAATCTTCGAACGACTTTATTATTATAATAATCGACCTCCTCTTGCAATAATCCTTTCTCACAATATTTTCTTTCGACTTCATTGGAGTAACCTCCAATCGATTTAATTAGGTTTCCTTTTTTATCAAATACTTCTTCCAACCGTGAAGCTTGAGGTCCTTTGATGAGTTGACCATTTTGATCATCTGCTAAATAGTTTTTTGTGGTTACCGACTTGATATTACCTTTTAGATTCAATGCAGATAAATCGTTGTCTGTTTCAGTTTCTTTGGGTTGACAACTGAATAAAATAAAAAGAAAGGAGATTAAATAAGTAGTTTTCATAGTAGCAACAATTATGGGTTAAGTTTATCTCACCAATCTTTGAGATGGCTTTTATTTTTTTCTTTATGGGTTATTTTTTTTCTAAACTTTCGTAATTGACTTTGTAGTGATGAATGTTCACCTTTTTCCTTTTTTGAAAATAATTGAACAAAGAATTGAGAGAAAGTATCATAAGTAGAAGTGTCTTTGATTTCTTTTGCCGAGGCTGTTATTGAAACCTTGCCTATTGCTGAATGTAACAACCATCGATACACTTCATTGAGATATTCAAAATCATTTTTATACTTACTTTTCTTTTCAACTTTAGAAAAAGCATATTTTTCAGAATTCAAATAGTTTTCTCTCCTACTCTTGTACCACTTTATTAATTTAAGCAACCATTTCTTAACTCTTTTATAGAAAAAGACAATTAAGAAGAAGAGTACAATATTTACTTTCTGTTCTACCAAAAAAGTAATGATTCTTTCTTTCAATGGCACTTTTGGTGCTGCATTAGTATCAACTTTTGGTTGTAAAGATTGAAGGCTATCCGCAATTGATGCTACAATACCTAAGTCGGAAGTAGTATCTACATGAATTTTTGATGCTTTAGATTTAACAGTTTTATATTCCCCTCGGTAAGGATCAAAATAAGTAATCGATGACCCAGGCATCTCATAATCTCCCGGTTTTGCAAAAAGGTAGGAGAACTTTTCGGTACGGGTACTGACTAATGTTTCTTTTTTACTATTAATCTTTTGGTCTGTTAAATTGCTATTGTAGTATCTTTTTGCATAATCTACAGAGTCAATTTTAACGGGAGGGATAAAATTAGCGATAGTCTTTACTGCTGTTACTTTCACTGTTCTTTCGACAACATCACCTACTTTTAATTTTTTAAAATCCTTATTCCAATAATCAGAAATGTACACTCTACTTGCTACAAATGGAATCACATTCTCTTTATTCGGTGGCAAAGGCCGAACTTTAAAAGTTTGTTCTTTTGTCTTTAATGTTGTTGCTTTTCCTTCAAAATCACCTTTTGGAGGAATGTAAGCCACTAAGGACAACGAAGGAAAAGTAAAGGTCCCTTCCTTGTAAGGAAAAACGAGGAAGTAATGCTTTATCACTGCGTAATATTTTCCATTTATGGTTTCATTACCTGATACAGAGTTGGTAAATGGAATGATAAAAGCATCTTTGACTGTGAGGTCTCCAAACTCAACACCTTGCGTAAACCAAGTTGGAGAATACACTTTGATCGTTACTTGTACAGGTTGTTGTACAAAAGTGTATTTACGTTGAAGGTGCACCGATGCAAATCCATTTTGGGCATTACTTTCCATTGAAACAAAAAGCAATGCAATACAGAAGAGTAGATATCTTACCATTGTTTCTCGGGATTTTTCACTTTAGGATAATACTTTTTCTTTTGAAGGATAAACTTCTTTCTCAAGAATTCAGAAGGGTCAGCATTGGTCTTTTCCATCACCATCGTAGCCGCATTGATTTGGGTAGATTGCTTTTTTTTCTTTTTTTCATCAGGCCAATCTTGTTCTTTGTATTTCCTTTTCTTTGGGTCCACTACTTTTTCTTTCTCTCGATCTGCCTGATTTTCTTTTTTCTTATTGTATTTATTATCTGATAGTTTTCTTTCCTTTTCTGTTAATACTTTTATTGCTTGAGAAGTATCTTTTTGAAGGGAATCTTCCCCTTTTTCAGTACCATTTTTCTGTTCAATTAATACTTTTACTTTTGTCAGAGATTGTTGAGCAGCTGCTAATGTTGAATCCTTAGCAAGTGCCACTTTAAATGCTGCTTGTGCCATTTCATAATCACCCATTTCGGCAAAAACTAACCCTAAGTTATATTGAGAGGTGGCTGTTGTGTCTGATTCATAAACTGAGATGGCTTCATCTAAATTTCCACTTTTGTAATAAGCAAAAGCTTTATGTGCCTTGTCTTTATACAATGCAGCAGCGGCGGCGTAATCACCTTTTTGTTCCATCAATTGCCCTTGATAATCTTTGGAATACCATAAATCATTCGCTTTGTCTCCACATCCTCCTAAAAATAAGAGGAGAATAAATCCCCAATTGACCATAAATCCTTTTCTGAACCAAAGCAATACCAAGATTACCAAAGGATAAATCAGATAAATTCCATCATCTTTCCAGTCTTCTTCCTTTCGTTCAGCATTCGTTTTTATTACTCTATGTTTTTTAATATGAGCAGCTAAAACATCAACATCACTATCATCCAATGTCAAAGGAATCACATCTATATTTTCTTCTTTCTTTAATTGATCAAGAATTGATTGATCTGCTTTTGAAAGGACATTTTTACCTTTATAAATCAAATCTCTTCGATCATTATAGGGATTAGGGACAAAACCTCCATTAAATGAACTTGCTACCCAAACTTGTACAAATGCTTTGGATGTATTTTTAAAATTAATGATCTGTTGGGATTGTGAATTTGTCAATTCATCTGTTACAATAATGACTGTTGGCGGTGCGATATCTTCTTTTGTTAGCTGATGCATGTACTCCAACATCAAAGTATAATTAGTCCCTTTTACGGGCATAATTCTAGGTTTTACAGTAGTCATGTAAGGCACCATAATTTCTTTATCCAAACTTGGAGGAAAGATAACATGCGGTGTTCCTGCAAATACCAATAGTCCCACTTTTGTATTTAATTTTTCGGCAAATAAATCTCTTATTTTCAATTTTGAACGCTCCAATCGATTAGGCGATAAGTCTTTTGTCATCATACTTTGAGACAAATCTAAGGCTACCCAAACAACGGCTTTATTGATGACTGTTGGTAATTTCTTTTGTTTGAAAGTTGGTCCTGCTAATCCTAAAATAGACATCCCTACGCAAATGAACATTAAGATGGCGGGAAAGTTCGCTTTACGATTTTTCTGATTGAGAATGACAATACTTCTAAGTTCTTCTTTAATCAATCGTTGCCATGAAAGTGCCTTTTTATTATTAATGATATATTGAACCAAAAACAAAAAAATGAGCACAAAGAACCATAGCATTTTCGGACGTAGAAAATGAAACTGATTGAGGGAATTTATCAATTGTTCGTTATCCATTCTTTCTGGCTTTTAAGAAGGCTAATACATTGAGATAAAAAATCAATAAACAAGCGATGACTACTGTTCCTATGATTGGATAATAATACAAGAGTACTTCAGGTCTAAGCCTTGTAGTTTCATATTTAATCGGTTCTAATTCATCTAGAGTTTTATAAGCTTTTTTGAGTTCTTTCTCGTCCATTGCTCTGAAATATTCACCGCCCGTCGAATGGGCGATAAACTTCATCGTTTTTTCATCAATCTTATCTTTTCCGGTAGGGTCTCCAATACCTAAAGTATAGATTTTAATACTATCTTTTTTGGCAATTGCAGCCGCATCCAAGGGATTGATTCCCCTTCCACTATCTACACCATCCGTGAGAAGTAAAATGACTTTTTCTTTTGTCGTATCGGCTTCAAAAACCTTCATACCATAGCCTATTGCATCGCCGATTCCAGTCATTTGCCCTGCCATTCCCACTTCCGCATCATTAAGCATAAACATAACCGACTCTAGATCTTCTGTCAAAGGTGCTTGTAGATAAGCATGTGTTGCAAAAAGAACTAAGCCCATTCGGTCTGACTTTCTTCCTTTGATAAAATCCGTCATCAGTTTTTGAACGGCATGCCATCTTGTAAGTCTTTGTTTTTCTACCACCCAATCTTTATTGTCCATACTAAAAGACATATCAGCGGTGATTAAAAAGCTTCTTGCTGTTTTGATTTTCTTCTCAGGAGTCCCTACTAATTTTGGTCCTGCAGCACCAATCAGGATACAAATGTAGATCAATAGATAAGCTGCCCATTGTACAAATTTCTTCTGTGAAACTTTTGACTTTTGTCGAGGATTTAAGCCTGATACTTTCACTGCTCTTTGGAAAGAAGGAAAGACCAAAGCTGATGTTTTTGATCGCAACGGAGGTATCAACCAATACACCGCAGGAATCAAGACAATGAATAAAAACACCCAAGGATGTGTCCATTCAAAGTGCATGTTTTCGTATCCAAAATTCGGCATACTGATAATAGGATTTATATTGTTGAGCGGCATTTACAATACTATTTTCATCATAAATACCTTTTAAAATGGTATTAAAATCTTGTTCAGAAAATGAAGTATTTTTGATTTTGGAATCCAGGTACATTTTCCAATCTGAATACATCATTTGTTTAATTTCTTGTTGGTTATATGCAGTAAAAGCTGTTCTTCGTAATAGCTTATCAATAGCATAAATATTGGCAGAAGTAACGTGTCCTGCATTGATTTCAGAAAGGAGTTGTAAAGCTTCTTTACGATACCTATTTTTATTGTAATGCTTTACCCATAGAATGAGTATTACAATACATAATAACACAAGTAGCCCCCCAACGATTTTCCACCCTAAAGTATCCAATGAATAAGCAACAGCACTTGGCGGTATGATCTCCCCTATTTTATCGGCTGTACTGTTCATTGAGCATTGTTTTTACTTGAATTTTGATTGGATCCATTGTATTAAATGTGACCAATGGAATACGATAGTCCAATAATTTCTTTTCCATTACTTTGATATCTTCTTTGTAGCTGGAATGGAATTTTGATTGGTTTTCTTTAGTTATATCCCAATCTATTTGCACTTGTGTATTGGTCATGGGAACTCTTTGGTTGGGTAAGGTTTCATCCAAAGGATCAGAAATGTGAGTGACAATTACATTATTACTTTTCGCCAATGACCCTAAGCGTTCTAGACCCAAGTCTGTGATTTGTGTGATATCTGTAATAATATTGATGATAAAGTCGTGATGAGCGATTTGTAGGACTTTAAATAATGCTTCTTCTAAATGTTGAAAAGATTGGTCTAACTTTACTTTTTGCCCAATTAACTTTTGGTTTAATTGTAAAGCTTGTTCTAACATTGCTTGAAACAGATTTTTACTTCTTGAAGGTCGAAATAATTGGTTTTCATTATTGGTAAAAAGTATACCACCAAAGCGATCTCCCATTTTTAATGCTCTAAAACCATGAATTGCCATTACTTTCAAAGCGACATTGGCTTTCAAGTCGCCTTGACTACCAAATAGCATAGATAAACTTTGATCCAAAACAACTAATTGAGGACGTTCTTTTTCTTCACTAAATACCTTGGTATGTGTCTCTCTTGTCCGAGCAGTCACTTTCCAATCGATATTTCGAATATCATCGCCTAACACATACTTTCTTACTTCAGAAAAGTCCAGTCCACGTCCCCTCAACATAGAAGCATGACGACCAGACAACAAACCTGAAACACGTTGATGTTTAAAGTATTCAGCACTTTCGACGATACTTTCTAATTCTAATAAATCTTGAATATTGAGATGAAGTAAGGGCAATTTCTTGGGTTGAAAAGTGAAAAGTCAATTTATAGGCTTACCGACTTTAGTAATTCATCGATAATATCATCTGCTGTTTTGCGGTCTGCATTTGCTTGGTATGTCAATGCAATTCGATGCCTTAAAATTCTATGAGCTACCTCTCTAACATCATCCGTATCCACAAAATCTTTTCCTTTTAATAATGCTTTGCATCTTGCTGCTTTATCTAGCGAAATACTTCCTCTTGGACTTGCACCTATAGCAATATATTTTTCTAATTCTGGATTATACTTTTTAGGAAAACGAGAAGCATCTATCAATCTTACAATATATTTCGTCACTGCTTCACCTACTTTTATAGTATCCAATTGAGCTCGAAGATCAAGAATTACTTGTCTATCAATAGGTGTTGGAGCTTCTTTAGCTTTAGAAGGACTACTTTCACCTCTTACCAATTCCAACATTTTCTCTTCTTGTTCGATAGTCAAATAATTTATGACAATTTTCATCATAAAACGATCTAATTGGGCCTCTGGTAAAGGGTAAGTTCCTTCCTGTTCTACTGGGTTTTGAGTTGCTATGACCATAAAAAAGGGATCCATTTTATAGGTTTTACTCGCCACAGTCACCTGATGTTCTTCCATCGCTTCCAATAAAGCAGATTGTACTTTTGCTGGTGCTCTGTTAATCTCATCCGCTAATACTAGATTGGTAAATATGGGTCCTTTTTTAAATGAGAAACTACTACCATCTGTGGATTCTGGATTATAAATTTCTGTACCAGTTATATCTGATGGTAATAAGTCTGGTGTAAATTGAATACGGTTCATCTCAATATCCATTACCTTACTTAAGGTATTTACTGCTCTAGTTTTTGCCATTCCCGGCAGCCCTTCTAAAAGTAAATTTCCTTCAGTAATTAACCCTATGATGAGTGATTCTACCAACTCTTCTTGACCGATGATGGAAGCATTAATCCTTGCTTCAAGTTCTTTTATCTTTTCTAACATATTAGATGGTACCGATATATTGAGGATAAGAAGAAGATAACTCCATGACCAATTCTACTATTAATACCTTCTTTTTGGTTTCTACTTTATGTTTAATGACATAAGTACTATTTCCAATTTGACGGTGAGAAACTACTTCTACATTTTTGATTTCATTGGTAAGAATACACTGTTTACCGTTGTATTTTTTTCCTTCTTCATACCCACACCAAAAGTTATCAATATAACCTTCCATTGCCTTTGTATCTTCCTTATACTTTTGGGCTCCTTTCATGTAAGGAGCTATTTTTTTGACATTTCGATTATTTACATTTTCACAAAAAGAAATAACATATTCTTCTAAATGTTCTGGTATTCCATCTACTTCTTCAAATTGATTTCCTCTTATATAAGCAGGTTCTGAAGCCGTTTCTCTTCCATTTTTATTGACTTGTGCTGTAGTTTTCGTTTGAAATTCAGTATTATCTAAATAGACTTGAGCATTTACCAAAAGTGAACTCAAGAGTAGTGAGCATGTAATAAGTAATAGTTTCATGTTTAATAGTAGAAAAACCATGTATGCTAAAGAATAACATACATGGTATTTATTGTTGACTTATTTATTGATTCCTGGTCCTGTAGAACCACCTGGTCCTACACCAATCTTCTCATAAATTTCAAGTGAAGCGTCTCCGACTGTGAAACTAGACGGTCGCTGACTTGGTGGATATTCCTTATATGTTGCCAAATGCTCAAATACAAGAACATTGGCTTTATACATAATGAATGGATGTGTAAGATACCATCCCCAATAGTTATTAGAATTTTGATCTGCTCTTTCAAATGGATCTCTTCTTAAGTTAAAGATTTTTGGAAGACGTAACCATACAAATGGCTCAGCCCAAAGCTCCATTGTTTTTGCTCTTTGTTCTGCATACACTACTTTCCATGCGGTTGTGACATCTCCAGAAGTACCTCTTCCTCCAGCATCGACACCACCACCTGGCTCCCAAGTAGCTTCTCCAACTGCATAATTCGATTGCTCATAGCGAATGGCTACGATTTCTGCATCTGCATTGAAATAAACAAATTCTGTTCTTGGTGATACCTTCGTTTCTCCCTTTAAATAAGGAAGCATATTATAGCCATCAAGATGTACTTTGAATGATTTGCCATTCGCTTTGTAACCACCTTGCATTAATTTCTCTTTAATATCTGGCTCTCCAGCTGCAGCTGCTAAAGTAGGTAACCAATCTAAGTGAGAAATTAGACCGTTCATTACTTTACCACCTTTCAAACCACCGTCACCCCAACGGATGAAAGTAGGAACTCTATAAGCACCTTCCCAGTTCGTTTCTTTTTCTCCGCGGAAATGCGTAATTGCACCGTCAGGCCAAGCATTATAATGTGGTCCATTGTCTGTACCATAAATAATGATTGTATTGTCATACACCCCTTTTTTCTCTAAGAAGTCTAACATTTCACCAATATGACCATCATGTTCCATCATACCATCATTGTAGAAACCTTGCTTAGAAATACCTCTACTTTCTTTTTTCAAGTGTGTTGTAAAGTGCATTCTAGAAGAGTTCCACCAAACAAAGAAAGGCTTATCTTCACCTACAGCTTTATCGATAAATTGCATTGCCATTTTATTGACTTCATCATCGATTGTCCTCATCCTTTCGATCGTCAAAGGACCTGTATCTTTTACGGGACCATCTGATGTACTATGTAATACACCTCTTGGACCAAATTTTTTCAAGAAGTTTGGATCTTGAGCGTAATCTGCATCTTCTGGTTCTTGCATTGCATCCAAATGATATAAGAAACCATAGAACTCATCAAAACCATGCTTAGTAGGTAAATCGGCATCTTTATCGCCTAAGTGATTTTTACCAAACTGACCTGTTGCATAACCTTGATTTTTCAGTACTTCAGCAATGGTAATATCATCCGCTTTTTGTCCTGCGGGAGCTTTGGGAAGACCTACCTTTGTCATACCTGTTCTCAAACCACATTGACCTGTAATAAACGATGATCTACCAGCAGTACAAGATTGTTCACCATAGTAATCAGTAAATGCGATACCATCATTTGCAATTTTATCGATTGCAGGTGTTTGATACCCCATCAAACCACGGTTCCAATAACTGATATTATATAATCCGATATCATCACCCCACATCACCAGGATATTTGGCTTTTTATTTTTTTGTTCCTTTGCCTCTGCTTCCATGGTCATTACACTACCGGCAAGCATTGACAGCGAAAACAATCCAGTTAGGATCTTCTTTTTCATTTAAAAATTGGTTTTAGGTTTTAATCTTAATTTATAAAGCTTCTACTTCATCAGAGAAGAATTTCATGAGCAGTACTCCTTTCTTATTATAAAGTTCTACTCTACAATCATAACACCCTTCTCTTAAACGATAAATTACTTTAGCATTTGAAAATTGTTTTGATTTTTTGATATCAAAAGAAGTGATAATATCATCATTTTCTGCTTCACTACTTTCGTTATCAAATTTGATTTTCACCTGCATTACCGATTTATTTTGTGCAGTATAAAGGCCAATAACATCTCCTTTCACATCCACAAAAGCAATTTCATCAGGATCGATATTCTTCACTTCATCTACAAATGTTTTTGTAGGTTCAACCAACCTATAATAAGGCATTTTTCCATTAATGTTTTTTATACATTGGGCATTACATAAGGTTGAAAAACTGATAAAAATTAAGAGAAAGAGTAAGTAATAGGCTTTTTTAATGTTCTTCATTCTAATAAAATATTATTGTTTCTAAAGGAAGAAAAATAAAATGGATTTATTTCTCTTTTGTTGTACCTCCAGGACCAACAGGACCTATTTGGTAACTTTTATTTTTAATTTCATTCATTTTCCATGAACCTGGTTTTTGAGAAGCAGGATATTCTTTGAAGGTCATCACATACTCTTGCATATGTGCCATAGCACCATACATGTAAGGAATTTGATTAATGTACCAATCCATGTAGGTATTTGAATCAAAATCAGCACGTTCGAAAGGATCCATTTTCAAATCAAAAACTTTAGGCATCCTTAGCCAAGTAAAAGGTTCTTGCCAAAGTTCTCCACTAACTCCTCTTTGTTCACCAAACACCCATTTCAAAGACATCTTCTGCTCTTTTCCCTCTATATCTTGACGAACTGCTACAGGTTCTGCTTCAGAAGTATGATAAACAAACCACTTTCGAGGAGATTCTTTTACTTTACCTTGTAAATAAGGCAACATGTTATAACCATCTAAATGAATTTTGAAGCTTTTTCCATTCGCTTTATATCCTCCTTTCAATAGTTTTTCCTTAATATCAGGATCTCCTGCTGCTGCCAAGAATGTAGGTAACCAATCTAAATGAGCCACCATACCATCAAGTTTTCTACCTCCCGATATTCCTCCAGCTGTCCAACGAATTACAAATGGTACTCTATAAGCACCTTCATACTGTGTTTCTTTTTCCATACGATAAGGAGAGATTGCTCCATCTGGCCAAGAGTTGGTTTGAGGGCCATTATCAGTACCGTAAATTACTATCGTATTATCAGCGATACCTTTCTCTTCTAAATAATCCAATAATTGACCTATATGATTGGAATGTTCTACCATACCATCGTTATAAAATCCTCTTCCAGACAAACCTTTAGATGCATCTTTAATATGAGTTCTAAAGTGCATTTTAGCGGCGTTCCACCAAACAAAGAATGGTTTATCTTGTTCAACAGCTTTGTCCATAAATACCATCGCACGTTTTGTTAGCTCATCATCAATAGTTTTAATACGTTCTATTGTTAAAGGACCTGTATCATTTACAGGACCATCTGAGGTACAATCTAAAACACCTCTAGGGCCAAATTTCCTTAAATATTCTGGGTCTTTAGGATAGTTTGGGTATTCAGGTTCTTCCATTGCATTAAGGTGATATAGGAAGCCATAGAATTCATCAAAACCATGTTTAGTAGGTAACATATGGTCTTGATCTCCTAAGTGATTTTTACCAAATTGCCCTGTCATATAACCATGATTTTTCAATGCTTCAGCAATTGTCAAATCATCATCTGCTTGTCCTTGAGGAAAACCTGGCATTCCGACTTTCGTCATACCTGTTCTTAAACCGGATTGTCCTGTAATGAAGGAAGATCTACCAGCTGTACAAGACTGTTCTCCATAATAATCAGTAAAAAGAACACCTTCATCAGCAATACGATCAATACCTGGAGTTGTATATCCCATTTGACCATAAGAGTAAGCACTGACATTCCATAAACCAATATCATCACCCCACATCACTAGAATATTAGGCTTTTCTGTACCTTTCTTTTTTTTCTTTTGAGCATGTACATTAGCACACATTAAAAGTGAGAGGAATACAATAATTATACTTTTCATTTTTTTATAAAAGGAAATAGTTTGATATCTAAACTTAGACGTTTGTAATGAATATAGTTACCAGACGGTTAGAAAGTGATAAGTGAGTTCATTATTCTAAATAGGAAACAATAAAAAGTTTTATACATACAATTTATACTCATAACATTACAAACACTCCACCTTCAATCAGAAAATGTTTTATAACATCATGATTATGAACTATTTCAAGAATCTGTTTTTGAAATATTTATTCTTATTTATAAAAGATATATTTTAAGTTAAATTGTTGAATCTCACAAAATACTAGCTGTTGAACTCAATAATTTTATGATCAAAAATTAAAGAATTTCACTTTAATGACCATCGTAATATGCAGTATAGGGTTTCAAAAAATTATTAAAAAAATGGACTGTTATTCAGGTCAGTCTAACTATTTGATTTCAAATGGATCTATTAAATATTATCGCGCTATTTATACTTTTCTTTCTCTTTATTTTCCTCGTTTATGTAGTTATTTATATACATGATATTCCTTATGAAATTGCTAAAAAGAGAAACCACCCTCACCAAGATGCTTTACAAGCAGCAGGTTGGGTAAGCTTATTTTTAATGCACTCTATCTGGCCATTCCTTTGGATTTGGGCCTATTATTATCCTAATGAGAAAAATCGAAAAAACTTGGAAGAGGAAATTGATTTACTAAAAAATGAAGTAAAAGAATTGAAGTCCAAAATTAATAATCAATAAGGTATGGAAACACTAATTATGTTAACCTATATAGGTTTGGCTTGGACAGTCTTTAAAGTCTTTAAAGTTCCTGTCAATAAATGGACATTAACGACTACAGGGTTGATAGGTTTCTTTATCATCTTTTTCATTATTGTTTTGATGAATTACAATCACCCATTTACTTCTAATGCTAGAGTATACTTTGTTACAACTCCGATTATTCCTGATGTTTCTGGAGAAGTCATTGAAGTAAAAGTAAAAGGCACCCATCAAAGAGTTGCTAAAGGAGATACATTATTTATTCTCGATCATACAAAATATTATAGTCGAATAAAGGTATTAGAAACAAAATTAAAACTTGCTGAAAAAAGATTGGATGAATATCAAGCTCTTCTTGAATCAAGAGCAGGAAGAAGGTTTGATGTGGAAACAGCAGAAGAAAATGTAGAACAAATAAAAGCTCAACTCATAGAAACAAGACATGAATATATTTCTTGTTTTGTTCGAGCTCCAGCAGATGGGATTGTTCTTCAAAATAGATTAAGAAGAGGGATGAGAGCAGTACAATTTCCATTAAGACCAGTAATGAATTTTATGGAAGATGAAAAAATGTATTTGATTGGTGCCTTTCCACAAAATCCCATGCAAAGAATTGCACTTGGAGATGAATCTGAAATCATATTTGATGCAATCCCAGGAAAAGTAGTGAAAGGAAAAGTAAAAGAGTTGCCCAATGCTATTGCAGAAGGTGAACTTCAGGTGATAGGTAAATTACATAATTTTGATACTAGAGATCATTTTCAAGGTGCTGTTCCGATACTGATTGAAATTGATGATGATATGAAAGAGTATTATTTACCTGGAGGAAGTAAAGCCCAAATTGCGATTTATACACAATATATTGAACCTATGAAACTAGTCCGGAAAGTACTTTTAAGAATGAAAGGGTGGATGAATTATATCGTGGGTGAAGAATGATATTAATTTGGATATACATTCTCAAAGTTAACTTTGTGTAAACTTTATACTTTTCTTATCATAAGCATCTATTTATCCTTAAAATTGTATTATTACTACATTTTTAGCCTATTTAATAATTAATCCTACAAACCATGACAGCCCCAACAACCATTCAAAAAAATAGTATGTACTGGCGATTTAGTATGTATGGATTTCTGAAAAATCTGAGATTCTTTGATCCTTTTATGATCATTTATCTTTCAGAAATTGGGGTAAGCTATACACAAATAGGAACTTTATATGCTATACGTAAATTGGTCGCTTTCTTTTTAGAAATCCCTACTGGTATTGTAGCGGACTATATGGGCAGAAAATTATCTCTAGCAAGTGCATTTTTAGCCTACATAATCTCTTTTATTACAATTTACTATTCCACAAATTTCTTTCTACTAGCTATTGCTTTTTCAATGTTTGGACTTGGAGAAACACTACGTAGTGGTACACACAAAGCGCTCATTGTTAGCTATTTAGAAAATCAAGGATGGATGAATCTTAAAACTGATTACTTTGCCAACACACGCGCTTGGGCACAATTTGGCAGTGGAATTTCCTCATTAATCGCAGGTGGATTAGTACTTTATAGTGGAGAATTTAAAAGTATATTCCTTTACTCTGTGATTCCTTATATCATCAACTTTTTTAACTTAATAACCTATCCAAGTTACTTAGATGCAAAAGATGTAAAAAAGAAGAAAAAGAAGGAAACTAAGTTTTTATCTGAGTTATGGGTTGTACTTAAAAAACCACATTTGATTAAAATAATCAGTAATTCAACAACTTTATCCTCATTTCTAGGAGCCTCTAAAGACTTTATTCAGCCGATGATGGCTGCTTTTGCGATGAGTCTTGCATTCTTGGACTTTCTTCATGACAAAAATGAACGTGTGGGAATTGTAGTAGGTGTATTGTATTTCTGTATATATATGATGACCTCACGTGCAGCTTCTATGTCTAAAAAAGTCAAGAAACAGATTCCTGACCCTGAAAAATTCATTGTAAAAACATTAAGTATTGGTCTTTTACTTGGGATTACTGCAGGTGTACTTTATGAATTCAATCTTACTTTAATTGCGATCATTGTTTTTACCGCTGTATATGTAACTGATAGCCTAAGAAAACCAATTCTTACAGGTTATATGTCGGATGATTGCCCTTCGGAAATGCTGACCACTGTTTTATCCGTAGATTCATTTGTAAGTACAGTGTTTACAGCAATACTTTCCTTTGTATTTGGCTTCTTATGTGATTACCTAAGTATTGGAAGTGCCTTAATGATTATTGGTGTTAGTTTATTCCTTATTTATACAACAGGTCGAATTTATTTTACTCAAAAAGGAATGATTGCTAAAGATTCAAATTAATATTAAATCTTCCCCATTTTGGGTAATATGGAGGAAAAACATTATCCGGTTGATAGGTAATTCTATCCCATGTATATTCAATGGTTCCAAAGTGATAAGAAAGAACAATTCCTAATGATAAACGATGTTGCCATTTGGGAATTTGATCATATGGAATAGTATAAGGTGAAGATTCAAAAGGAATTAAACTACCTTGCATTTCACCATCATAAAGATTTAATATTCCTCCTGAAAGTAATTTAAAATAAACTTGAGTTGGCCTGAAATTCTTTCTCAACCAATCCTTTGTTGCTTTTTCTCTTAATGTAGGATCTTCAGACCACATCGCATTAGGGTACTTCATACGGGCATACCTTTTATCCTTTAAGTTATAAAATGGAGAAAGATCTGTTTTTGTAGAATAAGGTCGATCAGCTTGGATCAAATAGTCATTAAACAAACCAAATCGAACATAAAGAAATCCCATAAACGAAATATCCATCGTACCCACTGTACCAGAACTTCCCAAATAAACATCCACAAAAGGTACTGGCGAAATAAAATTACGCATGATACCTGCTGAATAATTTAGGTATAAACCATTCCCTATCTGATTATCCCAGCCGTCTACAGAGCTATTTCCTATGATTCCATGAAAACCATTTTGAAAGGTTTGTGCTCCAGAAATTTTCCCAACAACACCGACGTCTAAAGAAGTCATAAAAATGATTCCATTGGATGGGTTGATAGATTGATGAGTCAATGTTAAGTAGGTTTCTCCACAATAAGGAATATCTGTCGAATCAACTTCAGATTGATGTATATCTTTTGGAGTATACATTTTATGAACTAAACCAAATTCAAAAAGTTGATGAGAATCGTTTAGTTTTGGTAAAATTGAATTCGTAATATTATTATCAAGATCTTCCCACCCCAAAAGGATTTTAGTACCAAAAGAATAAAATTGATCTGTAGATTTTAATAAAAATAAGTCTTCGTCAATGGTCATGTCAACATAAAAAGGTTTTTCCTCTTCTTGTTCATTGTCTTGAGCAAAGCAAATCGTTAGACTTAAAGTATATGTAAATAAAAAGAATAGTTTCCTTATAGGGCCCATACTAATGATGGATTTATTATTTAGGATAATGAAATAAAAAACTTTAGTGCCTTATTTCATTAATTTTCAATTGAATTATATAGGTCAATACTTAATATAAAAAGGACTTAGGGTAATTATTTTATTCTATCAAAAATTTCAAATTATTAGCCTATATTAAGTTAGAATAGTTAAAATGCTTCATTAAAATTAAAATATAATCCATAGGTATCTGTCCCCCATCCAAAATCAATTCTTACATTCATTCTTGGTTGTAAAGCATATCGATAACCTATTCCAAAATTGGGATACCATTCACTCAAATCAATAACTTCAGGTCCAATACTTCCTGCTCCCGCCCATGCTACTACACCAGATTTTGATAATTTTTGCTTATGTCTCATAAATGTATATCGCCATTCTAAGACTGAAATGACACCTGCATTATCTCTGTATTTTCCTTTTACATATCCACGAATATCATTTGATCCTGCAAAATCTACAAGCTCTGTATAGGGCACAGCCCCCTTTGTGGAGATCAAATTTAGTCTTGCCGCGATTACATTCCCTTCTCTAATGAAAGTCTTATAATATCTAGTATCTATTGTTATTTTCTCAAAATTAAAATCACTCCCTATACCTTGAAAATAGTTTTGATATTCTACCAGTAAATAATAGCCTTTCCAAGCATTGACAGGTATATCTCTTGAATCATATACTCCCCTAATTCCTAATCCATTCAAAAAATATTGATTCCCAAATTCTTGATAATAAGGATCATCCAACATGACAGGATTGATATTCGTATTCTTTGTATAACTAATATCCCAAGTTGGCCCCAAGTAGATATTCTTTAATAGCTTAATTCCATATTGAGAGTACAGACCAATTATGGCCTCATGGTATAATGTAGTGGTGTCTGATTCATAGGTATTATCGATCTCATCCACCCCTTTACCAAAGTAATTATTGTCTTTCGTATTGTAAATAAAATTGGCTCCAATCCTAAGATGATCTTCTTTCCAAAAAGAAGTAAGATTTGCTTTTATTCCAACATCTCCTTTTGAGCTATAATAAATAGTTCCTGGTAAAGAAGAGCGTTGAGAAATAGAATCTGTTTTGCTTCCTTTAAAAGAATAGAGAAATCCTCCTGCAACTAAAAAACCAGTATCTACTGTATATCCAGGACCCACTAAAGGAGAAAACCAGGGTTTGTTATTTTCTATAGCTTCTTTTTTTAATTTTTGTCTCTTTTCAGCATATTTTTTAATTTTTGATTGGCCATAAGAGGTATAAGTAGGTAATTGTAAAATAAGACATAGACCAATGATAAATCTGTTGTAACTATTCATCATTTCTTTTTATTCGCCTTATTCTGCTCATTAATATTATAAGTAAATCCTAAGAAAATACTCATGGTATTCTCTCTAATCTGCATGTTATTTTTTCTATATCCTTGCAAGAATATTTGATCTTCTCCAACATATTCCACTGGGTCACTAAAGTTAGCCAATTGCTCTAAGTTCCTATTAGATGAAAAAGAATATTGGAGTCCTAAAATGATATCAGAGTGTAATAGTTCAAATTGTACTCCTCCAGTAATATGATATTGATTAATTGATGGAGCGACCAAGGTCGTAGGGCTATCATAATCTTTAACGCCATCATATTCATGATAGGTGAAATCCGTTCTAAAACCACCCATCAATTCCAACTTTTCTTTCATAGTACCTCTCCATCCTATCGCAAAGTTGGTTACTTCCTCTGATGACCTTGTAATACTTAACCAATCTTTTGCACTTGTATTTAATTGATCTCCCGATAAAAATGCGGTTGGAGAAGGATTATTTATGGTATTGAATTCTTGAAGATTAGAAAAATACTGTAAAGACATATAAACCGCATTTTTCTTGAATAATCTTCTCACGCCTAGTGCAAGGCTAAATGGAAAACGAAAATTGGTGGGTATTTTTTCCTGATAGTCATTTATTAACATATCCGTGACATCATTGCCATTCTCATCGTGAAGATTCGCCGTAGATAAATCTCTACTTGATTCTGAAGAACCATTGACATGAAGAGAAGGAGAAGTAATTGCTAATCCAAATTGCCAACCTTTCGTTGAATACGTTGTACCTATTTTAAAAATTAAGCGGTTACTGAAAGCATTGATATATTGGTCATAAATATAGGTTACAATCTCTTGATCGGGATTATCTTTATTGATTGCTTTTGTAGAAACAGTATAGTCGTACTTCAAGGAAGAATAAGAATAAAACCCACTAATACCCAACTTCCATTTACTAGATATTTCGTGGGCAATTCCACCTCCAAACCAATAATCATTGTAATCATTTCGGTAATAAAAATCAGCTAAGTAAGTTTCATTACCTGGATATGAAGAAATAACATCAGTTTCTAATTTGTAATGTTCACGTTGTTCTAAGTAATAAGTATCTCTTGTAAAAGAGGCAAATTCAATACTTGTCTTATTCCATTTTTCAGGACGTAATAAGAATGCTACAAAACGAGGCTGAACACGAAACTTTAAATCAGAAGTGGTTTTTCCATCTACTAATGAATTTTTAAAATTAGTATTATAAAAACTAAATATATTGGCTGTAATGGCAAATTTCTTATAAGTAATATCGGCAATTTGAGCAGGGTTATAGTACAAAGCAGTGATACCACTACCACCACCCACTACTGCTCCAGATAGTAAGCTTGCATCGGTATTAAAACTATTACTCCAATATCTATTCGTCTGTGCTTCAACATCTAAAGAAAAAAGGAGAAATGCCATTAGGGCTATATAGTAAGTAATCGGTTTCAAAAGCTAGTAATATTGAGTATAAGTATCTTGAGAATTATTCTACAGCTCCACCTAAAGTAGAACTCAATCTGTAATTGATGACCATTTGAGGTACAGTCCATTTTTTGTAATACAATTCAGACAAATCTTCAATATCGTTAAATGCAATAAAGACTTCTCCATTTTTATCTTGAAAAACCAATAACTTCTGACAGAAAGCATCCAATCCTAATCGAGGAGTTGTATACATCGCTTTTGCGCCAGGAGCGGGAGCACCAAATAAAATGAGATAAGTCGGATTAATATCAATACCCACTGCCTTTGCTCTTGCTTGAAAATCAATATCTCTAAAAAATTGCGTATCTCCCTCTCCTCCAACAGCTTCTTTCAAAGCTTTGATGGTATTCTCAAAGTCTTTATTGGATTTAATTTTTACGATCCCAAATTCAAAATTCATATCTTTATCATGACTTGGAGCATACATTTCTTGAGGAAACTTCCCTACTATTTTATCAATTTTCTGACGGAATTTCTTTAAATCTTCATCCGCTAAATTATGTCTCCTTTTTATAAAATCAGCTGAAGTATACGCAAGGTAAACTCTAGATGTATCTGGCTCTGAATAAAACAATATTTTAAAGGGGAGATCAACACCGATCAACTGATTTTTTTGTAATAACTCTGCATTAATTTTATCATCTGAAAAAATGGTTACTAGAGATGGTGGAGTATATTCACCTTGTTCTGCTGCTAACTTGGAATGATTAATACTTGTCTCAAAAGTATACCTTTTTATATCTTCATTTAATGCACTAGCATTTTGTTCGACAATTTTATGTAATTCTTGGGTTGTAAATTCGGTTACTTCTGTCCCTCCGCATGACATCAAAAATAGAAAAGCACAAAGAATAAGTAATGGGGTTTTCATTGTAATTGGTTTCATAAATAAAAAAAGGATCCATAATCAAGTTAACTATTAGTTTGATTACAAATCCCTTATTATCAGAATAATACCATTTAAAAATTGTTTTTTAGAATGGTAATACCCTTGATACCTCTTTTTTATATTTCTTGAAGGCTTCTGGCCTATTCTTCATCATCTGTTCGTCTTTTAATGGAATAGAAGCAAACATAAACATCATCCACATTCCAATAGAACCTAAAGTTGTATACCAAGGTGCTTGATAAGCAACTCCCATCATGGCTACACCAAACCAAAACATCATCTCACCTAAATAATTGGGGTTTCTAGATTTGGCCCAGATTCCTGTTCTCAAAATATCGGATTTTAGCTTTGGAGTTCTCTGTCTAAATTTATCTAATTCATTATCGGCTAAATACTCAAAAATTGTCCCAATAAATGCTGTCAATGCTCCTAGTCCAAATAACCATTTATATTCCAATGTTCCTCCTTGATAAACCGACTCTAATCCCCACATGCTTACGAAAACGATACATGTTGGATACAAATGAATAGCAAGAAAATTAATAGGTTGGAAAAAGGCTTTGAACTTTTTTCTGAAATTAGCATATCTAAAATCTTCATGGTGCCAACCCGGCCAGCCTCTTGCCCAACTTAATGTCAACCTCCAAGACCAAAAAGAGACCACAAATGCACAAATCCATTGTGCAATAGACCAAGAAGATCCATCAAAAAGATAAAAATATTGTAATATGAAATAGAAAGGTATCACACTCCAATAAGCATCGTATACGCTACTATTTTTTCTTAATAATGAAAATATAAATGTCACGACTGTCATTACTAAATCAGCATAAAACATTCGTAACGTTAGATTATCTTCATTAATATATTGATAGGAGAAAAAACCACTAGCACCAATTATCAAGTACATAATTGTTATTTCTACAAGAGCTTTTTGTTTACTATTCATGATAATTCTTTAATTTCATAATGATCCATTGGTTGATAAGTGTGTTTCAGCCAATCCAATTTTCTTAGATCTTCTGTAGACATCGAACGAATCACTTTGGCTAATTTTGTCACTATTCCTTTTGCATGTTTGTCTTCATCATGAGTAGGCACAATGACATGCGGATGCAATCTTTCATATAAATGTTTTACTCCATTCAAACCTGGAGAAACTAATCCGCCTAAAAATCCTGGCAATTGATAGTAATTAAAAGGAGTCATCAGAAGTTTCATTTCACTGACATTTTGAATCTGCTCCAAATGTTTTTTATCCAATGAAAAACCGTGCGTAGCAAGACAAATTGCTTCTTTCCCATCATCGATGATAAAAGCATCATAAATCGGATCAATCCACCTTGTAGTTGGCAAGAAATGAAATTTAACACCATTCATCTCATGAATTCTCATTGATTTATCAAAAGCATAAAAACGTACATCAGGTAAAATCTTTTTGACTTTACTTTCAATACTTTTAGGACCTAAGATGGTTTTTGGTCTTAACTTTAAAAGTGTATCGGGGTGAAAATGGTCAGGATATTTTTGTGTAATTAAAATGACATCAAATTCAGGTACTTTTTCATAAGGAATTGGTGCCGTTCTGTGCCATTGTGTATTGAACCATGAAAAAAAATCGACCTCATTGCCATGAAGCCATGGATCAACAAGGATATGTAAATGATCTAACCCAATATACCATGAGTTATCCATATTTAAACGTTGAATTTTGATCATTAGAAGAGAGTAAATTTATGTATCCGTAAGTTAAACAGTTTTCGTAATATTTTGTTTAATCTACCAAGAACAAACTGTAAGATTTTTAACATAACTTCCATAATCTAAAAAAATTAGGTAAATTATGCTTATCAATTAATCGGAAAACCTACTTTTCAATACCCAAACCTACTATTTACATGGAACAAGGAATCATCATTTTTTTATGGCTGATGAAAATATATTTCAGTTGTGGCTTTTTATTCGGTATATACTTTTTTTTCAAAGGTGGAGAAAGACTCGACCCTTCTTTAAAAGGCACCTCAAAAAAAACACAGCTTGTGTTTATACCTGGAGCAATTGTATTGTGGCTTTATTTATTACCAAAAGTATTAAAATCATAAGTTATGACTACATCTTTAAGACATAAACATCTGATAATATGGGGGATATTATTAATTCTTATTCCCTTATTTATTTTCTTGTCAAAACAACAAAAGGTCAGTTATCTTGCTTTAAAACCAGATACAATATCTTCTATGCCCTTTCAATTTGAAGTAAAAAATCATCATTTATATATCGATGTGAACACTCCTTTTGTTTCTGCCGCTGCTCTTTTATATATTCATGATGGAAATAAAGAGTATTATTTAGGTGATGTCACGCAAAGGGCACATTATAACTTTTCTATTCCTAGAGGAAGTCAATCCATAAAAGTGATTGATGCAATAAATAAAGAAATCCTTTTTGAATCTCAACTCTAAACCATAAATGTCTCATCAATATCAACCCGTTTTATGGAATTCGCAAAAAAAGAAATATGACCTCTGGATGGGTGGTTTAATTTTGGCATACATTTCAATTTTCGTAACGGTTTCTCTCAAAGTACATCCAACTATTACCGTTGAGACATTAATAATTCGTACAACAGGAACACTTGCACTTACCCTTTTACAAGTAATTTTATTTATTGGGCCTTTAACACGTATCAGTAAGTATTTTATGCCCTTATTATATAATCGTCGTCATCTTGGTGTGACGATGTTTTTTATTGGTTGTATTCATGGAGTATTTTCCTTGATTCAATTTCATGGCTTTGGTAATTTAAATATCTTAGACTCACTTTTCTTAAGTAATCAAGAGTATCTATCCTTAGGAGATTTTCCATTTATGGTATTGGGATTTTTTGCCTTATTGATTTTTGCTACAATGGCATTTACAAGTCATGATTTTTGGAATGCTAATTTAGGACCTGTAGTATGGAAAACATTACATATGATGGTCTACTTTGCATACTTTCTGATTCTTTTGCATGTATTGCTTGGTGCCTATCAACAACAACACAACATTTTCCTTCTTGGCTATGTTATTGGGAGTTCATCTACTGTGATTGGACTTCACATTATCACTGGTTTAATTGAGTTGTATAGAGATAAAAAATCAACAAAGACACTAGGCAAAATTAATGATGAGGGTTTTCAATTTGCTTGTAAAGTTTCAGAGATCTCTAACGATTGTGCAAAAGTCATTCAGTTTGGTTCAGAAAAAGTGGCCTTATTTAAATATGATAAAAAAATATCAGCAGTCTCCAATGTTTGTGAGCATCAAAACGGGCCATTAGGAGAAGGAAAAATTGTAGATGGATGCATTACTTGCCCTTGGCATGGCTATCAATATCTTCCTGAAAATGGACAATCACCACCACCTTTTACAGAGAAAATTCACACCTATAAAGTAATGATATTTCAAGGTAATGTGTTCGTTAATCCCAATCCATTACCAAAAGGAACTCCTACTCCACCTGCTTGCTATTAAAATTATAAGCTATGTACATCGGATATATAAATAAGGTTACTAGAAAATATAAAATACATATACTAATAGGACTCTTCCTATTTACTTTAATGCTGTTGAGTACAGCCTATGTTTCTAGTTATTATCAACGAAATTATACCAATGGTATTTTTGAACTGACACAAAATACAACCTTAGAAGGGACAATTATTCAAAAACCATTTCCTATCCTCAAAATGGAAGTGAGCAAAGGTGTTTATAAAGATATTATGTTGGTCAATCAAGGGAAATTTGGAGTTGAAAATGTATTATCAGAAAAAGGAATTCAAGAAGGTGCTAATGTCAAAATAGACGGTCATCTTATCTATTATAATGGGCAAACCCTATTAGAAGTTGTGGATATTAATGTTGAAAATTCACAAAGTCAAAAGCACATTTTTAATAACTATGTTGAAATTGGTCAAAGCAGTATTAAAGGGGAAATTGTGGATCCTAAATGTTATTTTGGAGCAATGAAACCTGGCTATGGTAAAATTCATAGGTCATGTGCTATTCGATGTATTGAAGGGGGAATCCCTGCAGTATTAGTGAGTAGACAGAATCCGAATAAGGAAGAATACTATGTGATTACTTTTAAAAACAAAGAAGACAACACGAAAAATTTAACACCTTATATCGGAAAAACAGTGATATTAGAAGGCTTATTTAAGAAAGGTAAAAACTGGTCTGTTTTAGAACTATCTCCAGATTTTAAAGGTATTGTTATCAATGAAAATGCACCTTCGTACTATAAAGAGATTACAGAAAAGCCAGTTGATAATGTATTATGTACATCAAAATAATATCCCTTTCATTAAAAGTTATTGAAAGGGATATTATTACTTTTTATTTAAGGACAATTAAAAGTTGTCAAATTGAATTCTCTATTTGAAGTTCCCTCTGTAATTTCAAAAGAACCACCATTAATTGTTGTTGTTTTTCCATCAAAAGAGATTTCTAATTTGCTGGTATAACTACCTACTTTTACATTCTTTGCTGTTAGTTCATGGTCTATTTGGTAATCCCATTGTCTTGTCCATTCAGCATTATATTGTTGATCACTCGTATTTGAAATAAGACTATATTTCACTTTATATTCAAAGTCTGAAGCATTTAACATACAATCATACAAAGCATTTGCAAAATTTACATCTGCTTTAATTTTCAAAATATAATCTACTGTAGGAACACTTGGACTTACGTCCTCATCTGTATCAAAACAACCAGTTAAGAGTAAAGGAAATAAAAAGAGTAAAGATAATTTCAGTAAATTTTTCATGTTTAAACTTTAATTAGAAAAGGCTGAATTGAAAAGAGCCTTAAATTATTAATAACATCTGAATTCCTTAAAAAATGGAGAAGTTTGAGTATGAAATAAGTAGTATCAACAGGTAATAAGTGCTTAATATCAACATATTAAGTAATAGCATTTTCACAACAATAACTCACAGCATTCTTCAAAAACAAACAGAATTTTTCAATTCTAATGGTTAGCATCAAAATAGGATATACTTCTTTAATGAAACACATACTAACCGTTACTAAATTCAAATTGAAATATTTGATATTAAAATAATTCAAAACAAAACAATGTGTACACGCTAAAAAATACCCACTATAGGGGATAAAAAAAGCACGATTATTCATAAAAAATAATCGTGCTTTCTTCTTGATAAAGAATTGATTTCTACCAATCTGGCTTATTTCTATCCCTATTTTTAGACTTTTTCTTTTGTTGTTGGAAGTATTGAACTTCTTTATTTTTTAAGGCATCTAGAATCATTTGAGCTTGATTTGCTGGCATTTTTATATCCTGCATTCTTTGATTAAACTGCTCTTGTTCTTCAGCTTTCTCTCTTTCTTCACGTTCTTGCTCAGTTTCTTCACCTTGCTCACCGTCTTGTTTATCTTGTTGATCAGGATTTCCTTCTTCGGACTTTTGCTCGTCTTGATTATCTTTATTTTCGTCTTTATCTCCGTTATCGCCCTGATCGTTTTTATCTTTATTTTCTTGATCCTCCTTATTCTCGTCTTTATTTTCGTCTTTATCTTTTTGATCTTCCTTATTTTCCTTGTCTTGGTTCTGATCTTGATTTTGTTGATCTTGCTTGTCTTGCTCTTTCTTTTGCTTCAATAACATTTCATAGTCATAACGAGCAGCCATATTTTCAGGATCATGCTTGATGGCAGCTTTCATAAATTTTAAAGCTTCCTCAATTTTTTTCTCTTGTGCTTTGATTATTCCCAATTGCTGATTGGCAATAGAAGCAATTTTCTTATTTCCTGAATTCTGAATACTAGCATATCGTTTCGTTGCATTTTCGGCATCCTCTGATAAAAAATAGGAATGTGCTAAATCTAGCATTGCTGCATCATCTTGAACCCCAAGAGAATCCAACAAGATAGAATATTCCCCTATCGCTGTTTTATAGTCTTTCGCTTTAAAAGCATCTTCAGCAGCAGATTTATGCTTATTGGCAGTCGCAATACTAGTTATGCCATTATTATCTGAAAATATACTTAATACGATTAACAAGCCTAAAATCGCCTTCATATATTTCTTATGTTAAAAAATCTTATACAAATACTTTATGACAATGAAAGACGTAAAAAATGACACTAATAAGCGATTTTTCACGTCTTTCTCAATCTATAGACTATTCTAATTCATTCTCCTCTAAAATTCAAGTTTTTTAGAAATAAAAATAAAGCCTTAAAAATACAAAAGCCCATAACATTGTATGTTATGAGCTTTAATTTGAGATTTCTAAACTATGTATTAGTCTACAATTTCTCCATATAAATCGAATGGTTGTGCACTTGTAATTTTCACATTCGCAAAATCACCTAAACGCACATGGTTTTCTTCAGACACAGGAACTAAAACTTCATTGTCCACCTCAGGTGAATCAAACTCCGTTCTACCCACAAAATATCCACCTTCGATTTTATCAAAAAGTACTTTATATACTTTTCCTACTTTCTCTTGATTCAATGCATCTGAAATTTCCTCCTGCAATTGCATGATTTCATCTGCTCTCTGCTGTTTTACTTCTTCAGGAACATCATCTTCCATATCGTCTCCAGCATGTGTATCTTCTTCATGAGAATAAGTAAATACTCCTACTCTCTCGAATTGCATTCTTTCTACAAAATCGTACATTTCATTGTACTCTTCTTCTGTCTCACCTGGGTGACCTGTGATTAATGTAGTACGAATAGCGATACCAGGAACACGTTCACGAATTTTATTGATTAACTCTTCTTGTTTTTCACGAGAAGTACCTCGACGCATTCTTTTCAACATAGCTGTAGAACCATGTTGTAAAGGAATATCCAAGTAATTCGCCACATTATCTCTTTCTGCCATTACATCCAATACATCCATAGGGAAGCCTGTTGGATAAGCATAATGTAAACGAATCCACTCGATACCTTCTACATCAGATAAAGCTCTCATTAAATCTGCTAATCTTCTCTTCTTATAGATATCTAATCCATAATAAGTAAGATCTTGAGCAATTAATAAAAGTTCTTTTACACCTTTAGAAACCATATCCTCCGCTTGTTTCACCAATTCTTCAATCGGAACTGATACGTGCTTACCTCTCATCAAAGGAATTGCACAAAACGAACATGGACGATCACACCCTTCCGCAATTTTAAGATAGCCAAAATGCTTATCAGTAGTTAAAAGACGTTCGCCTAATAACTCCTTTTTATAATCCGCATTTAAAGCTCTCAAAAGGTTAGGTACCTCTCTTGTACCGAAGAACGCATCAACTTCAGGAATTTCAGTGACTAAATCTTCCTTGTATCTTTCAGATAAACATCCCGATACGTAAACTTTATCCACTAACCCTTCTTTCTTTGCTTCAGCATAACGAAGGATCGTTTCTACCGATTCAGTTTTGGCATGTCCGATAAAACCACACGTATTGATTAATACGATATTGAATTTATCATCTTCAGCTTCGTGTACTACATCGATGCCATTTCCTTTCAATTGAGTCATAATTACCTCAGAGTCTACAATATTTTTAGAACATCCAAGTGTAACGATATTGACTTTATTTTCTTTAAGCGTCTTAGTTTTCAAGAGATTACTTTATTTAAATTCTATGAACAAGTAATACCAATTTCAATTATAGAAAACTGATAATTATAACTTATCAATTCATTCTCAATGAAATAAGTTCTGCAAAAGTATTAGATTATTACAAGCTTAACAACCTATTTTTGAAAGAGATGACATTCATTTAATAACCTTAAGAATTAATTTTTCTTTAATTCTCTCCCAAAGACCTCAAAAGTGATGTAATTTATTTTTAATCTAAATGTCAAATTATAGCAATATTTTAAGAAAAACAGATATTTTTGTGTAGTAACCTAGAATCATCTAAACACTTAAGTAGTAACTTACTTCTATAACCTTTTATATAATGAAGCTCTTCGAGCAAAATAATACACATAAAGAAAAAAAAGAGCGAGTTTCTGAAGCTACCTTTATCCCGGTGATGACACTGTCTGTGATTGCTATAACTTTTTTAGTAGGTATTTGGTCTATTAAAGAATTAGGTGACTACAAATCTGATGTAAAACAATTAGAGAAGGACTTTACGGAACATCAAAAAAGTGTGACTGTAAATGAAGTAGAAAATGCTTTTAAGTACATTGAATACTTAGAACAAAATACGGAAAAAATACTCCGAGAAAATCTTAAAAATAGAGTAGACGAAGCCTATCAGATTGTCAATAATATATATGTAAGGAATCAAGGAAAGTATTCTCATAAACAGATCATTGATCTTATTAAAGATTCATTGCGCCCCATTCGATTTAATAACAATAGAGGTTATTATTTTATTGATCATGTAAGTGGCTATGCTGTTATGAATGCTTCTTCTCCAGAATCTGAAGGAAAAAATATTCTTAAAATTCAAGATGCAAAAGGTGATTATTTTATTCAAAGAGAAATTGAGATTGCAAAAACTAAGGGTGAAGGCTTTTTTGAATATTATTGGAAAAAACCTGATCAAAAAGATGACAAGCAATATCCTAAAACATCTTATCTAAAATATTTTAAACCACTTGGATTGATCATTGGGACTGGAGAATACATGGATAATGTTACTTTAGATATGCAAAAACAAGCATTGGAAAGAATGGCATCTATTCATTTTGGTAAAGATGGCTATTTATTTGTCAACCAAAGAGGAAATCCTTTACTGTTGAATTGGAAGTATTTTGAAGAAGCTAAAAAGCTTACGGATGATCAATTGTATAGCTTACCAATTACAGATGAAAATGGAGATACGACTTACTTCAAAGACCTTCCCTTTAAATTGATGAATGAAGGTAAAAAAGGTGGTTTTTATTATTATGATTATAAAAAACCAAACTCAGAAGAAATCACCAAAAAGTTTTCTTATGTAATCTATTTTAAAGAATGGGATTGGACGATTGGTGCAGGTGTTTATTTAGATGAATTAGAGGATCAGATAAAGGAAAAAAGAAGTTTACTAATTACTGAATTAACTACTGAACTATTCAGAATTTTATCGTTATCAACATTATTGATTGCGATTCTTTGGTGGAGACTTCGCAAGGTAGCCACTGGTATTACAAGTAACATTGAAGAATTTTCTAATTTCTTTGATGAAGCATCTAAAGAACATGTGAAGATCAATAGAGACCGTTTAGCTTATGCAGAGTTTGATCAATTGGCTGAACTCGCCAATAAAATGTTAGATGATCGTGAAGGTGACCGAAAAAAGATTATTGAAGCTTACCATGAAATACAAACTTCTGAGGAAGAATTAAGGCAACAGTCTGATAGTTTGATGTATACCAACCAAAAGTTGGAGGAAGCAATGCAAGAGTTGAAATCTGCCCAAGTTCAATTGATTAATGCAGAAAAAATGGCTTCTTTAGGTCAGTTAACAGCTGGTATTGCACATGAAATCAATAACCCTATTAACTTTGTAAGTTCAAATGTTCAGCCTTTGAAAGATGACATTAATGATCTGATTACACTTTTAGAAAATTGTAATGATTTGACTAAAGAGTTCGAAAGTAAAGAGGCTTTCGATAAAAGAGTCAATGAAATCAATCAATTAGCTGAAGAAATTGAAATCGAAGTTGTTACAGAAGAAATAAAACAATTAATACATGGTATTGAGGAAGGTGCTCAAAGAACAAAAGAAATTGTACTTGGATTACGAACTTTCTCAAGACTAGATGAAGATACTTTTAAAGACGCCAACATTAATGAGGGTATTCAATCTACGATTACTATCCTTAATAATAAAGCACGAAAGAAAAATGTGGAAATGGAGGTAAGCCTACAAGGCGACCTTCCAGAGATACAGTGCTTGCCAGGCCGATTAAACCAAGTATTTATGAATATCATTAATAATGCTATTCAAGCAGTTGATGAAAATACTGGGAAAATAAAAGTAACTTCTTCTTATGCTGAAGGGGATGATTTCATCAATATTTCTGTTAGAGATAATGGAGAAGGTATGCCTCAAGCTGTAATTGATAAGATCTTCGATCCTTTCTTTACTACCAAAGATGTTGGTGAAGGAACAGGTTTAGGTCTTTCTATTTCTTATGGCATCATCAAAAAACATGGAGGAAAAATCATGGTTACCTCAAAACCAATGAGTGAAAAGAGTGACACTTCAGAAGAAACTTTTACTGAATTCACTATTATTCTTCCTATTATTGGAAAAGAAGATTTAAAAAACGAGTATAAATAATGAGCGATTATCACGTTCCAGTAATGCTAAAAGAATGTGTCGATGGTTTACATATCGACCCAACTAAGACATACGTTGATGTTACTTTTGGCGGAGGTGGTCATACAAGAGAAATTCTTAGTCGATTAACAACTGGTAAATTGGTTGTTTTTGATCAAGATCCTGATGCTAAAAAAAATGCAGACGCAATCAATGATGATCGTCTTATTTTCTGTGCTGCCAATTTTAGATATTTAAAACGATATTTAAGGTTAAATGGTATTAAAGAAGTAGCTGGAATATTAGGTGACCTTGGTATTTCGTCTCATCAAATCGACGAAACTGCTCGTGGCTTTTCTACGCGTGGTGATGCTCCATTAGATATGAGAATGTCTCAAAGTGGTGCATTATCAGCAAAAGAAGTGATCAATAATTACGAAGAAATTGAACTTCGTAAGATGTTTAAGTTATATGGTGAACTTACTCACCCCCACAAGGCAGCTAGTTTAATCATTCAAGCAAGATCAGCCTCTCCTATCGAGACAACAGGTCAATTAATGCAGGCATTACAACCTATGGCACCTAGAGGTAAAGAAAATCGTTTCTATGCTCAAGTATTTCAAGCAATAAGAATTGAAGTAAATGAGGAGTTGGTAACTTTAAAGGAAATGATTGAACAAGGTGCTGAAGTACTTGAAGAAGGCGGTTATTTTGTGATCGAATCTTACCATTCTTTAGAAGATCGTCTTGTAAAGAACTTCTTTAAGACAGGTAATTTTGAAGGAGAAACAAACAAAGATTTTTATGGAAATCTATTAAGACCTTTGAAACCTTTGAAAAGTAAACCAATTACTGCAACAGCTGAAGAAATTGCTCAAAACAGACGTGCTAGAAGTGCAAAATTAAGAATTGCAATTAAGCTTCCTGAGCTGAAACAGTAATTTATTCTTTTAGCAAAGAAAAGCCTCAATTCGTCATACAAGACCAATTGAGGCTTTTTTATTTTTAACTAAAACTATTTAGAATGCACATGGCATTTTCCTGTTTTATTTTTTGTCTTATTCTTACATCTATCTCCTTTCTTTGTCTTTGCAGAACATTGAACAGCAGCTTGTGTAGATGATGCTTTTGAAGTCTTCGCCTTTACCTGTGCTTGTACCATTGTAGTAAAGCAGAAAGTTAGACAGATTGCTAAAAATTATCTTAAAGATTTCATTATTAATGTGTTAAAAGTTTGATGATTCGTTTAAAAGAAAAAAGTTGGTCACTTTGTTAAGTGCAACCAACTACATACCTTTTTATGGCATTGGTGGTGGAGGTACACTTCCAAAAATTTTTTGATAATTCTGGAACTGAACCTGCTGGAGCCCATTGAGGCATACCATCTTTCCATACATTGTTTCTTTTGTTATTTGTCCTTGACTCACCATACTTTGTATTTGAGGCATAGCAAAAGGCAATGATCACACATTGATAATTTATGTTTATAGCTTACAATTAACATTTTACAAAAATAACCCGTTCAATAACACATTGAACGAGTTGCTAATTAATTAATCTTGTTCTTCTAATTTTGGAAGTAAATGATTTTCCATATAGAATAATAAAGTTCCATTAATACTATCTGCATGGGTCATAATCGCACCATGTCCTGCATCGTCTACTTTAATAATACCGACACTATTTGGTAAATTTTCGTAGAGAAACAACCCCATTTCAAAAGGTATCCCTTGATCACTATCTCCATGGATGATGAGTGAAGGACACTTTATATCTGGGAGGTAGTTGATAATTTCATCACGGAATATCAGATTATTCATTGCATGATAAATTTCTTCTGATGTCCTTTCATGCCATTTTGGACTCCATTTTTCCCAATAAAATTCATTACCTGCTTTCGGTCCAATTATACCCGTCATCAACCCTTCTTCCAATGGAGGAATCAATCCAACATTTCCCCAAGTATCTCTTACTTCTAGATAGCTATTTTTACCTTTCTCTGTATCCGTATGAGCACTCGTACTAATTAGAATTAATCCTTGAACTCGAGAAGGAAAACGGAGAGCAACTCGTAAAGCAGCATAACCACCTTGTGACATCCCTGCCAAAATCACTTTTTCAATTCCTAAATGATCTAATAAACCCATACAATCATTTACCGTATCATATAAAGTAAATGGATGACCATCCCATTTCGTTTGACCAAAACCTCTAGCATCAAAAGTAACTACTCTATAAGATGAGGAAAAGAATTCAATCTGAGCTGAAAACATCTCAGAACTCATCAAAAAACCATGCATGAACAGTAACACTGGAGCATCTTTATCTCCAAAATCTTGATAGTATAGTGATTGGTTATTTACGTTAATATAAGCCATAGTTTGTTAATTGGTATCGATTTAAAACTTTAATTAATCTTCTAATATAATGAATTATTAAAAGATCTAAAAATTTCAAAATGAGCAACTTATGTTATTAATCTAAAATATAAATATATTGTATTACTGTAGATCATCAATTTTAAACCTTTTTTGTTAAGGGTGAAATATTGATCAAACATCCATCAAAAGCATAATAAATGTCTGAAAATTCGGATAAAATTTCATTAAAAGATGCCGTATCAATTGGTATTGGAGGCATGGTTGGCGGAGGTATCTTCGCCGTTCTTGGGCTATCTGTTGAACTTGCAAAAGGTGGTGTTCCTGTGTCCTTTTTTGTAGCAGGAACCATTGCATTAATGACTGCCTATGCTTATGCAAAATTATCCGTCGCCTATCCTGATGAAGGAGGAACAGTACGATTTATTGATGAAGGATTTGGCTATTCATTATTTAGTGGAGGGTTAAATAATATGCTTTGGGTAAGTTATATTATTATGCTTTCTCTTTATGCATCAGCTTTTGGCTCTTATGCTGCTACTTTGATTCCAATCACCGATAATGTGACTTTGAATAAACATCTATTCATTACGTTTATACTTCTATTTTCTACATTTATTAATTATTACAGTATTAAAGTTGTTGGTGAAGTGGAAGCTTTTGCGGTGATCATTAAACTGATCATTTTAGTAACCTTCGTAATTGTTGGATTTTTTGGTATCACATCTAATCCTAACTTTCATCAATTATCTCCGGAAAATTGGGAAAGTCCTCTCCAACTTATTGCTGGAGGTATGGTTATTTTCGTTGCTTATGAAGGATTTGAATTGATTGCAAATTCAGCTCCCGATATTGTAAAACCAATGATCAATATTCCTAAGTCCTATTATATCTCTGTTATTTTTGTGATCATTCTTTACATTGCTATTGCGATTGTTACTGTTGGATCATTAGATTTTCCTTCTATAGGCAAGGCTTCAGATTATGCTTTAGCAGAAGCGGCAAAACCAAAATTTGGACAAGCAGGATTCACCGTTATTTCAATTGCAGCCATGATTTCCACATTTTCAGCTATTAACGCTACTTTATTAGGTGGAAGCAGAGTGAATTACGAAGTAGCTAAATATAGAGAATTGCCGAAGGCATTCAGTCGAACATTATGGGGTAAACCTTTTGGACTTTTTATCATTTCTATTCTTTCGGTTGTCATCGCTAATAGCATTGATTTAGAAAGCATTTCTACTTCAGGAAGTGCTGGTTTCTTGATTATTTTTGGAATGGTCAATTATATCGCTTTCAAAAAAAGGAAGAAAATCAATGCCAATAAGTTCATTACAATTGCTGGATTTATTGGTTGTATGCTAGCATTCATAATTCTATCTATTCAACAGTTTCAAAATAACGTAGAAGGAATGCTTACTGCTATTTTAATTTTTTCTTTATGTTTTATCGGAGAAGGACTGTATCAACGATTATTAAAGAAAAGAATTGATCATCCAAAAAAATAAATTAATTTTAAAAACACTTATAAACACATACTTTAAACCATTACTAACATGCTTAAAATTATTGAATGCCCAAGAGATGCTATGCAAGGGCTACACGATTTTATACCAACTTCAACAAAAATAGAATACCTTAATCTTCTCTTAGAGGTAGGTTTTGATACTCTTGATTTTGGAAGTTTTGTTTCTCCAAAAGCAATTCCTCAAATGAGGGACACTCAAGAGGTTTTGAATGCTTTAAATTTAGAAAATAAAAAATCCAACCTATTAGCGATTGTTGTAAACCAAAGAGGTGCTCAAGATGCTTGTCAATTTGAGACTATTGATTACTTAGGTTTTCCTTTGTCGGTCTCAGAAAATTTCCAACAAAGAAATACGAAAAAGTCCATTGCTGAAGCAAAACAAGTTTTACAGGAAATTCATGCACATGGTCAATCCCATCAAAAGAAAACTGTAGCTTATCTATCAATGGCTTTTGGAAATCCATATAATGAAGATTTTTCGTTTGAAAAAGTCATTGAAATGGCACATGAATTAGAAGAAATGGGTGTACAAACTATTTCTTTGTCAGATACCATAGGAACATCAAATGCTAAAGATCTTCAACAACTATTTGAAAAAGCTTCAAAAATCTTGTCGAAAGCAGAATTGGGTGTACATTTGCATTGCAATCCTTCAAAAGCGTTTGAATTGGCAAATGCTGCCATTCAAGCAGGCTGTCAACGTATTGATACTGCGATGGGAGGACTTGGTGGATGTCCAATGGCCAAAGATAGCCTAACAGGAAACCTTGCAACCGAATCATTGATAGAAATGCTCCAACAACATCCAAGTCTACTGCCTGATCTCAATTGGGAGGCTTTTGAAAAGGCTAAAATATATAGAAAGAATAATATTCATTAGAAAATGATTAATATAGAGACTTGTCTCACTCCAGAATTATTACCTTTACATCAATTAGAAGGAAAAATTGCAGTTGTAACTGATGTTTTAAGAGCTACATCTTGTATGGTAGCTGGATTAAATGCCGGTGTTAGAAGTGTAATTCCTGTGATGTCTGTAAGAGAAGCATTAGAATATGCTGAAAAAGGATATGTTACAGCTGGTGAGAGAGGAGGTGTGAAAGTGAAAGAGTTCACAATTGGAAATTCTCCTCAAGAACATATGCAAGAAGAGTATCATGGGAAAGATATTTGCATGACAACTACAAACGGTACAGTGGCGATTACAGAAGCAAAGAAAAAAGCGGATCAAATCATCATTGGTGCTTTATTAAATGTCTCTTCAGTGGTAGACTATGTAAAGCAAGCCGAAAAAGATGTTGTTATCATATGTGCGGGGTGGAAAGGAAATCCAAGTCTCGAAGATACATTATTTGCTGGTGCAATGATCGATAGACTAAATGAAGAAGCAAACTTAACCGATGATGCTTCTTATATGGCATTGACAATGTATCAGAACAGTAAAGGTAAAATCGCTGAAGTTATTCAAGGAAATGCTTCTCATGCGAAGAGATTAAGTGGCCTAAAAGCAAAATCTGACTTGGCTTTTTGTTCACAAGAAGACTACTGCGATGTACTTCCTATCCTAAGAAATGGATCTATAACGATTTAATTTAAAATTATGGGAGGAAAGAAATTAGATATAAAACAAAAAGTAAAAATAAAGAACCGTAAGGCTTCTCACGAATACGAATTTATAGATAAATTGGTCGCTGGGATTTCTCTTAAAGGTTCTGAAATCAAATCCATTCGTATGCAAAAAGTAAGTTTGCAAGATGCATTCTGCTTGTTTATTGGTGATGAATTAATCATCAGAAGTATGCATATTGCACCATACGAAATGGGTGGTTTCAACAATCATGAAGCTAAAGCTGATCGTAAACTTTTATTGACGCGAAGAGAATTAGATAAACTAGACCGAAAGGTTAAGGAAACAGGTTTTACTATCGTTCCAACACAATTGTTTATCAATGATCGTGGTCTAGCAAAAGTTGAAATTGCTTTAGCAAGAGGTAAAAAATTATACGACAAGCGTAATGATATGAAAGAAAAAGATCAGAAGCGCGAAATGTCTCGAATGAAATATTAAGAATCTATGGCTTACATATTATTTAATCTAGCAATAGAGAAAGATAATAAGTCAGGAGTAAATTTTTCAGATAGAGGTCTTCAATATGGTGATGGTTTGTTCGAAACAATGATTACACAAGATGGTAGCATTCGTTTTGTTCAGGATCATATTGACAGAATAAAAAAAGGACTAAAAGAACTACAAATAAACTACCCTACTGAACTACAAGATCCATCATTCTTACACGAGCAGTATTTGTTATTGAAAAAGAAAAATAACATTGAAGGTGAGTGCAGAATTAAACTTATGATCTGGAGGAAAGAAGGTGGTTTATACACTCCTTCAAGTAACGATTGCTATTCTTTACTTTCGGCTCAAGAATATAAATCAAAGGGAAGTAGTAAAGGCTTGAAAGTAGGTTTCGCTGAAACAATTAAAGTTCCTTGTACTCCGGTATCTTTCTGTAAAACTTTATCTTCTATGACCTATACTTTCGCTGGTCTTGAAAAGAAAAAAAGAGAATTAGATGACCTTATTCTTTTTAATGCTGAAGGTTATATTACTGAAACAATAAGTGGAAACGTTTTTTGGATCAAAGGAAAAGATATCTTCACTCCAAAAGTGAGTACGGGTTGTGTAGCGGGTATTGCACGAAAAAACATCGTTTCTCAATTGGAGCAAAAAGGCTATAAAGTCAAAAAAGTATGTGCGAGAAAAGCTGATATTATGGAAGCAGACTCGGTTCTTTCTTCCAATGTCACAGGTGTAAGTATGATCAAACAAATTGATGAAAAACAATTCAAAGTAGTTGACGCTTGGCGAAAGTTATTCGAACAAGCCTATCATATATAATAAAAGGAGCAATAGCAGGTTTTTGGTATTGCTCCTTTTCTTTATTACAATAAATCGTTTACATCAAAAGCTAAATTATTGTCATCATCCTTGTCTATTCTCCCTTTGAAATCTTCAGGCATCATTTTTATTGTCTGATCCTTTATTTTGAATTCAATATACTCTATCATTTCATATTTCCCGATATCATTGGTAGACGTTTTGATATCGACATTAGACACTTTATAAACAATATCTAAAGTCGTTTTTTCTTCTGGATAAAGTGTATATTTATATGGTGCAGAAGAAATTGTTGTACTGCTTGAACTCCCCTCTTTCTCTGTCGTTATATTAAATGTAATACTTGTATTGTCTCTTTGTTTAAAATAAAACTCCACTTCGCAAGGAGCATCAGAGGTATTTGAAATGATAATATAATTTTCTTTTTGACACCCAGAAATAAATAGCAATGGAATGAATATAAAGCTATAAATGAATGATTTTAAAAATGTATTCATAATGTTATAGTAATATGTTTTGGGTAATTAAGATTACTATAATTTAGGGTTTAATACTTAAAAAGTGAAAATTAGAAGGGAAGAGTACTATTATTGAATTGATATATGAAAAAAAAGTGGACAGTTTCTGCTTTTTCTAGTAAACTATCCACCACTTCTATTTGAACGACTAAAATCCTTATAGTTTTGATTTCAATTCTTTTACAACATGAAATACTACAGGACAAGTCAATGTATTTCTTGCATGCAAAGCAGGACGTTGATTGAAGCCCTGATTTTGTGTTAAAGGATAATCTCTACACGCTTTAGGTCTAGCTTCATATATAGAGCAATAATTATCACTTCCCAAAAACGGGCACGGTTGAGAATTCATGACGTAATCACCTTCATGATCCACTTTCATATATTCCGAAATTACTTCCGTTTCTTTCATTCGAAAGTGCTTTGCAATTCTTTTTACATCCGTTTGTGTAACTACTGGGCTAATTGTTTTACAACAGTTAGCACATGTCAAACAATCAAAAGTTTCAAATGCCTTTTCATCGGTATCATTGACAATTTGATCAATTTGCTTTCCTTTTTTGACTTTCTTCAGTCGTTTTAGAAACGTTTGATTCTCTTTGTATTTGGATTTGGCATTCTTCTGCCAATCAGCGTATAAATCCATATTTACAATTGATATGCGTACATTTTTGTACCTCTAAAACAATACATAATGTTGGAAGGATGATCATACACAACATAATCAACTTTCTTCATGGGTATCTTTATGTAACGTGTCTTTAAACTATATAATTCCTTGAAATGTAATTCATTTTTCTCTAACCAATACATTTCATTTGCAGTTAAACCAATGTTGCTGGCTCTTTTTACATTATACGGTTCAGAAAGAATATTCCCTAAAAGATCAAAAGTATATACCCCTTTATAAGCATCTAAAACATACAAATTGTTTTGATGTTCTCGCATCCATATTGGACTCCAAGTGGTACTATTAATCAATTGTTCTAAAGGGACATCAAGAGAAAGGTTCGCAACATTTGGAAAGTATTTTTTAAGTCGAAAACTACTTTGATCGTACAGCCAAATACCGCCATCACTGGCATCAGTAGCTACAGAAGCATATTCGACTAAATCAGGGTTAAAAATATACTCTGTTTGTAAAGTAAGTTGTTGCCCTAGTACTCTAATAGCTTGCCAATCCTCAGAGAAAAGCACTGTATTCAACATTGCCCACGCATCGATCTGTATGGATGCAGGTGCTTGAGGAGAATACCACCTTATTTTTTCTCCCTTTGACCACTGACTCACATTTCCTTGTTGATCTACAACATAGACCTCTCCTTTTCTATCAATATCCACAGCAGACACCTCACCTACTTCTTTTTCATAAAGTAGTTCTTGTCCCAAAGTTGGATATGAAAAAAGAAAAAAAAGAAAAAAGAAATTACTCCTCGTAAGTAAGTAATTCGACTTTTTCTCCGTCAAAAGTTGCATATGTATCATAAGAAAGCCATTCTCCTGTGTTGATATACATTCCTCCTTGATCTAATTCTAATTCTAGAGGTAAATGTCTATGACCAAAGATATAATAATCTCTGTATTTTTCAGCTTGTTTTTCTTGACAATACACCCAAATAAACTCCTTTTCCTTGCTTATGAATCCATGTTCTTTTTTAGCACCTGATGCTCTACTATGTTGAGACCAAGTTGTAGCAATCCCAATACCAATGGTGGGATGAAGAAATCCGAACAACCATTGACATAGTTTATTGGCAAAAATTTTCTTTAGAAATTTATAGCTATAATCGCCAGGACCTAAACCATCTCCATGACCGATATGAAACTTCTTTCCATAAATTTCAACATCAATAGGCTCGCGAATAACTTTAATTCCTAATTCTTTTTCAAAGTAATCAAACATCCACATATCATGATTACCAGTAAAAATAGAAATTTGAATACCTTTATCGACAAGCTCAGCTAATTTACCTTGAAAACGTAAAAAGCCCCTTGGTACGGCAAATCTATATTCAAACCAAAAATCAAAAAGATCACCTAATAAGTAAATATGATCTGCATCTTCGGCAGCCATATCCAACCAACGGCAGATCTTCTTTTCTCTCTTTTGACTTTCTTCGAAAGAGGGAGTTCCTAAATGGAAGTCAGAAGCGAAATAAACTTTTCCCATAGGGTAAAATTAAACATTAATGAGTGAACTGTGAACAAGTGAATCCTAAAAGGATGTGAAAAAGTAGCGTAATCTTCAATTTCAATTCGCTTTGTACACAAAAAAACCGACTTCCTTAATAGAAAGTCGGCTTTGTATGTCTTGGTAAAAGTTCAAGATCGAAAGATTAGAATCTTTTCTCTCTAACTTTAGCAGCCTTACCATAACGACCACGTAAGTAGAATAATCTTGCTCTTCTTACTTTACCTCTTCTCAATACTTCGATTTTATCGATGCTTGGTGAGTTTAATGGGAAGATACGCTCTACACCAATTCCACTAGAGATTTTACGTACAGTAAAAGTTTCACCTAAACTACCTTTGTTACGGCGTTGGATAACAGTACCTTGGAACTTTTGAACACGCTCCTTGTTACCTTCCTTAATTTTTACGTATACTTCGATTGTATCTCCTGCGCCGAAAGCGGGATGTCTCTCCATGTTAGATGAGAAATCCTTTTCAACTTTTTTAATTAAATCCATTATAATAAGATTAATTAGTACAAAAATTTTCGAGTTGCAAAGGTAGAAAGAATATTTTGATAAAGAAACTAAGCTTCTCTTTTTTCAGAGATATTCCTTAGAATTTAGGTATATTAATAGAAAAAGCATCTTAATAGACCTTACAATATTACAAAAACTTAAAGTTAAATACTTAATTTCAAGCAATTACAATTTGTTAATTTCTAAAAAGATGCCTTTCAAAACAGATGAATTATTGTCTTTTAAACTTCTAATTCTCTATGTTTTTATCTACTATAACTGTGGTATTTTCGAAGAATAAAGAAGCATCAACTTTTCTTTGATATTTATCTTCATATTTTTCTTTTGCGGCTGCATCAGCAGCTTGTTGTTGCTGAGTTGGTGTAGTACCCATTGTTGAGAGTTCTTTACCCAAATTGATCACAACTCTATCTTGATGATCACGATATAAATCATAGATTTTATCTGAAGTGTAGAATTTCTTAGGATCATAAACATTCCACTTTTCTCCATCAAAATGAACTATTTTATTGTCTGAAATAGCTGCCCAAAATTGATTTTCTTTATCAAAACATGCTTTCATGATAGAAGCAGTAATAAATTCTTTTGGATATTTTTCCTCAAGTGCTTCTCTTAATTTACTAAAGGATACGACTTCAACAGGTTTTCCATCTATCATTTGATAAGCTGCATGAGAGCCAACAAAAATCATTTTATCATTGATGTCTCGAATTACAAAGTTAGAAATCTCTTGTTTTTCCTTACCTTGATGTACTTTAAAACCTTCTTTTGTAAATTCACCTAATCCTTTTTTAGTACTTACCCATAAAACGCTTTTTTCATCAATTGTAAAATCCAACAAACCCCATCCTGTAGCTAAACCAGTCTCTTTTTTGGTAAAATACTTGATTCCTTCCCCACTCATTGGGTAGTATGTAAAACCTTTACTTGTTGACAACCACATAGCATTTGAAGCATTATCATAAGCCAAATTTTTGATGGTTTTACCACCAAGTTTTTTATCTAGCACAAAAGTAAATTGTTCAAATGTCTCATCAAGATTCATCTTGAATGTATATACTCTACTTTGCGTATTAAAATATAAAGCACCTGTTTTCTTGTCGATAGACCAATTTTTAGGATAGATTTTATAATCTTCATACTTGTAGCCTGCTTTCTTTGTAAGCTCTCCTACATCATATTTTTTCATGCTGCCTTCTTTGTCAACTTTAGTGATCGTTTCACCATCTACAGATAAAATGAAAGTATTTCCAAAATCATCCATTAAACGGGATTGTCCAAAAGAGTTCATGAATTCTTCAGCAGGATCATTTGTTGAATTCAGAATTTTAAAAGGCTTCTCAAAATTATCAAAGTTAGGATAGTCAAAGAATACTAGGGCACCTGGAGCAACGAATGTATCTTTCACTACATCTGCATCCAGATCTCTATCTTTTACATAATCTGTTTTGTATAATGATGTTGCGATTACAAAACGGCCCTCTTTGTCTATTTCAATTTCAACTGTTTTTGCATTAGTTACTTTCCCTCCAGTAATTACAGTTTTCGATTTATTTAAAACCAATTCTTCATTACCATTTCTCACATTTAATATCAAGAACTCTGAAGTACCATATTCTACTAGTGCCTTTCCATTATTATTGACAGCAAATTGACCAATTTTTCTTTCTTTTTTATCATCTTCCCTCACAGAAAATTGCTCTTCCAGCTTTCCATCTTTGAATAAAAAGACTTTGCGATATCCAGCAACCCAGACATTTCCTTTTGTATCCTTAAAGATATCACCTACCGAATACTCTTGTTCTTTAGCATAAGCCATTAATGGATTTTTATCATGCTGACCAGGAGCTTTTGGTAATTTGTAAATATCGAATTTAGCACCATTGTAATAGACAAATCTAAATTCTCCTCTTCCTGAATAAGGTTCTTTAGGATTTCTGAGAAAAAGTCTGGCTACGAAACCTTCCTCTAATCCTACAATATTTTGAATTTTCCAATGATGGCTAAATTCATCAGGAAAAGGAACAAAAGTAGTTTCTAAATTATTAATGATATTTACACCTCCATCAAAGGGTACATAGACATTTCCTTTTTTATCTAGATCATCATTACCGTATGATTTAACCTTATAGAAGTTATCATAATCAGGAAATTCTGATATTCCGTAAAACTTTTTGATTCTCTCTTTATGTAACCCTATTGGATTCTGAGTACTAATAAGTTGAAGTTTATTTCCATCAAGCATGTAAAATGACTTATTACTGTTGACGTAGATTGAACCATCAAAATTACGTCTCATATGTAATACTCTTGGTCCTGCTTTGATTTTTTCATCTTTGTATTTACCATCAAGATAAGTAAAGCCTTCACCTATGATATTCCATTGCTTTGAAGATTGTGCAAAAAGAGATTGTGAGGCTATAATAAGCCCCACAAGTAGCATTTTAGATTTCATCTAAATGATATAATAGTTTAGCTTATTGAGCTTGAGCTTCAAGATGATCCTCAATCTCAATCGCTTTATTTAGGTATATAGATTGTAGGCTGACTTTTCTTGTATTGTCATTACCAAACCAATCTTGTTTTGTTAAGCTAGGATCTACTCTCAGATATATATTAATGACGTAATCACCTGTCTCTTTTACTTTAGGTTGATTTACTTGTGTTAATTTTACTTCTTCATTTGGCAAAAGAATAAAATAGTTTTTCTCAACTATTCGTACGGCAGACCCAACACCACATGAAAATTCTTTCACTTTTTCCGTAGAATTTTCTCCTTTCTTACTAATTAAACTCTGTGTTAATACACCGGCTTTATTTGTTTTAAATCCATTGGGTACCAATACTGGAATATTAGCATTGTTTTTAATCATAATATGATATTGAGTAATATCAGATTCATTCGTTACTTTTTCATAACGTACAGCTAAATCTTGATTTGCATTAAAATTAGTATAATCAAAAATCATATTTGTTGATAATGAAGCTGTAGCACTTTCTGCTCCTTCAGGTCTTTTCAATTCACTTATATCAACAGCATAAAATTGTTCAATTGATTTTTCAGGAAAAGTATTATTGATAAGTGTTGGGTTCTTTCTCGCTTTAAAATTCTTAATCGCCCATCTTAATGATGGAATAAATTTCTTATTATGAGATTTGAACTTTGCTGCTAATTCAACGTGTTCTGACGCTTTGTCAAACTCTTCTAAGAAAAGGTAAGCCACAGCAATATTGGTATGAAAATACGCTACATTTTTGTCTGAAACTTTATCTTTTTTAGATCCTGCTTTATGTTCAGCTATTAAACCTTCCCATATTGAAATACCTTCTTTAAATTTCTCTTGAATAGGTTTTAGTGCCTCATAGAATTCGTCCTTATTTGTTAAATAGCATTTTTTCTTATTCTCTTTAAAAATTTCGCTTAGTTCTTCTTGAATTTTCTCAGATGCAGAGTAATCAAATTTTTTCCCTTTACCTGCTGCAATTTCAAATTCATAGTCTTTACAAGCATAACCAAATTGACTATTCAAGTCTGCTTCCAATTTCTTTTCAAAGTCCCATTTTAATTTATCATTTAATGATTTCAACTTTGAAGCACCTTTTTCTTTTCTAATTTTCTCTGCACTTTCCTTTCTCTTGTATGAAATCCCAGAAAGATTAGCAGATTGAATCAATTGTTTTTTTCCAGTATAATCTCTTTCAAATAATACTGTCCCATCTACATGTTTGAATGTATATTTTACTTCAATTACAGCTTTTGCATAAGGTGTATAATCGATAACAACAGAATCACCTTGTTTGTATTCATTTCTTCTTACATCTGCTTCTTTGATGTATTTAGCACCCGAAATTTCAAGAATATAATCATAACCATGGAAGCTATTTTTAGGGATACTTCCAGAAAGTAAGTTCAAGACTTGATTGTTGGATGAGAAACCTGAATAGTTCTTTAAATCGACAATATCAATCTGTTCAAACATCATTTTGATAGCCGCATTTGGCTTCGCTGATACATCTTTAACAATGTATTGAGGTGGCATTAATTCCTTATGATTCTTACGACCGTAAACAAGATCATAAGGTACAGCATGACCGCTCAAAATTTGAAGAGGTGTTTCCAACATTTTGATTTTCATGGCTTTTTCACCTGCTTTTTGAGCAAATAGATTAGAAGATATAGTACATAGTAATAGCACTACTCCGATAAGAGTTTGTTTCATTTTAGTTAGAATATTTAAAGTACACAATTAATTTGCTTGTAATCAAAGTTACATATAAATAACGTAATTCATTACTCTCTATTACACTAATATAAATTTTAACATACTCATTTTCAACACTATTAACATTTACATAATAATGTTCTATACAAGTAAAAAAATAATTTCATCCTTACGATAGCTAAATAATAATTCTATTATTTATCGAATTTTCTTACGTGAAATTTTTATTTATTATATAATTCCAATATATTATATCACTTTTCTATTATTTATCTTCAAATACCTATTGTGATTAACATCTACTTTATACAGGCCTAAGACAATTTATTAGACTATGGAATACGACTTACTTACACCTTATGACAATTTTAATTTGGGCGTAGTTGCATACAAAAGACTTGCTCCAAAACACTACGTTTTTTACTACATTAATAAAATTGGTACTGATATTGACAACTTTGATATCTCTTTTATCAATTCTCCTATACTTGATATTTATCCAGAATTTGAATCATATGGATTAATAGATCATTTAGAAAATGTTTTTCATACAGGAAAAGACGTCATTTTACCATTTACTACTTATGAAACACCATCAGGTCAGGTAATTTTCAGAGCGAATAAAATCAAAAAAATAGGAGAAGATATCATCTTAAATATCTATAATGATGAATCTGATACTTATGCGTATATCTCTGATATGAAATATAATCATAGTCGTTTAAATGATGCACTTAATTTTATTTCACACGACATTAGAGGTGAGGTAACAACTTCATTAGGCATTCTGGAATTATTGAAAACGAAATGTTCAAAGAGTAGTGATACTGAAGTGGAAGCATCGCTGAAGATTGTTCAAAAAAATATGGAAAATATTGATTTCAAGATACATTCTTTGGTCAATATCTTATACCACAAAACGGCAAATCTTGAAGAAGTAGAGTAATCACTACCAAAGTCCAGGAAATAGTATCTTTTTATGAGGGTAATTCTCAAATGTATTAATATACCATTCATGATGATCCCTTGCTCTCGGTACTAAATTGGCTAAAGTCCAAACTAAAAAACTAAGGCTTGCAACATTTGGTACCATCAATACAAATCCAGTCCATTCGACGATTTCACCAAACAAATTAGGGGTACTTACTTTGTTGAATAAAAAACCTTTAGGAATTACATAATGAGTTTCTCCAGGTTTTCTTAAATTCAAAAGAATATTGTCTGATTTTATATTGATATACATCCCAATAACAAAGAAAAAACAGCCAATAATGAAAAGAGGAAGTGAAAAATAATACCACTCATTTCCTAAGAAATAGCCATTTAATGTCCCATTTATGGAATTAAAAAAGATTGCAGAAAACATGATTACAATAGGCATTTTCTTTTTCTTATTGGGCATTCTAAAAGGAAATATAAATGTTCTATTAATATAATGAATAGTCCACGCTGCCATTCCTATGAGAGTAGGATAATGCATTTCTTGTTTTTCAACAATAAGAAAACCTATCCAGAGACCTATCACTGATATAATTTCCATAAAAAACCATCCCCAAGAATTAGGAATTAAAGGTCCCCAATCTGTCCTTGTATGTCGACCAAAAGGAGCGATTACTTTAGCAAAAAATAATACACAAAAAGTAATGATGGCAATTGCTATCCACCCCCATCCAATGAATTCAAAGATTTGTTGTTGCTCAGTCATTCGTTACTATATCTTTACCTTTACCAAGTATAAGTAATACCAATTTTTCCACTTATCCAAAATGGACCTCTATCTGTTTCCTTGTAATAAAATGAAGGAGGAGTAATTTTTTCAGCATTTTCTTTTTCACCAAAGAGTTCTGCTGTATAGTTAAATGTTGGCCCTAAGTTTATAGAAATGCCTTTCCAAATTGGTTGAATATACATGATGCTTGATTTGAAGTAATGATAATCTTGTACATCCTCCTTAAAATTATTATTAGATTGGAAACCTACTTCAATTGACATCCTTTTAAAAGGCATGGTACCAAATCCAAAACCATAGCCTACACCATCAAATTCTGGTAATAAATTAGGTATACCATAACTTGTTCCTAACGTATAATAAGTATATAATTTTCTACTACCCATTCGAAAAGCGAAGTTGACATAAGCAAATTCATCAATATAATATTCCAGTGAATGATATCCATCAACATAGTAATTGAAAAGTCCAATTGGCACACCTTTCTTTCCGATCTTAGCATAATTGAAAAGACCAATTTGAACACCTTTTTGTTCATTGGCCACGTTTACTAAAGCAGCAATTTGTACTCCCTTACTTATACCGTTAACCTGATTAAAAATACTTGAAATCTGAGCACCTACAATTTCATTGGCATAGTTTCCAATTCCAGATAATTGCAATCCTTTTACATCTTCTGGAGTCGTATTGTAAATCCCACTTATCTGTCCTCCCTTTACAGTTTTACTATAATTATAAATGCTACTTACTTGAAGTCCTTTTACAGCTGTTTTGGTTGTATTGACTACGCCACTCACCTGAAAACCTTTCACATTTTCTAAGACGACATTATTTATCCCGGCAACCTGCATTCCCATCACAGAATCAACTACAATATTAGTGACACCAGCTGCTTGAAAACCATAAACTCTTCTCATATTATGATTGACTACGCCTGCTACTTGAAAACCTGTTGTATAACCTCCGACGATATTTGTCAGACCTCCCACTTGAAAACCTTTCATATCAAAACGGTTGATATTCGCCAAACTTCCTATTTCTACACCATTTTCTACTCCGGCAGAATAGCCCATTAATACATTGAGAGACAAACGATTTTTGTAACTACCTCCTAAAAAGTTTGTATTACTTAAAAACGGAATAAATGTAATTTGACCTGTTCTAAACTCCACATATTCAATACTATTAGAAATAATATCTACTTTCTTCGGAACAAATCGCTTTACAATTTTTAGTTGATTAATATTTTGTGACTGAAGCGCTAGATCTGCATCAACAGGATGAGCATCTTCATTTCTTGGCGTCATTGCTACATTGTATGTAATTTCATTTTGATTCTTATCAGGGTTAAACTGAACCATCGTATCATAAAACCCTCTATTTCTGAAATAGACACCTTTTTGCATTCGCTCTAAAGGGACTTCTAAAGAGTAATTGCCCAGACTGTCAGTAAGTGTTATAACTTTCTCTGTTTCATCATATACAACAACATATCGTAACCCAATTCCCGTTTCTCCATCAATCACTCGACCCTTCAAAAGAATATTGTCTTTCAGACGCATTAATTCAGCCCTTGTCTTTCTTTTTCTTTGATCTATGGGCTTGATTGTTAAAGTCAAAGCCTCTCGGATAATGATGTGCGTACCTATTTGCTTAAATTCATAATGATAACCTAAAATGCTTGTTAAAACAGCTCTCACAGTTACATTTTGACCTTTAAAAGAAACGGTTTTTGATAAATCTAAAATGGAGGGATTGTAAGAAAAAGAAAAACCACCTTGAGCTTTTATTTCATCCAGAGCAAATTCTAAAGGTTGCTTTTTTATGTTTATATTGATAATACGCTCAAGCATATCACCTCCTGCATTATTATTCCCATAAGTTGGAAATGATAAGCATAATACAAAAAAGATAAGCAAGAAATTAATTAGTCTCATTATTCTATGATGTAGGTTTTGTCTCCTACTTTTTGCACTTGTATTTTAAAGGTAGCCTGAAGAATTTCGAACACTTCTTCAATACTATTTTTATGAAAATCTACTGTTAACTGTTTATGATTCAAGTTTTCATTTTCAACAGTAATTTTTACTTCATAGGCATTTTCTAAAGTTTCAATAACATCCGAAAATTGATCATTATGGAAATTCAATGCTCCTGTTTTCCAAAAAAGATTATTGAAATTCTTCGTCGCTATTTTTTCTGGGGCATAACTATTTTTGCTTATAGCACCTTCCGTATTTTTTTCTAATAAAACATATTGTGTATCTCCTTTTTGAGTAGAAGATAATTTGACCAAGCCTTCTGTAACAGTCACCACGACATCCTCTTTCGTAGTTTTTACATTAAACTTTGTTCCTAATACTGTAATATCACCTTTTGAAGTATGTACAATAAATGGTTTTGATTCATCATGAGCAATTTCAAAATAAGCCTCACCTTCCAAAGTTACCTCTCTAGTATTTCCTTGAAAAGATTCTACAGCAAGTGTTGCATTAGCATTCATCATGATTTCTGAACCGTCATTTAAAGTTTCCAATTTTGGAATATCTACTTTAAATACTTCAACTGATGATACTTCTTCAATTTGTTGATTTGTTCTATAGAATTTAATCCCAATAGCAATAATCAAGACTGCAGCAACAGCACTAGCAATCCTCTTCCAAGGCGTAAACTGTACAACTTTAGTCGTATCTTCTTGGAGAATAGCATTATTCATTTTATGCCAAGCTTCATCTACATCAACAGTAACTTCAGGTATAAAAGCCTGTTCAGAAGCTTTCCATACTTTTTGAAAAGATTCAAAAGTAGATTTATTCTCATCACTCTCCTTAATCCACTGTTCTACTGTTCGTATTTCCTCTTCATTTGCTTCATGGAGAAGATATTTCGTCAATAAAACTTCATCTATATTTATATTATTATGCTCCATAATCACTGATATGACACTTGATAATTTGTTTACCCCTATTCTCTAATTAAAAAATTTTAAAAAAAATGAAAATAAGGATTGATAAGAAACCAGAAAGCTCTTTTCTAAGGTATTTTAAAGCAGAAGACATTTGATTTTCTACTGTTTTTACACTGATATTCAGTTGTTTTGAAATCTCTGAATATTTTAAACCTTCAAACCTGGATAACTCAAAAATTTCTTTTCTTTTGGCAGGCATACTAGCAACACTTTCTTTGATTTTAAAATCCAATTCAGCTGCTTCCATAGTATCGGAAGATTCTTCTGAAGATGATTGGAGTACATTCTCATTATGTACTTTGTATTGTTCTTTTACATCAATGTGTCGAATTACATTCAATGCTTTATTGCGTACTGCTCGAAAAAGGTAGGCCTCTAATGAAATATCAATGTTTAGGGTTTCTCGATTTTCCCATAATTTGAAAAGGACATCATGAACTACATCTTCAGAGGCTTGAATATCTTTTAAAAACGTATTTGCAAAAGCACATAGTTTTGGATATTGCTCTCTAAACAACGTTTCAAATTGCTCTTTTGTTAAAATCTCCTCTGCCAAAATGAATGCTATTTATTCTAATAAATAATATAGACTTACTTTTTTAGATGTAAAAGTAAAGCATACAAAGATGCAATTAATTCACCTCTAAAATATATAAATAAGAAATTTTGTACTTCAATTTTTATGAAAGAAGACGTGTTGCACTTTTAATAATTGGATATGCTAATGCCACTCCTACACCTTCACCTTGTCTCAAACCTAAATTTAAGATAGGTTTTGTCTCCAATTTTTCTAATAAAATACCATGACCTTTTTCATCTGATAATTGACTGAAAATGGCATTTCTTTTTAACCTAGGTTCCATTTTTTGTGCTAAAGCAAAAGCAACCGTTGGTATAAAACCATCTATGATCATGAGCTTATTTTGCATAAAAGCTTCTAACATTGAAGCCATCATTACACCAATTTCAAATCCTCCGAATGCACTTAATATAGCGATAGGCGAAGTAGGAAGTTGCTGGTAACTATTCAAGATACTTTCTAATAATGTATACTTCTTTTTGAAAGTTTCTAAATCAATACCCGAACCTTTACCAATGCATTCATCAAGTCTTAGTTGATACAAAGTAGACAAAATTAACGCTCCTGCGGCACTATTTCCAACTCCAATATCACCAAAACCAATACAATTACTGTCCTTTATTTCCTTTGATTGAAATAAACGCTTTGCTTGATCAAAACAATTAGAAATATCATCAGGTGACAGTGCCGAAGCTTGCATCATATGGGCTGATCCTCCTTTTATTTTAGCATCTATCAATTTAGATGATGAGATAAGCTTTCCGTTTACGCCACAATCAATTACATGCAATGATAAGTCAGAAGAATCAATTAGCGCATTAATACCTGACCGTCCGTCAAGAACTTTATTGACCATATCTTTTGTAGAAGATAAACAACTGATTTTTTCATTAGAAATACCATGATCTGCTGCGAACAAAAGTAATTTAGGTTGCATCAGTTCAGGGGTAGAAGTTTGTTGAATCAAAGCAATCTGTTTTGCTAATTCTTCAAGATCACCTAACGCACCATTGGCTATACTTCTGTTTTCTAATTTTTGACGAATCTCTTCTTGTAAATTCATGATATTATTGATTTTTCTGATGTCAAAGTAAATAGAAGTTTTTAGAATAATAGGTATTTAAAATTGTAGAATTCTTATTTATGTAAACTGTAATACTTTAATCAACTATAAATGAGCAACTTAAAATATTACAAATGTGAATAACTAGTATTGAACAATGTTAGTAAAATTAGTATAATATAAAGAAAATGAGGTAGTTAATCACTTTTAGATAAACAAAAATGTGAATAAACATTAATTCAATCCGCGATAAACTCTTCATTTAAGATCCATTTGTGAATATCTTGTAAAGAATTGTGAATAACTTTCGGCTTAAAATTGAGTTTATCCACAGCTTTTTGATGCGAAATAGAATTTTTTAGCTCTAAAAGTGTATTAATTGAATATGAGTTGGTCGGTAATGGTTTTTTGGAAAATCCGTCCACAAAGTCAGTAAAAGTTGCTAACATTTTCATGGCTTGTGTTGATAACTTAAGAGGAGTTATTAACTTTTTCGCTACATTTCCGTAAAATTTTGCAATATCTTGTATTTTGAAATAGGTATTACCTAATATAAATTTTCCTTCAATTTGATATTGTGCCGCAAAAATACAACTTTTTGCCACATCTTTGACATCAATTACATCATAACCACCACTTGTCAACATAGGTACACGATTTTTTTCTAATAATTGAAATAGTTGATTGAATCCATTAAAGTAAAAATCCCCTCCACCTATGATAGATGTCGGATTCAAAATCGTAATTTTAATCCCTTCTTGTTCAGCTAAAAAGCGTTCCATTTCAGCTTTAGAAAAATCATAACTTTTATTTTGATCTGTCACTAATGGAGCTTTTTCATCAAAAATATTTCCATCAGGAACTTCCATACTATGAATGGAACTGATAAATATAAAATGCTTTACTCCTGCTTCTTTAGAATATTGGAAAAGACGTTTTGAACATTCAAAATTAATGTAATATACTTGTTTATTTTCCCCATATTTCGGATAAATAATACCTGCACTATGAATGACTGTCTCAGTGTTTTCTACGAGTTGTTTTAATGCTTTATCATCAGAAAGGTCACCATAAATTTTTGCAACGTTGTTTATTCTGTTTGTTTGTTTTCTTAAGAGAACTTTATGCTCAATATTATCTTTAAGGAGATAGCGGTGAATCACATATCCCAAATGACCTGTAGCTCCTGTTAATGCTATCATTTATTCGTTATTTAGTTCAAGCATTACTTTAGGAGACATTCCAAAATGCTTTTTGAAAGCGTCTGAAAATTTAGAAATACCTTTAAAACCTAATGCTTGAGAAACTTCGGTAACTGTCATATTTTGATTCACTAACATACTTCTACCCTCATCCATTCTTAGTTGAGAATAAAATTGGTATACTGGTTTTCCAAATTCGGCTTTAAAATCTCGTATTAATTTAGACCTACTAATCCCAAATTCATCACAAATTATTTCCAAAGAAGGAGGGTTCGATAAATCTTTTGAAATAAATTCTCTTATTTCAAAAAGTCGTTCTGTATCATAGGAATTTAAGCTTTTAACATCTTGAGCATTTCTTTCTCCCAAAAATTCAAATATTTGTCCCAAGATTAAGATAATCTGACTGTAGATAACTGACTTATAAGAAATACGACTTCTTTCTGTCATGAAGATTTTATCTAACGCTGTAGCAATTTCATAATTTAGATTTTCGTAAAAAATCCAAGGTTCACTATTGTTGATGATCTCTTTTACTTTATCAAACTGATCTCCGAAATAATTATTTAGTAATCGCTTTTTTACTATGATAGTTACCCACTGAGAAACAGCACCAATATGACCATAATTAATCACAGGTTTTCGAAGATTTGAAATCATTACTCCTCTTTGTTTTTTAGGTCCAAAGATTTCAATTTTTGAATCTGATTCATAAATATGTGTGATATTACCTGATTTCAAAAGCATGATATAGATAAAGTCACTGTCCTCTTTTGGAAGATGCCTTACACCAACTTCTTTTTCAATACTACAATCATGAACAATTACCTTTAAATCATTTAATAGCGTAAAAAATCGATATGAAATTTCTCCATATTCTGATTTTGAATAAACTCTTTTACCATCGAAAGTTGTTCCGATCAAATCTGCTATTTTATCTGGAAATGAGGTTTCAATATTATGATCAATATTGACTATTTTATCTTCATTTATTGTCATGTAAAAGAAGTAATTTCTAATTTTGAAATTGATTTGAGCTTACCCAAGGGTTTGGTCTATCTTATTTGCCATAAAATAATCACAAAGCATGAAATTAATTTCATTTTCTAAAATCATAAAAGAAAAACCTAAGAAAAAGACTAAAACACCTGAGGATAAATTAACGAAACTATGGTTTGATATTCAAAAGAAAAAAAGAAGAAATAAAGCTTTAGTTCCAGAGATACAACGTATGCTTAATGTTTATCATAAAGAAATTGAAAAGGTAAGTTTGGATCGGTTTACTATTTTACATGCTTTTGTAGAACGTATATTATTCTTAGGTAAAGAGATAAAATTCACCTCCAATCAACATACTATTTATCAGCAAGTAGTACAGTATCACCTTGTAGAAGGCTTACATTCTCCGTTTGCTAAAACATTAAAATTTGATCAACTAATTGCTGATTTTCAAATGGTTTCTGAAAATTCAAGTTCAAAGAATACTAAATCGCAAAAAAGAAAGGAAGCAAATGATTTTGTCCAAAAGCAGTTGTTTTTAATGTCAAAATTAGAAGATGTTGAACGTTTTTTCACCAAAGAAGAATGGGAATCAATGGTAGAAGATACTACTTTAATTCAAACTTTATTTGATGAAAAAGTAGCTCCTTTTTTACTAAAAAAACAACAAGAAAAATTAAGAGCAAAAGCTGAAGAAAATTTTGAGGTAAAAGAAAAAACACAAATCAATTTTACTTCTGTTCATGCATTATATAAAAAACTTGCTAAAAAATTCCATCCTGACTTAAGTGTGGATGAAAAAGAAAAAGAGGAAAGACACTCTTTAATGTCAGTGATTACAGAAGCAAAAAATAAAGATGACATTTCCACCCTCCTTGATTTATATAGCCTTCATTTTAAAGATGAGAAAATCACATTTAAGGTTGAAGAAACAGAAAAATTAATTACCCTTTTTGAAAAACAATTAGAAGACCTTGAAGAAGAAAAGGATGAAATTATTGGTGGACCCAAAGAACAATATATCTATCAATTATTTGTTGGAAAATCGGGAAGTGGTATTGATCGTGAAGCTAATAATATCGTTGTTTCTGAGATGAATAAAGCACAACAAATATCTACTTTATTGGATCAATTACACACAGATGAAGATTTGAAAAAACTTCTTATGCATTAGTACTTTTTATCCTTATCTTAAATAAAGTATTTAACCGATTATATTCCCACATGAGTTGGATAGAAATTATTGCTGTCATATTCAGTATTTCCTATACTGTATTAGCTATTAAAGAAAATATTTGGTGTTGGGCTGCAGCTGTCGTATCTGTAAGCTTGTATTTTTACATTTGTATTGATGCAAATTTATATGCTGAATCAGGGTTGCAAGTATTTTATATGATCATGAATATTTATGGTTTCTATCAATGGAAATATGGAAAAAATAATCATGAACTTCCACTTACTGAATGGTCTTTAAAAAGTCATGGATTATTAATAGGTCTTGGGGCATTAGGGATTTATGGTTTAGGAAGTGGTCTCGTGAAATTTACGGATGCTGCTTTACCTTTCTTAGATTCACTTACAACAGTGTTCAGTATTATTGCCACTTATTTAGTTACTCGAAAAGTGGTTTCAAATTGGGCCTATTGGATCATTATTGACAGTATTTCAATCTATTTATACTATTCAAGAGGATTTACTTTAACTGCTGTATTGTTTTTTGCATATACACTTTTAGCAATTTGGGGATTAATACAATGGAGAAAAGATTATGCAAAAGAATATGCTAAAGCCTAAAAAAATACTGATTACAGGTCCTGAATCCACAGGAAAAAGTACACTTTGTAAAAAATTGGCAGAAGTACTTAATGCAAATTGGATTGATGAATATGCAAGAGATTATCTTGATCAAATTCAACGAAAATATACCTATCAAGATTTAAAAATTATTGGTCAAAAGCAATTTGGTCTTCAAAATGAAGCACTAGCAAAAAGTAATCGTTTTCTCTTTTGTGACACTGGGTTAGAAGTACTGAAAGTTTGGTCTGAAGATAAATTTGGGAAATGCGATTCTTGGATCCTTGATTCTATCAAAAAGCAAAATTTTGACTTTATCTTTTTATTAGACATTGATATTCCATGGGAATACGATCCACAAAGAGAAAATCCTTCAATTGAAGATAGAAAATATTTCTTGGAGCTCTATAAAAAAGAACTCCAAGAAAATTATCTAACATTTTATCTCATCTCAGGAACCTTGGAAGAACGTGTTCAAAAGGCCTTACAAATACTTAAAGCTGATTAGAAAGTAATAGCTACACTTCCATAAAAATTGATTGGAGCTGTCACTAAATATTTATTGGTATTATTATCCCAAGTATCCACATAACCATAATTATAATACTCAGCATTCGTTAAATTATTACCTAATACCGACAATTGTACATGCTCATTAATGATATAACTAGCTCTTGCATTCAGTAAGAAATAGCCATCAATTGTATATTCATTTGCATTATCAATATATGACTCTGATTGATATCTTAAAGTCACACCAATTTCAAATTTCTTTAATTTATAAAGTATATCTTGATTCATGATCCATTCAGGAGTTAGAATATGATGGAATTTCACTCCTTGATCTTCTACTTGCGTATAATTATAAGAAGTAGTATTTCTGAAAGACCATTGATCATTTAATGTAAATGTAACATCCAATTCTGCTCCAGCTCTAAAGCTAGATTCTACATTTCCAGTTATTGGAAGACCATTTGGTCCCAATGGCCCTTGTAGGATATATTCATTTTGGAAATCCATATAGAAACCATTCAATGAACCTTTCCACTTATTTTTATTGACACGAATACCTAATTCTTGATCTACCACGTATTCAGGATCAGTACCACCAATTAAAGGAGCGCCAGTAGAATCTGCTGCTAGATTATCATAACCACCAAACATATCTGTTCTTGTAGGTTCACGACCGGTTCTACCTATTGAATAATAGAATTCAAGGCCCATATCTGTTGCATAGGTCACACCACCTTTTGGATTAAAGAAATTCCACTCGAGTTTATCAAAAGCTACACTTCCATCATAATCAAAAGAGGCATATCGGTATTGCAAATCAACAAAAAGATAAAGGTTTCCAATACCATAAGTTGCTTTTGTAAAAACAGAAGCTTCATTTTTATAGCCTGTGTTTGTGTAAAAAAGAGATGGATCATAATTATTCGTTCCGTTATGGTCTCTAGCATACCAATCTAATAAAACACCTGTTGTCCATTCCAAATTATCCGTTTCTAAAGTGTAATTACTGAAGAAGCCTATAAAATTAGAACGTAAAGCATAATTATCTAATGTATCTGGGTTTGAATCGTAACCCAACCAATTATAATCATAGTTACCATCTACATAACTGTAAAATACACTAGTACTTAAGGTAAAGATATCAGAAATACTCCATTTATGAGATAATTGAGAAAAAGTTTGTGTAAAATTATCTCTTTCGTTGACATTTGCATTTGTTCTCGGGTCTTGGTCTATAAGTTCTTGACTTACACCTGCCCATGCTAAACCATTGCGTTGATTTCCTGCAAAAGTTGTAAAGCGTAAATCATATTTTTCTTTGAATAAACCTGCACTTACATAACCTGAAAAAGATCGATTATCTGCATCATATTTATAATTGTCAGAGCCTAATCCTGATAATCTTACATAAATACCTTTATCGTCTTTTACTCCTGAATTATATTCTCCTGCTACTCTATAAGAATTGAAAGAACCATAACCTAATTCTACTTTTGCATATTGTGGATCATGTAAATTCACTGATGAAAATTGAATACTACCACCATAACTTGCCGTACCATTTTTTGTAGTCCCAACACCTCTTTGAATTTGTAAAGAACTAATTGAATTCATGAAGTCTCCAAAATTGGCAAAATAAAAACCTTGATCTTCAGGTTCATTTAAAGGAACACCATCCAATGTCATATTAATACGAGATTGATCTATACCTCTCATCCTAAAATAAGTATATCCCTGCATACCTCCTCCATCTGAGTATACAGTCATAGAAGGGCTTTCACTTAGTAAAAAAGAAGGTTCTTGCCCTACATTCTTAAAAGATATATCTGAAACGAGTAAGTTTTCATAGGTCACAGGAGTAACTTGTGTTGCTAAAAAAGAAGGTGAAATAACAATTTCTGTTAAAGCAGTAACTGAATCCTCATCAAACATACTTTTTTGAGCAAAAGCATTCTCATAAAATAATCCTGTTATGATAAACAATAGTATTAATAACTTGTTCTTCATGTTTTAGGTTAATTGGTTTTATTTAAATATAAATAATACGTTAGCATATTTATATAATTAAAAAACATTGCCTCTCATAGTCATAATTTTAATTTAATAAATAAAATTTTTAACTTCATTAAAGAGTATAATTAACTTAAAGTCAAACTTTTATTATCAATTCAATTCAAGTATGAACAAGCAACTTTCAATCAAAACAGTCAGACTTCTATTTTGTTTGACATTTTTCATTTTTATCAATGAATTCTCATCAGCTCAAGACAGAGTTACAGGTAAAACATTTGCTACAAGATCTGAAGTTTTGGGTCAAAATGGTATGGTCGCAACTTCACATCCTTTAGCAACACAAGTCGGCCTTGATATTTTAAAAAAAGGAGGAAATGCTATTGATGCAGCCATAGCAGCCAATGCAACATTAGGTCTTATGGAACCGACTGGCTGTGGTATTGGAGGAGATATTTTTGCGATTGTTTGGGATGCAAAAACAAAAAAACTTTACGCATTAAATGGTAGTGGTCGCTCTCCTCAAAACCTAAAACTATCTTATTTTAAAGAAAATAACATGAGCAAAATTCCAGCTTTAGGTCCGTTACCTGTTAGTGTTCCTGGAACTGTAGATGGATGGTTTGAGTTACACAAAAAGTTTGGTTCAAAAGATATGTCTGAACTATTACAACCTGCAATCAATTACGCTGAAAGTGGTTTTCCATTGACTGAACTCATCGCCTGGTATATTCAAAAATCTGTACCAAGATATTTGGACAGAGGTTTTCCTAATATTGAAGATACTTACATTGCCCAAAATAATGGAAAACTTCCCAATGAAGGTGAGATTTATAAAAACCCATATCTAGCTAGTACTTATAAAAAAATTGCATATGGTGGTAGAGATGCATTTTATAAAGGAGATATCGCCAAAACAATAAGTAAATTTATTCAAGACCAAGGTGGTTTCTTATCTAAAAAAGACTTAGCAAATCATCATTCTGAATGGTTAGATCCTGTTTCAATAAATTACAGAGGTTATGATGTTTGGGAATTACCTCCCAACGGACAAGGTATTGCAGCATTACAAATGTTAGAAATACTTGAAGGTTATGACTTTTCAAAAATTGCATTCGGTAGTGCAGAACATCTTCACCTATTTACGGAAGCTAAGAAATTAGCCTTTGAGGATAGAGCAAAATATTATGCTGATATGGATTTCTATAAAGTTCCAGTAGAGACTTTATTATCTGAAAAATATGCAGAAGAAAGAAGAAAGCTTATTACGGACAAAGCTTCAACATACGAAGCAGGCCAAATAAGTGCAGGAGAAACAATCTATATGACTGTGGCAGATAAGGAAGGAAATATGATTTCATTGATCCAAAGTAATTATAGAGGAATGGGGTCTGGAATGGTTCCTCCAAAATTAGGTTTTATGCTACAAGATAGAGGTGAATTATTCTCTCTAAAAGAAGGGCAAGCCAATACATATGAACCAGGTAAAAGACCTTTTCATACGATTATCCCTGCCTTTATTACAAAAGATGGAAAACCTTATGTATCCTTTGGTGTAATGGGTGGAGATTTCCAACCGCAAGGGCATACTCAAATTGTCATGAACTTAATTGATTTTGGGATGAATCTTCAAGAAGCTGGAGATGCACCAAGATGGGATCATACAGGAGGAGCCTCACCTATAGGAGAGACTACAACCAATAAAGGGATGATTCGAGTAGAATCTGGAATATCATATGAAACCATCAGAGGATTAATGGATAGAGGACATAAAGTAGGTTTCGTCAGAGGAGCCTATGGTGGCTATCAAGCAATTCTTTGGGATGATTTGCAAAAAGTATTTCATGGTGCTAGCGAAAGTCGTAAAGACGGTCAAGCAGCAGGTTACTAGAATAAAAAAGGCTAATTCAAGTGATGAATCAGCCTTTTTTATTAATACATTAGAAACCTTTCAGTATAAGTTATACCTTGTTCTTTATAACTCATCTTAAAATGAGATGCTCCTAATTTTGTCAGATCAATGTTCGTGATCGCATTAATTCCTGATAAGAACGTTCCTTCGTATAATAGTTTTTCGGATCCATCTAATGAAGTGAACGTTAAATCTATATTTCCTTTAAGACGATTAGTAGTTTGAATCTTAAAATTTTTACCATTCATTTCTATTACTAATCCTCTATCATGTTGTTTTAAAATATAACCTCTCATAGAGATTCTCTTAGACTTAGATAGTTTGAACTCTTTTTGAAGTATTCTATTTTCAAACTTCATTCTGAATTGATAGCTTCCTTTTTCCAAAGAAGATACATCAAATTCAGTATTTGCTTTGGCAACAACACTCAATTTATGAGAAAGTAGTTGTTCCCCATCTAGACTTAATACTTCCAACTCAACGTGATCTTCTGTAGTAGTAAAGCTTTCGAAGTCGATCTTAATGATAGATTTTTTTACAGTGAGTGTATAAGACAAGTCATTTGCGAAAGTATGAAATGATAGTAAGCTTAATATCACTGTAAACAGTAGTAATGTTAATTTTTTCATTGTAGTAATTTTATATTAGTCCTTTTGTTTGTTGTAATGCGAATATAAAATTTTACTTCAAAATATATTCTGCCAAAATGCAGTTTTTCAAAAAATAATTACTTTTATTTCATAAAAATAAAGAAATAAATATTTACATTTTAATTATTTACAGAATTCAATGGATTATTCATTTATGTATAAATTACACTTCATTAATATAACTATTTTAATAAATGTATTCTTTACACAATAAAAAAGACAAGTAAAAAACTTGTCTTTAATGACTATTTCAAGCCTAATATATATTAGTTTCTAATGAGAATTTTCTATTTATCTTTTTGCTGTTTTTGTTGGAATAATTGTTTTAGGTTTAGGGGTAATTCGAACTACTCCCCAAGTAGATCCATATAAAATTCTACCTTCTTCATCTATGGTAGGTGCTGAATAAAAACCATTATATCTTGCTCCACCAATTTTATAATGGAAGACTGATTCACCTGTATTCGCATCAATTGCTTCAAAAGTAAATTTATTATCTCTAGACCCAATTGTGTAAAACATATTATTATCTAATGACACAAACGGTACACATGTAGGATCTGATACTTCACTATTCACCCAAGCGGTTTCTAAAGTTCTTGTCTTAGTATTCCAAATCATCTTTTCAACGCCTAAAGGAGCGAATTCCGTTTGGCCATTCATATACCCCATAAAAGCCCACATCACTCTGGGATCTTTTTTAGCTTCTTGTTCAATACCTATTGGAACATTCTCTGGGATATTATTGACGACAATCATTCCATAGTTATGAATCGTTACGCCTTGTTCTTGCTGAACATACTTTGCATCTTCATAACCAAATGTTACTGCTTTTGATCCTGCAATTCTATCGTCTAAACCTTTGATTCCTTTCCAATCTTCTGGAATTTCATTTCGCCAAAACAAAGTCATATTCATTACTTTATCACCATCAGTAATCACAACAAACTGATCTTTTCCTTCACCAAAACCCATCAGTGCAGGCGTTGATCCAGATCCTAAACCAAAATTATTTGGATATTCAGCAATCCATGCTCCATCTTCTGTAGATTGAGATAATCTTTTACCATCCCAAACCACTTTGTGCATATGATTAATAGAAACAGCATAAATACCTCCATCTTTATCAATAGCAATACTATTTCTCACGAAAGTAACCTTCTTTGAACGATCAAACTCTTCTTTCCCTTGTAATAAAATGGAAGAAACTAATTCTAATTGGTCATTAATAGCTACTAAAAAACCTTCACTTGTTATGATAATCATTTTCCCATCATAACTCATATTCATTCCCGTAACTTCTCCTTTGATATTATCGGGTAAAGTATATTCACCTATGATTTTAATTCCTGAATCAATATTTCCTTCTTCTACATCACCATAAACTCTAATTCCTCTAGGGACTGCACCTACAAATTGATTATGACTGTTCATCATGATATATACAGAGGACATATCTCCTACAAAACCATTTTTCAAGGCATAACCTACTTTCTCTTTCAACTTAATATCACTATCCATTTTATCTAAGAAAAGCTCATGTTTCCCAGAATGATCAACTGTATTAGATATTCTTAATAGAGATATAATATTATAAGTGTCATAGTCTAACTTAGCCACGAAATTTGAGCCATTACACCAAATTGCTCTTCTTCCATTTTCATATTGTCCAGAAATAACTTGTCCTAATTGGAACTGTCCTAAATCATGATATTGGATTTCATCTTCACGAAGTTGTCTTGTTCTTCCTTCCGGACCTTTTGTTTCCACCGCATTAGTTTGTCCAGTATTTGTATGTCCAATAGGCCAATTCGAATCTGACAGAAAAGGATTCTTTTCTGAATTATTATGTTCCTGAGCCCAAGTATTAATAGCAAGTAAAAGGGTAAGTATGAGAAATAAAGGTTTCATGGATAATAAAATCTATTAGAATTAAGTTTGATTACTAAATCTAACGAATACATGAACTTATACTTTTATCAAAAATCGGTAGTAGACTGTCATAATTTGTTTTTATGGATTAAAAACAAGTCATTATCAATAAAAACTATCATGAAATAAGATATTTCACAAAAGGGGATGAAAAAAATAATCATCCCCTTTTTTACTACGTAAATAATAATATAACCA